>NZ_JBAQEO010000187.1:0-2253 GCF_049286785.1 Rhodococcus sp. (in: high G+C Gram-positive bacteria) | reverse complement strand
TTCGACACCGCAGGGGAGGCCGACCTCGTCGAGGCACTACGCCGGGACCCGGCGTGGATCGACGGCCTCTCGATCGTCGCCGCCGACGGCACCGGTGCCCTCGTAGGGCACGCTCTCCTGACCCGCGCCCACATCGGTGATACCCCGGCACTGTGCCTGGCACCGTGCGCGGTCCTGCCGCGATATCAGAAGACCGGCGTGGGATCGGCCGCCGTCCGCGCCGCGCTCGACGCCGCCAAGCATGTGGGTGAGCACTTCGTCGCCGTCCTCGGGCATCCGGGCTACTACCCGCGGTTCGGGTTCACCCGAGCCAGCTTGCACGGCATCACGATGAAGATGCAGGTCCCCGATGAGGCGTTGATGGCGCTGAGCCTGGACGCCGAACCACTGCCGAGCGGTGTCATCCGCTACGCGGCAGCTTTCGGCGACATCTAACCCCCCCGGATCGTCCGTAACCCGCGGCTGCTGGGGCTCGTCTGCGCACCTGCCGACGAGCCCGGGGCCACGCCGGTGCTCATCCGAACACCCGGGGGAACCGATACAGGGCCGTGGCCGTCAGGAAGCGAAACGTGGACCGAGATGAGTAGTGACACCGACTCCACCACACGCGCCGAGACCGCGGCCGCAATTCCCGCGATCGGCGAAAGCGAAGTCGCTGGGCTGAAGGAGAACTAACCTCGACGCCGGCAAGCTCGGCGTGGCGACCGCGAGGGCATTTACCGGTACACCGACGGCAAGTGACCACCGACCCTGCCCACCTGTGTCGGTGCACTCGTCGTGGGTACGAGATGTTTGGTAGTTGAGGTTGTGTGGGAAGGAGCTGCAGTGGCGGATGCGAACGGCCATCCCGATCTGGACGAGTACGACCTGTCGAAGGTACTCCACGCACTGGCAGACCCGAACCGGCGCAAGGTGATTGCAGCGTGGGTTGGTCCTCGTGGACCGATTCGTTGTCTCCCCGCTTCAATACGACGACCTCGTGCGTCGGCGCCGCGATGGCGTCAACGGTGCCGAGACCGAATGCCGAGTCCGGGCAGTAGACCACCTCGTCCTTCGGGAACCACTCGGGCGCAAGCTTATACCCGGCCTGGTCGCGAATCATCAGCGTCAGGTCGGGTTGGGCCGAGTAAAGCTCCCGAATCCGGGCGAGCTCGGATTCACTCTCTGGAAGTCCATCGTCTGCGGCATCTGGACGATCTTCCGATCGGGCAGGTCGGCGACCACCTTCTCTCGGAACCCTTTGGTATGCGGGCCATCGATTGCCGAAGTTCCCGCCGCAATGAGCAATACCGGTCCGGACGGCACGCGCTGCTCGAGAACCCTCCGATCGTAAGTGTGTGTGGGACAAACATAATCCAGCTTTGCCCCCAGTTGCCGACGGCTGATGGTCGCACAACTGAGTGTGCTGATGGGCATTGGCACGATTCTGGACTCAGGTATAGCCCGAACTGATTGCGAAACGTACCAACTCGTCGGTGGACGGCGCGAATCAGTCCAAACCGGCAGATGTCTAGCCCTCCGGCGTCCAAGCCCGGGACGTCGGTTCCGCAAGCTCGGCCAGGTGCTGCAGGGAGTTGGCAAGATGCTCAGGACCGAAGGGCGGGAACTGGATGTACTCGCGGATGGACTGCGGCACCGTCGACGTCCGTGGGTGAGCGTGACCTCTGTCTCCGACCGGCCAAGCGGCACCAGGTCGTAAAGCCAGATCCATCCGCCGAACTCCAGGTGACCCTCGTCCTTCTCCTGCCCCGTCAGCAAGCCGATGACGCGCGGCGGGTCGAGGACCTGAACCTTGTTGGCTACCTGGTAGTTCCGTGTGGATGGTTGGGTGATACATGTCCATCCGGAAGATCTGTTCCACCTCGGTCAGCGGCGCCTGGTCGGTAGCCTCTTGCACCCAGCCGGTGACGTCGATAACAGAATGGCTCGTCGGGTCGGCCAGCGCCGCGAACACCCTGACGGCTGGCACGGCGACAGTCAGGGTGGCGCTCACATTCTCTTGGTCCAAGGTGTGCACGCTCCTTGTCACACCATCTCGAGTCTCCCGCAGGTGCGGAAGGGGCATTCATCAATGCAGACTGCCTGGCAAGGCGGAATTCATCGGTCGTGGGTGTGGATCCTGGTTGCTCTCATCGGGGGCGGGGGTCAGGTGTGCCAGGCAGAGCGACGGCTCGACGAACGGCTCGATCCGGTCGGCCGCGAGCGGTGCCCGCACCTCGGCCAGAACGCCGCGGATCAAACCCAGATGCAGCG
>NZ_JBAQEO010000186.1:0-6147 GCF_049286785.1 Rhodococcus sp. (in: high G+C Gram-positive bacteria) | reverse complement strand
GTGTAAACCTTCCCAGGTGGAGGTGCAGCGGCCTAGGCTGGACCTTGTCGTCGAATACGGCGGCGTCAGCCGACCCGGGGAGGCGCTATGACCGGCCGAATCGTGCATTTCGAGATTCCCTACGACGACGGCGACCGTGCACGGTCGTTCTACCGCGACGCCTTCGGGTGGAGCCTCGCGGAGATTCCCGACATGGACTACACGATGGCGATCACCGGTCCGGTCACCGAGAGCGGCGTGTCCGCCGAGCCCGGATTCATCAACGGCGGCATGACGAAGCGCGGGGAGATCACCTCACCCGTGGTCACCGTCGACGTCGAGAACATCGACGCGGCGCTGGAGAAGATCGAGTCGCTGGGCGGAAAGACTGTCACCGCACGGACACCCATTGGCGACATGGGCTTCGCCGCCTACTTCTCCGACTCGGAGGGCAACCTCATCGGACTGTGGGAAACCGCCCACTGATCCGTCGCGTTGACCCGTCGCGCCGCCCGCGACCGCGCCCAATGTCACATTCGTCCAATCTGACTGAACCAGTGTGATATTGGGCGGCCCGGAGGGATGGGCGACGCGGTAGGGGTCAGCGCCCCGCGGCTTCTTTCTGCAGTTCGAGCGCGATGTCGATGAGCTGGTCTTCCTGGCCGCCGACGAGTTTGCGCTTGCCGGCGCGGACGAGGAGTTCGGCGGAGGAGACACCGTAACGTTCAGCCTGGCGTTCGGCGTGCTTGAGGAAGCTGGAGTAGACGCCGGCGTATCCCATCATCAGGGCCTGACGGTCCAGGAGGCATTCGGCGGGCATGACCGGACGCACCACATCTTCGGCGGCATCGGCGATGGCGAAGAAGTCGATGCCGGTCTTGACGCCGATCTTGTCGCACACGCCGACGAACGCCTCGACAGGTGCGTTACCCGCACCGGCACCGAAGCGTCGAGTGCTGCCGTCGATCTGCTTGGCGCCCGCCCGGACTGCGGCGATGGAGTTCGCCACCCCGAGTCCGAGGTTCTCGTGACCATGGAAGCCTACCTGTGCGTCCGAGCCGAGTTCCTGCACGAGTGCTTCGACACGGTCCGAGACCTGTTCGAGGACGAGCGCACCGGCCGAGTCCACCACGTACACGCACTGGCAACCGGCGTCGGCCATGATCCGAGCCTGCTTCGCAAGCTTCTCCGGCGGGATGGAGTGGGCCATCATCAGGAACCCGACCGTTTCGAGGCCGCGTTCCCGGGCGAGCCCGAAATGCTGGATCGAGACGTCGGCCTCGGTGCAATGGGTGGCGATCCGGCAGATCGAGGCGCCGTTGTCCTGCGCGATGATGATGTCGTCCTTGATTCCCAGGCCCGGCAACATCAGGAATGCGATCTTCGCGTTCTTCGCGGTGTCGACGGCAATCTTGATCAGCTCCTGCTCGGGCACCTTCGAGAAGCCGTAGTTGAACGACGAGCCCCCGAGGCCGTCGCCGTGGGTGACCTCGATGACCGGGACACCGGCGTTGTCGAGCGCACCGACGATGGCGCGCACCTCCTCGCCGGTGAACTGGTGCCGCTTGTGATGCGAGCCGTCGCGCAGGGACGTGTCGGTGACCCGGATGTCCCAGCTGGAGTCGAAATGTATGGACGAATCGGAGTGGGTCATGTCTGTCACGCCTCCACGCTCAGGAGCTTCTGGGCGATTTCTTCGCCCACCTTGGTTGCCGCCGCGGTCATGATGTCGAGGTTGCCCGCGTACGGCGGCAGGAAATCGCCTGCACCCTCGACTTCCACGAACGTCGTGACGGTGGCCTGCCCACCGGATACCACGCTGGGCTCGTCGAACTGCGGTTCGTTGAGCAGGCGGTAGCCGGGCACGTACTGCTGGATGTCCGCGACCACTCGGTGAATGGAATCGGTGATGGCAGCCCGGTCGGCGTCTTCGGGGATGGCGCAGAAGATGGTGTCACGCATGATCATCGGCGGATCGGCAGGATTGAGGATGATGATCGCCTTGCCGCGCTGCGCGCCGCCGATGGTCTCGATACCGCGACTGGTGGTCTTGGTGAACTCGTCGATGTTGGCGCGCGTGCCCGGCCCGGCCGACACGGATGCCACCGACGCCACGATCTCGGCGTACGGCACGTCCACCACCCGGGATACGGCGTACACGATCGGGATGGTGGCCTGCCCGCCACAGGTGATCATGTTGACGTTCGGCGCATCGAGATGCTCGCGCAGGTTCGCCGGCGGAACCACGGCCGGGCCGACGGCGGCAGGCGTGAGGTCGATGGCGCGGATACCTGCGGCCTCGTAGCGGGGTGCGGCCTCGCGGTGCACATACGCGGAGGTGGCCTCGAACACGAGATCGGGCTTCTCGGCCTGCGCAAGCAGCCAGTCGACGCCCTCGGCCGACGTCTCGAGGCCCATCTTGCGGGCGCGAGCCAAACCCTCGCTCTCGGGGTCGATCCCGATCATCCATCGCGGTTCGAGCCATTCGGATCGCTGCAGCTTGTAGAGCAGGTCGGTACTGATGTTGCCGGAACCGACGATCGCCACGCTTGCCTTGGTCATTGAAGAAACTCCTACTTGAACTGCAGGGATACGGAGCCGAGCCCGCTGAACTCGGCGTGGAAGTGGTCGCCGGGGTGCGCGTCGATGGCGCGGGTGCATGACCCGGGCAGGACGATGTCGCCGGCTTTCAGCCGCACACCGAAGCTCTCCACCTTCTGTGCGAGCCAGGCGACGGCGGTGACCGGGTTGCCGAGCACGGCGTCGCTGCGCCCCTCGGCGATGGTCCGACCGTTGCAGGTCAGCACGGCGTCGATGGATTTGATGTCGATGTCGGACGGACGCACCCGGTTCTCCCCCAGGACGAATCCCGCGGAGGACGCGTTGTCGGCGATGGTGTCGGGCAGCTTGATGTGCCAGTTCTCGATGCGACTGTCGATCAGTTCGATGGACGGCGCGTAGTACGCGGTGGCGTCGACGACATCCTGCTCGGTACATCCAGCGCCCGGCAGGTCTCTACCCAGAACGAAGGCGACCTCGACCTCGACGCGCGGGTAGCAGAAGCGGGCGGTGTCGACGGGTTGGTCCTCGAACACTTCCATGTCTGCGAGGAGATGACCGTAATCCGGCTCGTCGACACCCATCATCTGCTGCATCGCGAGCGAGGACAGGCCCACCTTGTGCCCGACGACCTCGGCTCCGTCCTGCACCCGGCTGCGGATGTTGATCAGCTGGATCTCGTAGGCGTCGACCACGTCGATGTCGGGGTGTGCGTCGGTCAGGGGGGCGATCGGAGCGCGACCGCGCTCGGCGGCGTCGAGTAGGCGGGCCAACTCGGTGCGTTGTTGCGTCGAGAGCATGGTTCTGGGCCTTCCCTGAGGTTCGAGTGCGTGCGCACGCCCACCGTTTCTACTGCAACGTGTTTCTTTGTGCTTTGTTGCGGTCAGTAATACTTCCTGGCTGGAAAGGATGGACTGATCGCCCCATCATTCTATAACGTGTTCTACATGAGCAAGCACGAATACGACATCGTGGTCGTCGGCAGCGGTGCCGGTGGTATGACCGCGGCCCTGACCGCGGCCCACAGGGGACTCAGCGTCGTCATCCTCGAGAAGGCCTCCCACTTCGGCGGTTCCACCGCACGCTCCGGCGGAGGTGTGTGGATCCCGGGCAACGAAGCGCTCGTGGCGGCGGGGGTCGACGACACCATCGAGGCGGCGCGCACCTACCTGCACAGCATCATCGGCGACGTCGTGCCGAGGGATCGCATCGACACCTATATCGATCGCGGTCCCGAAATGCTGTCGTTCGTGCTGAAGAACAGCCAGCTGAAATTGCAGTGGGTGCCCGACTACTCCGACTACTACCCTGAGGCGCCCGGTGGACGGCTCGGTGGCCGATCGGTGGAACCGACGCCGTTCGACGGCAGGAAACTCGGCGACGACCTCGCCGACCTGGAGCCCGATTACGTGAAGGCACCGCCCAATTTCGTCATCACCCAGGCCGATTACCGCTGGCTCAACCTCTTGATGCGTAACCCGCGCGGACCGCTCCGCGCGGCCCGCGTCGGTCTGCGCTTCCTCGGCGCCAAGATCACTCGCAAGAAGTTACTCGTCCGCGGTCAGGCGCTGGTCGCAGGATTGCAGACCGGGCTGAAGGCGGCCGGTGTTCCGATTCTGCTCGACACTCCCCTCACGAGTCTGTACGTGGAGGATGGGGTGGTGCGAGGCGTGAACACCACCGTCGACGGCAAGCCGCAGGTGTTCCGGGCACGACGTGGCGTCGTGATCGCATCGGGCGGTTTCGAGCACAACGACGAGGCGCGCAAGAAGTATCAGCGGGCACCGATCGGCACCGAATGGACCGTGGGCGCGAAGGCCAATACCGGCGATGGCATCTGGGCCGGTGAGAAGCTGGGCGCAGCCCTGGATCTCATGGAAGACGCCTGGTGGGGCCCCTCCATCCCACTCACCGGTGGCCCGTGGTTCGCACTGTCGGAGCGCTCCCTGCCCGGCTGCATCATGGTGAACGAGGCCGGTAAACGGTTCGTCAACGAGTCGGCCCCGTACGTCGAGGCCACGCATGCGATGTACGGCGGCAAGTACGGACAGGGCGAAGGCCCCGGCGAGAACATTCCGTGCTGGCTGATTCTCGATCAGCGTTACCGCGATCGGTATGCGTTCGCCGGAATCACCCCGCGCTCCCCCTTCCCGAACCGCTGGCTGAAGGCCGGTGTGGTCGTCAAGGCTGGGACTATCGCCGAATTGGCCGACAAGATAGGCATTCCGGTGGATTCCCTGACCGAGACGGTGTCGCGTTTCAACACCTTCGCGCGCAACGGCAAGGACGAGGACTTCGGACGCGGCGAGAGCGGTTACGACCACTACTACGGCGATCCACGGAACAAGCCGAACCCCAGCCTCGGCGCACTCGAGAAGGCACCGTTCTTCGCGATCAAGATGGTGCCGGGCGATCTGGGCACCAAGGGTGGATTGCGCACCGACAAGAATGCTCGGGTGCTGCGGGAAGACGGCACCACCATCGAAAACCTTTACGCGGTGGGCAATGCCAGCGGTCCGGTCATGGGCCACACCTATGCCGGACCCGGCGCGACCATCGGACCCGCGATGACCTTCGGCTACCTGGCCGTGCTGGACATCCTCGGAAAGTCGAACGACGCCGAAACACTCACTTCCGAGACCACACTCACCGGAGACGCCACCAATGCCCCTTGACCCCGCGGCAGCCATCGGAGCCGAACTGCGCCCGCAGGAGTTCTCCTGGACCGCCTCCGACGTGCAGCATTACAACTTGGCGCTCGGCGCCGGCTCGCGCCCGCTCGACGAGAAGGAACTCCGCTACCTCGCCGACGGCACGCCGCAGGTCCTTCCGACCTTCGCGACCGTGGCCGCGAGCTTCCACGACACCGAGCCACCCAGTGTGTCGTTCCCGGGCATCGAGATCGATCTCGCGAAGGTGGTGCACGGCAGCCAGGAAGTGACCGTGCACCGGCCCATCCCCTCGGAGGGGAAGGCCCGCACCACCACCCGGATCGCCGAGGTGTGGGACAAGGGCAAGGCCGCCGTCGTCGTCCAGGAGTCCACCACCACCGACCTCGACGGCACCCCTCTGTGGACGGCACGGTCCTCCATCTTCGCCCGCGGTGAAGGCGGTTTCGGCGGCGAGCGCGGGCCGTCCGAGTCGATCGAACTACCCGACCGCGAACCCGACGCCGAGGTCGACACCCCCGTCCTGCCGCAGCAGGCGCTGATGTACCGGATGTGCGGGGATCGGAACCCGCTCCATTCCGATCCGAAGTTTGCGGCCGCCGCAGGCTTTCCCGCACCGATTCTCCACGGCCTGTGCACGTACGGGATGGTCTGCAAGGCAGCGGTCGACACCCTGCTCGACTCCGACACCTCACGCGTCGCCGGGTTCCGCGCCCGGTTCGCCGGCGTGGTGTTTCCGGGCGAAACGCTGCACACCCGCATCTGGAAGGAAGAGGGCAGGCTGCTGATGTCTGTCACGGTTCCGGAACGCGAGAACGCCCCCGCATTGGCCGATGTCGTGCTGACCCTGGCCTGACCCGCCGCTCGATCCGAACGTCCACTTCTCCCACAATCCTGGAGTACATACATGCCGGTACACGCCGGGCGTTCTCGCCTGTCC
>NZ_JBAQEO010000185.1:0-5588 GCF_049286785.1 Rhodococcus sp. (in: high G+C Gram-positive bacteria) | reverse complement strand
CGATGGCGGAGTTCGATCCGACGATTCGCGCGGAAGTGGAGCGGATCTGGCGGGAGCATCTGGGCGTGGACCCGGGCGCGACGCAGGCGCAGCTGACGGCGCAGTTCGACGAGGAGGCAGGGCGGCTCTCGGAGCTGGTGTTGCAGCGAGTCGGGGGCGGCCAGGGGTATCTGGTGCGGAGCTGGAAGGCCGAGCATCCGGGTCAGGATCCGGACGTGATGACGACCCATCAGTTGATCGCTCAGGCCGAGCACGACAGCCGGGAGGCAGTGCTGACCGAGGAGCTGTACTCGCTGGTGCCGCAGATCAGCGAGGAACAGATCGCCCGGGAGCTGAAGATCGAGCAGCGGATCGAGGCAGAGATCGTGGCGCGCAGGCAGGCCCGCGACCCGGACCGCTGGCGGACCGGGATGGTCGAGGTGCCGGACCTGGCACGGCAGGTGGTTCGCAGGGTCTGGCCGAGCGAGGCGATGACGTTTCGGACGTACGCCGAATCGCTGATCGCGCAACGGATGGAGGACAACGTGAAGACGCCGCTGACGGCGGCGGACCCGTTGGCCGACGAGCTGGCGCAGATGATCGACGAGCAGATCAAGGCGTCGAAGGCCGCGGGGAACCGAGTGGTGTAGCTCCACCGGAGCTGGTGGCCTATGCGCGGGCCGCCCGGTATCTCGACGAGATCGAGAGCAAGCTGTCCACCCTGATCCGCGGTGCGCAGCAGATACAGGTGCAGGCCGCAGAGGCGGCGTTGGCCAATTCCGATCCGGAGCTGGTCGATGATCTGACGACGACCGCGGAGCGGATGGCGGCCCGGGTCGAGCGGGTCTCGGCCGATGCCCACGAGGCCCGCGACGCGGCCGAGCGTGCCCGGCAGGTGTGTACCGACGCCGGCTACGACGTCGAGGGTGTGGACGTCGCCGCGGTCAGCCGTGCGCGGGCGCCGCGCCGGACCTGGCGGGATCGGCCCGCCACCGACCGCCAGCAGGCGTATCTGCGGACCCTGCGCCGTAGGCGTGGGTTGCCGGTGCGGCTGCCCGACGACCTGACGATCGGCCGCGCCGACGAGCAGATCAGGATGCTGCGCGCCCGGTCCGGGCAGGTCGCCGACGCCTCCGATCCGGAGATCGCCCGCATCCTGGCCGAAGCGGAAACCCAACGGCAACGGGACGAGCGTGCCGAGCACACCGGACCACCGCTGTCGCCGGGGCAGGCACGCGAGCGCTCCGCGCAGATCCGCGACCAACTCGCCGCACAGAAGGCGGACCGGGAACACCGACCACCGGAAACGACATCCACCCCGGCACCGGCCACGGAAACCCTCGCGGGGCGGCGGCCGCTGCGGGAGCTGGTCGCCGAGTTCACCGCCCAGCGCGAACCCACCGCCGATTCCGAAGATGTCGCGGCGTTGGTCGGCGAGATCGCCGGGCATTTGATGGCCGACGAGGACCTCAACCTGGCCGCCGGGTCACCGTCGAACACCTTCGAACAGTTCATCTCCTGGGCCGCGCGCCACGCCCATGACGAGGTTCAGGTCGCTCTCGTTGAGCGGGTCGTGAGTGAGGATCCGCAGATCGCGGCGATCGCCCGCACCGCCCTCGGCGATCCTGCCGGCTGGCAGGCCGCCGCCGCCGAACTCCCCGCCCGCATCTGGGCGAAACACCACCCCGAACGCGTGGCCGCCGATGCCGCGGTCACCGCCCTCGAAGCCGACTCGGCCGTCGCCGAGGCCGCCACAGCACCGATCGAGCGGTTCACGGCCGCCGCCCCAGTGCAGCAGGCGATCGAATACGCCGTCGCGGACGCCGTCGTGGAGACCAAACGGCAGCAACTGGCCGAGGACACCCTGACCCGCGTCCACGACAACAGCCACCGCACCGACCCGGTGGACTGGCGCCACGTCGGCCGTAATGCCTGGACCGAACACGGCCCCGGCGGCGGCACTCCAATTCCGGCGGCCGACCCGAGAGTCCGCGCCGCGCTCGACGGTGTCCCGGTCGGTGACCCACGCACCGAGCAGATCTTCACCGACTGGCATCGCGGCTGGAACGGTGCCCGGACCGAGTGGGCGCGCGAACGCGAGGACGAGGTCCTCGCCGATCTTCAGGCCGAGATGATCACCCACCCCCGCCTGCAGGTGCTGCGGCGCCGACCCGAGGACTACCTCAGCGTCGGCCGCCACCGGCTGGTCAACCACACCGTCAGCGACTGGCTGCTGTCCGTCGACTCCGCCGATCCGCAGTATCAGGCGGCGGCGCACTGGCTGCACGACAACATCGCCACCACCCTCGATACGGTCCACGAGGCGGTCAAGACCTCCCCCGAACCGGCCGCGCAGGCCCTCGCACCGACCGACGAGGTTGCCCCGGCCGCCGAGGTCACGGCGGACGCGGTGGAAGTGGACGCGGTGGAAGTGTCTGAGGCTGCCGTGGAGGCCGGCGACGAGATGCCGGACCGGAACAAGATCCACGCCTGGCTCGACGCCCAGCGCGTGCACACCGCGTTGATGCTCGACGGCGCAGACGACGCGGTCGTGGCCGGCGCCGAGAAGGCGGCCGAGGCCGCCCGGGCTCTGATCCCGGACGCCAGCCTGCGCGCCTGGCAGGCGGCGGGCAGCCTCGACGACCGCGCCGCGGACGTCGAGAAGTGGCGGGACTGGGCCCAGGGCGAGCTACGTCAGGACCCGCTGGTGGTGGCCCTGGCGGCGAGCACCCTGGTGTCCAAGCGCCGTAGCGTCGTCCTCGAGGCCGCAGCAGCAGACCTCGCCGACCGCCTCACCGGCCGCCCGGATATCGCAGCGGTGATCGACGACCACGGCGGCCGTCAGTGGCTCACCGCCGAGGTTCGCGGCCCGCTCCTGGCCGCACTCGAGGACAGCTACCGCGACAAGGCCACCGACTGGCTCGCCCGCGACACCGACACCTTCGTGGCGACCAACCGTCCCCGCACCCAAGTGCACAGGTTCACCCTGCACACCGGCACCCCCGTGTGGGAGGTCACCACCGACGGCGGCGACAGCCGGGAGCTGTGGGGCAGCCACCACCTGCCAGCGGTGCGCCGCGCCACAATTGGCGCCGGTGACGCGCGCCCGGGACCGGTCCGAGAAGGAATGATTGCCGAACAGGCCCGCGGCCGGTTCGCCGAGATCACCGGGCGGGCATTGAGCCTGGACGAGGTGTTCGCCGCGGCTGCGACGTCGCTGCACCCGAGCCTGAACCGGACCGGGTTCTTGACCTCTCAGGGCTGCCGAGAGCTGCGCGACCGCGTCCTCACCGAGTTCGAGCGCGACCACCGCGACCTGGCGGCAGCGTGTCGCGCCCACGGACTCGACACCTCGGAGCTGTTGCGCCTGGACATCGCCCAGCACGCGTTCGACACCCTGCACACCAGCGCCCGCGAGCCTGACGACCTGTTCACCACGGCGACCGGACCGGCCGATCTCGAGGCGCTGCGGGACTCGGAATACCTTGTCGGCGAACCCGGCCAGGACCGGGCGCAGGTCAGCTACCGGTGGCACACCAAGGACTGGCAGGTCAGCCGCGGCGAGACCGAACCGGTCACCACGGCAACCCTCGCGGAGGCGATCACCACCGCCCGCACCGGTCGGCACATCGAGTCGGCTGCGACAGCCGGGGTCGGCGCGAGGATCACCGGGGAGCGCGACCCCCGAGACCACGACGGCCAGGACACCGAGAACGAACCCGCAGCCGAGGCCCCGCAGCTCGCCGCCCAGCCGGCACCGGACCAGCCGGAGGCGACGGCCGCGAACTTCGTCCTCGGCGCCGAGGTATTGGCACCGTCCGGGGCGAAGGCCCGCGCCCGGGCGAACATCGACGCGATCCGCCTGGTGCACCAGCTCGGCGACGAAAACCGGGCAGCGACCCCGGCCGAACAGCGGATCCTCGCCGCCTGGTCCGGATGGGGTGCCGCCGGGGACATCTTCGACAAGCGCAAACCTGAGTGGGACGAACTCCGCACCGACCTCTCCTCCGTGCTGACACCGCCGGAGATCGACGCCGCCCGCGCCTCCACCCTCAACGCCCACTACACCGATCCGGCGATCACCGCCGAGATGTGGTCCGCGCTCTCGCGGGCGGGGTTTACCGGCGGCCGGGTCCTCGAACCGGGCTGTGGGGCCGGCAACTTCATCGGTCACGCCCCGCACGGCACCCGGATGGTCGGGGTGGAGCTGGACCCGATGACCGCCCGGATCGCGCACCACCTGTATCCGGGGCACCAGGTCCGGGGCCACGGCTTCGAGAAGTTCTCCCCCGACGAGGGTGCCTTCACCGCGGTGATCGGCAACGTCCCGTTCGGCAACTTCACGGTCAGCGACCCACTGCACAACCCGTCCGGGCTGACCATTCACAACCACTTCATCCGCAAGTCTCTCGCACTGACCGAAACCGGCGGCTACGTCGCAGTCATCACCAGCGCCTTCACTTCCGACGCCCAGCGGCCCAAGGCCCGCGAGGAAATCGCCGCACTCGGTGACCTCGTCGGCGCACTACGGTTGCCGACCAAGGCATTCGACCGGCAGGCCGGTACCGATGTGGTCACCGACCTGCTGATCTTCCGCCGCCGCGAGGCCGGCCGCACTGTGTCGACGGAGACCGAGCAGTGGATCACCACCTCGAAGGCCGAGCTGGCCGAGGGTGAGATCAAGGTCAACGACTACTTCCTGGCCCACCCGGAGAACGTGCTCGGCGAACTCGGGATCGGGTCGGGCATGTACTCGGCGGCCACCTTGAAGGTGACCGCCGACCCCTCCCGGCCGTTGGCCGAACAGGTCCGTGACCGGCTGAGCGCCATCGTCGACACCGCGAAGAGCGCGGGACTCGGGCAGGACGCGGAACAGCCGGCCGCCGACCCGACGCTCGACAAGGCCGGACTGGTCACCGCGGAAGAAGCCGCGATCACCGAGGTGCCGGGGTCGGTGCGGTACAACGACGAGACCCTGATGTTCGAGCAGCTCTCGATCGGCGGCCGGTGGACGCCGGTGCCGTCGAAGATCGACAAGGCCCGCACCGCCCAGTGGAAGTCCATGCTCACCATGGCCGGCACGGTCACCGATCTCGTCGACGCCCAACGCACCGGCGGCGACGAAGACACCAAGAACCGGCTGCGCACGCAGCTGAACCGCCAATACGACGCGTATGCGCGAAAGTACGGGCCACTCAACCGGTTCACCTGGATCACCCCGGGTCCGCCCAACCAGAAGGTCATCGACACACGCTTCGCCGACCTGGAGAAACGGTGGCGACGCAACAATGGCGACGAGATCGGCCCGGTCACCGGCGCTCTTCCCGAGGACGTCGCTGCCCGGCTGCTGGCGGAGGCGTCCGAGCCGAACCCGGCGTGGAAGAAGATGCGGCACCTCGAGGGCGCCATCCGCTACGACCCGGCGATCCAGCTGGTCCGCAGCATCGAAATCTTCGACGAGGACACCCAGCAGGCGCGGAAGTCGAAGATCTTCACCGAGGACGTCATCACCCCGCCGCAGCGGGCGCAGTCCGCCCAGGACGTCGCCGAAGCGCTCGCAGTCAGCTTGGACGAAACCGGGCAGGTCGACCTCGACCGGATCGCCGGGC
>NZ_JBAQEO010000184.1:0-9495 GCF_049286785.1 Rhodococcus sp. (in: high G+C Gram-positive bacteria) | reverse complement strand
TGTCGTTCGTCCGCGGCGCGGACGACGTCGTACTCCTCCACGATCATCTGAGGAAACTCGCGGCCACCGATCTGGGGTTGATCCTCAAGATCGAAACCGTCGCCGGCTTCGAGAATCTGCCCGACATCCTGCTGACCGCCATGCGGTGGCCCCAGGTCGGGGTGATGATCGCGCGCGGCGACCTCGCCGTCGAGGCCGGCTACGGTCGTCTCGCCGAAGTCCAGGAAGAAATTCTGTGGCTGTGCGAAGCGGCCCACGTGCCGGTCGTCTGGGCCACGCAGGTGCTCGACACCCTCACGCGCACGGGCCGCCCGTCCCGCGCCGAGGTGACCGACGCGGCGATGTCGGGTCGCGCGGAATGCGTCATGCTCAACAAGGGACCGTTCGTCGACCACGCAGTCGCCTTTCTGGACGACATCCTCGTCCGGATGTCCGACCACCAGCGCAAGAAGAGTTCCTTGCTTCGGCAGCTGCACTCCTGGGGCGACCGGCCGATGGAGGAATCCCTCCGGCGTCCCTGACGCGGAGCCTCGGCTCGGTCTCTAGCCCCAGCTGTCACACTGTCGATAGGCTCGACCCATGGACTCGATCGACACCTTCAACACCACGGCGCTCGAACTGATGGCCGCTGCCGAGGCGATGGAAAAGGATGTCGTATTCGTCGACATCGAAGAGATGACGGTGGGCAAGCACCGCGCCCGCCACAGCGTCATGCCCACATCGTTCTCGCTTCATCCCGACGAGGTGGTGGTGCAGTTCGGCGAGCTCGGGGAGCGTCGATACGCCCGCGACGAGCACGTGACCTGGCACAGCTTCAGCGTGACCGCCCAGCCGACCGACACATCCGAGTAACCGGATCCCGCCCGGACGGCCCGGCAATAGTGAGGCCTCCCCCTCCCCCGAAGTGATGCATGTCACGCCAAGGTACATTTATGGGTGACATTGTTCTTCAGTCCCTGGAGGAAGCATGTGGGACACCTTGGTGTCAGCGTGGAGTTCGACGCTGTTGGAGCCGCTGCACGAGCCGGTGACGCTCGCTATCCCCTTTTTCGTGCTGTTCCTCGTCATCGAGTGGGTGGCGGCGCGGCGCCTCGAGGAGGCGACGATCGATGCCGAAGGACGGGCGAGGCCGGCTCGCGGCGGTTACGACGCGCGCGACGCGCGGGCCAGCGTGTCGATGGGACTGGTCTCGATCACGACCACGGCGGCGTGGAAGTTGCTCGCGTTGGTGGGTTACTCCGCCGTCTGGGTGTATCTCGCGCCATGGCATCTGCCCGCGGATGCCTGGTACACCTGGGTGATCCTCCTCCTCGGCGTCGACCTGCTGTACTACACGTACCACCGCATGGCGCATCGCATTCGCCTGATCTGGGCAACTCATCAGGCCCATCACTCGAGCGAGTACTTCAACTTCGCCACCGCGCTGCGCCAGAAGTGGAACAACAGCGGCGAGATCCTGATATGGATTCCGTTGCCGCTGATCGGTATTCCGCCGTGGATGGTGTTCATCGGGTTCTCGGTGAGCCTGGTCTACCAGTTCTTCGTCCACACCGAACGCGTCGACAAGCTTCCACGCCCCATCGAGTTCGTGTTCAACACCCCGTCGCATCATCGCGTGCACCACGGCTGCGACCCCGAGTACCTCGACAAGAACTATGCCGGCATCCTCATCATCTGGGACCGGATGTTCGGCACGTTCCAGCCGGAAACCCACCGCCCCACCTACGGTCTCACCAAGCCCGTGGGCACCTACAACATCTGGAAACTGCAGACCCACGAGTACGCGGCGATCGGCCGGGACTGGCGGCAGGCGTCGACCTGGCGCGACAGACTGGGGTACGTGTTCGGCCCGCCCGGATGGGTTCCGTCAGGCGCGCGACAGGCTGACCAGAAAATCCACGGTGTCGTGGCCGTCGACGGTCACGAAGCTTTGTGACGGCGGCTGCTGCACCCTGCACTCGGAACGGGTGATCGGGACGCTGTGCATCAGCTGCCGGATGCGTGTCCCGGCGTCACGACCGTCGTGTCGATCGATGGATCGGTGCTGCACAGACTCAGGACGGTCCGGAATCCCTCCGCAAGGCAGTCGATCATGATCGGAAGGTCCGGCACCGACGCCGTGTCCACGTTGATACCCACGCAGCACGTGCCGGTATGCGACATGAGCGTCACGTTGAGCGCGGTGCCCAGAGTCGGCCCGAATGCGTAGTACCGCTCTACCTCCGCGCCCGCGAGGAACAGCGGTATCGGTGATCCCGGCACATCGGAGGCCAGGAAGTCGACATGCTTGAGCATCATGGCGAGATAGCCCGGTGGAAGCAGGTTGAGCGCACCGGCGATCTCGTTCGTCAGCGGAATCGCCGGATCACGGCGCAGCACTTCGATGATCTTGTCGACCTGGTGCATCAGTTCGGTGGGGTCCGGCACGTTCGCGGGCAGCGCGAGCCGCACGAGAGTGATGCGGTTACCGCCCATCGCATCGGTCTCGGTCCGCAAACTGACCGGCACCGTGACCCGCAGCTGTTCCACGGTCGCGCCGTGCACTTCGTGGTACTTCTGCAAACCGAGCAGGATCGAGGCGAGGAACGCGTCGTTGAGCGTGCTCCGGGCATTCCGCGCCGCCTGATGCAGGGCCTCCACCGGAAGATCGAGCACCGCGAAACGACGGCCGAGGCTACGCTTTCGCATCACCGGCGAGAGCGGGTTCGGGATCGGACGCACGAAGCGCGCGACCGCCGCAGCCGTGCCGGCAGCGGACCGGGCCGAGCTGAGCGGATGGAACAGCGTGCGGCGCAACGCCGGAAGAGCCACCCCGGCGCCGCTGCGAGCGAGGTCGAGACCCGTCGTCCACTCCCAGGCCACGGTGTCCGCCACCGCGCTGACATGCGGCGAGCGCGGAACGTCGGGTAGCGGGCCCCGATCCGTTCCGCCACGTTCGAAGTCGACGATCTCACCCGCGATCTGCATGCCACCGATGCCGTCCGTCAACGAGTGATGCACCTTGAGGACCAGCGCGGTCCGTCCGTCGTCGAGTCCGTCGAGGAGCGTGAAATTCCACAGCGGACGGTCCTTGTCGAAGGACTCCATCCCGAGGCGGCGCGCGAAATCGAGCACGGTCTCCATGTTGGCGGGCTCAGGCAACGACAGGTGTCGCAGATGCCAGGACAGGTCGAAGTCGGGATCTACCACCCAGTGCGGTGGGACCATCCCGAACCGGCCCGGAACGAGATTGTGCCGGAAGTTGGGCACAACCCGGGTGGCCCTGTCCATCATGACCACGAAGCGGTCCCAGTCCGGCTTGGTGTCCAGCACGATCACGGCAACGATCGTCGACCGGAGGATCGGATCCTGCTCCATGTTCCAGGAGAAGAAGTCCGACTGCGTCATATGCGATTCGCGCAGGCTCGCCATCGTGGTTCACCGTTCGTGCTCGGTTGTGGTGGGCGGCGAAATCGCCTTCCCATCTTTGACGTTAGTTTCCGGTACCGGCGCCCCGATAGGGTCCTTGGACCGCACATCGCGACCCACCTGTTACAGAAGGGCTTCCGCTCCCGTCACGACAGCGTGAAAGGTGGTTGCGATGCGTCTGCGAATGCCGAACTGACGTTGCCCAGCAGGTCGGGAGTCGCGAGGTCGAGTTTGCGGCAGGAGGAGAAGTCCATGTCTGCCAGCCGGGTCCACACAATATTCGGGCTGAACGACGATTCGAAGAAGTACAGACCCGCCGACAGATCCGCGAGCGTGCGCCAGATCGTCATCGAGATATTGGGGCGTTCGGGATCGGGTTCCCCGAACGGTTGCGCGACATTGCGCATGACGCTCAGCAACGCCGCGTACGCACGCGCCGGCGAATCGACGGGCGGAAGCCGATCGAGGTAGTAGCTGGCACGAACGAAGCGATCCGCCGCCTCCGTCGTTCCCGGGAGCGGCTGCGACCCACCGAAACCGGCGAAGTTCTTCCTGAGTTCGATCTGCTGGTCGTACGGCGGCGAGTTCGTCATCACAGTATTTGCGCGATCGTGATGGAGCCGAACCGATCCACCGACGTGCTCGATGATCAAGGAGTCACCACTGGCATCCTCGAGGGCGAGGTGCACGGTGGCGGGACGCTGGGATCGCGGCTCGATCAGTGGCCGCACCTGAAACGGCCGCTCGGCCATCAGTGCGACGCAGTCGTCGACCGTTCCACACAGATCGAGAAAGAGTTGCGGCCAGAGGGAGACTGCGAGCGCAGGCAGTGCCGGATCTCGATCTCCGAAGTCCGCTTCGGCAAGCCACAGGACATGAGCTGCCAGCCCACGCTCATTGATGCCGTCGGTGGTGGCGTTGTCCCAGGCGGTGGCGACGATGCTGCCGCACTCCGAGGTCCAGGTGACCGGATCCGGGTCACGGTCGTGGCCGACTCTGGCGGAGCCACGTGGAAGCGCCCACAGATTGGTGTCCATCTCCTCACGCCAGTCCATGTTCCGGCCGACGAGGATTCCGTGCCCGCTACCGGTCCACACAGCTCGTGTACACACCGCAACTCCTCGATGTCGTCGAGAATCTGACACCCGCGGCCGAAGGGCATGCGGGCACTGGGGTGCGCACACTCTATTGCGCAGACCGGCGTCTCCGTGCGGAAACGACACATGCCGCTCACCCGGACGAACCAGAATCACAGATGAGGGCCTGCCGGCAGCGCCTACTCGATTGCGGCCGGCTTCCTCTGCGCGACAATCGCGGTTCCCATCCAGCGTCGCAGATATCGCCGCATGTCATCGTCGTTCCGCGGCGGATCGCCTGGAGACAAGAAGAACGACTGCATCGTTCGCAGGAGGTATTCGACCAGCTCGTGAAGAGATGGATCGTCGTACCCGTACCGCTCCCAATCGACGTCGAAGCGTTTGATCATCGTCATTCCGAAGATCTGCGCCGCGTGGGATGTGAGGCCGTCGGGCTGGACGTTCGAGTACGAACTCGACAGCAGGATGCCGAGGTGGGGCGTTCGACGTACCTCGGCCAGTGTGTACACCACTCCCTCGGTCATCGCGTCGACAGGATCCTCGATGCCACTTACCTGCTGTGTCAGTCGATCGAGAAACCCGTCGACCGACGCGATGGCCGCGGCCCGCATCAGAGCGTCGGCGCTGGGGAAGTACCGGTACACCGTCTGACGGATGACACCCAGCGACTCCGCCACGTCGGCAATGCTGATCGCGGAACCGGTTCTGCCGATCAGCTCGACTGCTGCGGCAACTATTCGACGGGACGCTTCTTCATCGTTGTCCGGTGGACTCCCGCCCCACCCGCGTCTTCGTGCCACTACCAGTTTCCTCGACTCCAGCCCGGATGAAGGGCCCGACGCTACCACAGGCCCGAACCTCGCCCTGTCGTGCCGTCCCGACCGTAGCAACAAAAGTGATCATACAGATTTGTAGGTCTATGTATGATGATCGCCACTGTGGCTTCGACGAGTCCGAGCGGGGCCACCCCCCAGCCCGCTCCCGAAAGACGAGGTATCGCGCAATGACCGATCTTCAAGTTCGAAAGATGCGTTTCGCGTTCGAGGATTACGACGTGCCCTTCGTGTGGAACGAAGAAAACCCGGCCTTCTCGAGCATGGCCAATGCGGTCTCGTTCCTGGCGATCGGCTTCGAGAAGATGATCGTGAAGATGATTCTCCAAACCAAACCGCTGATCACCGATCCCGCGGTTGCCGAGGAGGCGGACGCCTTCATGCGCCAGGAAGGGCAGCACTCGACCGCTCACCGCCAACACGTCAAGGGCCTGATTGATCGGTATCCGGGGCTCCAGGAAACTCTCGACGAGGTGATCGGAGAATTCGACCGGGTCACCGCGGAGACGTCACTGAACTACCGACTGGCCTACACCGCCGACCTCGAAGCAACCTTCACTCCGGTGTTCAAGCTGATGCTCGACAACGACTCGACTCTGTTCCGGCCCGGAGACGACCGGGTCGCCTCCCTGTTCATCTGGCACTTCGTCGAGGAAGTCGAACATCGGAGCTCCGCGCTCATCATCTTCAATTCCATTGTCGGAAGCGATATCTACCGGATGCGGATGGCCCCGTCGATCTTCCGGCACGTGCTGAAGGTCATCCGGATCGCATGCGAAGGCTTCAACAAGCACGTGCCGCTCGAGGACCGCAAGATCGATGCCCTGTCGATGTTTGCCTCGTACCGGCGTCAGCAGAACCGGCGCAAGCGGTTGCCACTCCTGCGCGCAGAGGACCACGGCCCGATGCCGCGCGCGTTCGACCATCTACCGCTCGGCGAGCAACTCACCGCGTTGATGGGTGTCATCCGCAGTCAACTTCCGAAGCACAACCCGGACCACGAGAAGCTCCCCGCACTCGCCGGCCTGTGGTTCGAACGCTTCGACGCCGGCTACGACGTCACGCGCTGGTACACCGCCGACACGGTCGCCTCGCCGGAGGTGAACTGATGGCCGATCTCTGCTCCGCCACGTTCGAGCAACTCGCGACGGCGCTCGGCTTCTCCTGTCAGGAAGCCGGTGGACTCGTCGAGGTCCGCAACCCGCTGGCATTGGAGAACTGGACACTGCCGATCCTCGAGTTCACCATCGTGCTCGGCGCGGTGCTCGCGCTCGTGCTCGCAATCGTGCGTTTGCGCCGGAACGGTGACCCCACCAACCTGGTGCTCTGGTTCGGCGCGACCGCGTACCTGTTCGTCATCGAACCGCCCCTCTACTTTCCCGCCGCCTTCGGCATCGAAGACCACGTGGACACGATGTTCGCGCACAACGTGTTCACCGTGGACTTCCTGTGGGGTCGTCTTCCGCTGTACATCGTCGCGATCTACCCGTTGATGGCCACCTTGGCCTTCGAGATCGTCCGGATGCTGGGGGTCTTCCGCCGGTACGGGGTTCTCGTCGGCGCGATCTGCGTGGGATTCGTCCATCACGCGTTCTACGAGATCTTCGACCATCTCGGTCCGCAGCTGCGCTGGTGGGAGTGGTCGGTCGACAACCCGCTCAATCAGCCGATGTTCGATTCCGTACCGCTGCCGAGCGTGGTCGTGTTCGCCGCTTTGTGGCCGATGTCGCTGGCGCTGTGCGTCCAGTTCTTCGTCGGTCGTCATGTCGACCGGGGCCGGCACTTCTCCGGTCTCGAATTAGTTTGGCGCACAGTCGTCATCGGTCTTCTGGCGTCGCTGGGCACGTTCATCCTGCCGCTCCCGGCGACGGTCCTCGGAACGGGAAGCACCACGATCCGTGGAGTTGTCGACGCGGCGGAACTGGTGGTCCTCACCGTCGTCGCAATTGCGGTTCTCGTTCGCCAATGGTCGCGTCTGCGCCGGGAGAACTCGGATGCGCCCCGCTATACGAACCGCTTCGTCCAGGTCTACAGCGTGGTGTACCTGTGCGTCATGGCCCTCCTGTGGATCGCTGCGTTGCCCGACTACTTCGACGCCGTGGACGGCGTCACGAGCAACGGTGATCCCGTGGGGAACATCTGGTACGCACTGGCCTCCTTCACTGTCGCACTACTCTGCGTGATCGCCACATTCACCGTGCCGCGCGGAGGAGTCGCAGAGCGCAGCGTTCCTCCCGCCGGAGAACACGCGGCGACGCCCACTGCGTGATCGACCGAAAGAACGACAAACGCCCCCGGACTGGTCTTTCGATCCAGTCCGGGGGCGTTGCCCTTGGCGGTGGCGGAGGGATTTGAACCCTCGGACGGGGGTTACCCGTCACACGCTTTCGAGGCGTGCTCCTTAGGCCGCTCGGACACGCCACCGCCGGTGACTTTACCGGATGCGACGCCCGAGCCTGAAATCGCCAGGTGGAGCCGTCCTATGTCAGCTTGTTCTTGAGGTTCGAGGCAGCGTCCTTGACCTTCTCACCGGCGTCCTTGACTGCCGATGAAGCCTGATCCGCCTTGCCCTCGTCGCGCAAATCCTTGTCACCGGTCGCCTTGCCGGTGGTTTCCTTGGCCTGACCCTTGAGGTCTTCCGCCTTGTTGGATGCCTTGTCAGCGATTCCCATGAGGTACCTCCGTGAATCTTCGACCGAACCGTCTCTCGATCCGACGGTGCCGCGTGAGCACCTACATTCCACCAAAGCACAAATCTATGCCATTCGCTACCACTTTGCCTTTTCGGTCGCCGAAGGTTCCGCCTCGAGGTCAGCGGCGTTCACGAAAGAAATCCTCGAGGATTCCCGCGCATTCGTCCTCCAGGACGCCTCCCCGGACCTGCGGCCGATGCGTCAACCGACGATCTCTCACCACATCCCAGAGCGACCCGACAGCACCCGTTTTCGGCTCCCAGGCTCCGAACACGACCCGCGAGACCCGGGCGAGCACGAGGGCACCCGCACACATCGTGCACGGCTCCAACGTGACCGCGAGCGTGGCGCCTTCCAGACGCCAGCCGTCGCCGTACACCCTCGCCGCCGCGCGCAGCGCGATGATCTCCGCGTGGGCGGTGGGATCCGACATCGCCTCACGCGAATTCGCGGCTCGGGCCACCTCGACACCGTCGGCGTCGAAGACCACGGCTCCCACCGGCACATCGGCGTCGGTGGCCGCGCACGCAGCCTCGATCGCGGCACGCATCATCCGCTCGTCGTCCTGCAGAGTCACAGCGACACGGCTACCGCGGAAGCTTGTCCAGCACCCCGGACAATTCGTTCGAGAACCCGAGCCGCTGCGCGATCATGCCCAGCTGCTCGTCCGGGTACAGATCCGTCTCGGAGATGATGACCGCCAGCACCGGTTCCGGCAGACCCAGGTCGGCGAGCAACGACAGGTCGCCTTCCTCCCAGGGCTCGACGTCGTCGAGGTCGTCCGGGTCGATGTCGGGCACCTCGGCGTTCAGCGCTTCGAGGACGTCGGCAGCGATGTCGTAGTCGATGGCCGCGGTGGCATCCGAGAGCAACAGCCGTGTTCCCGTCGGAGCCGGCCGCAACACGATGAAGAACTCGTCGTCCACGTCCAGCAGACCGAAGAACGCGCCCGCGCTGCGGAGTGCCCGAAGCTCCTCCTCGGCGGTACGCAGACTGGTCAGGGCAGCAGAGGTGAGAGCCTTGACCTTCCAGCGGCCGTCCTCGTGGACGACCGCGACACCGAAGCCCTCCAGATCGTCGGCCCGATCCGAGGAGGCGCCGTTCTTTTCCGCGCGCTGTGCACCCATGTGCGCAACGGTAGCCCGCGCGGTGCCGGTAAATGAAGTCCGCGGCCAAATGTGCGAACCTGAGCAGGTGTCTGATACCTCTTCCGCACCTCCGGTGTGTGTACTCGGCCTCGGTCTGATCGGCGGTTCACTGCTGCGTGCGGCGGTCCGGGCCGGACGCGAAGCCTGGGGACACAACCGATCTGCGCGCTCCGTCGACGCCGCCCGCGAGGAAGGATTCGACGCCGATACGAATCTGGCTGCCGTACTGCGGCGCGCTGCGGCGGAATCGGCGCTCATCGTGATCGCCGTCCCCATGCCTGCCGTGGAGGCGACGCTCAGGGCCATCCGCGAACAC
>NZ_JBAQEO010000183.1:0-2254 GCF_049286785.1 Rhodococcus sp. (in: high G+C Gram-positive bacteria) | reverse complement strand
CTGGCCGGTGATGAACGATGCGGAGTCGGATGCGAAGAACAGAACCGGAGCGGCCACCTCTTCGGGCTGCGCCAGACGGCGGAACGGAATGGCCTTGACGAGAGCTTCTTTCAGCTTCTCGGCCTGCGCCTGAAACAGCGGAGTGTCGGTGGGGCCGGGGCACACACAGTTGACGTTGATCTTGTAGCGTGCCATCTCTCGGGCCAGCGACTTGCTCAGCGCGATCACGCCGCCCTTGGCTCCCGCGTAGATGCTCTCGCCCGCACTGCCGACGCGTCCGGCGTCACTCGCGAGGTTGACCACGCGGCCACCTCCTCCCGACTCCACCATGCCCGGCAGGAACGCGCTGCACATGTGGACGGGGCCCATGTAATTGATGGCGACGACCTTCTCGGCGAACTCGGTGGACGCGTTGAGAAACTGGTCGGTGCGGTCCCAGCCGGCGGCGTTGACCAGGATGTTCGGTGTCCCGACCTCGGCACCCACCTGATCGCGTAGACCGTCGACCTTCGCACGGTCGGCCACGTCGACCTCCATGGCGAAGATCAGGTCGGGATGTTCCGCGGCGGTCCGCTTGGCGGCGTCGAGGTCGAGATCTGCGGCGATCACCTTGTCACCGCGGGCGGCGAAGCCCAGCGCGATGGCCTTGCCGATTCCAGATCCGGCACCTGTCACTACTGCGATGTTCTCGGTCATGGTTGCCGGTCCCCTCAGGCCTTGACGTACTTGTTGAAATCGGGTGCGCGCTTCTCGGCGAACGCAGCGGCGCCCTCGAGACCCTCGGGTGAATGCGTGAACAGGTCGAGCGCCGACATCGCCAGGTTGCTCAGACCGGCCTGATGGTCGGTGTCTGCGTTGAACGACTGCTTGAGGAAGCGGATGGCGGTGGGGCTCTTCTCGGCGATCTCCGCGGCAACGGCCTTGGCCTCGTCGAGCAGCGTGTCGGCAGGAACCACCCAGTTGACCAGGCCCCAGCGCTCGGCCGTGGCGGCGTCGTATTGGCGGCACAGGAACCAGATCTCGCGGGCCCTTTTCTCGCCGACCACGCGGGCCAGGTAGGCGGAACCGAAGCCGGCGTCGAACGAACCCACACGGGGTCCGGCCTGCCCGAACTTGGCCGTCTCGGAGGCGATGGAAAGGTCGCAGAGCACGTGCAGGACGTGCCCGCCGCCGATGGCGACGCCGTTGACAGCCGCGATCACCGGCTTGGGGATGTCGCGAATCAGCTTGTGGAGGTTGCCGATCTCGAACATGCCGCTCTCGGTGGGACCGTAGTCGCCGGTCTCGGCACGCTGCTTCACGTCACCGCCGGTGCAGAACGCCTTCTGCCCGGCTCCGGTGAGGATGACCGCCTGCACGTCGGTATCCGCCCATGCGGACCGGAACGCCTTGATCAGCTCCTCGACGGTGCGTCCACGGAAGGCGTTGTAGCGCTCGGGACGGTTGATCGTGATGATCGCGGTGGGTCCCTCGACCTCGTAATGGATGTCTTCGTAGTCCGTCATGTCAACTCCTTGATGCGGCTCTGGAAGCAGCCCGATGTAATCGGTCCTCAACCTGGATGAATTCTAATTCACTGTTCATGAATTTACATTCACCCGGACGGGGTGTCAAGGATCACAACGCAGCCGAACTCCGGGTGACGGTCTATCCCGGCACCGACCGTCTGTCGGCCAGGATTCACCGACAGACGGTCGCCGAGGCATTCGCCGGCTGCTCACCCGGAGAGCGGATCAGTGTGGATTCCCTGGTCACGACCATGCGACGGAAAGGCATGCGCCCCAACGTCGAGCACATCGCGCTCGCCATCGAGGCTCACGTGCACGTGAACAGCACACCCTAGGCCTGCCCGGTGCGGACTATGTGATTTCGCATCGCTTCCAGTCCGACGACGACGGCGGCGGCCACCACCACGTGCATCACCGACAGGGCGATGGTGCTGGCCGTGTCGAAGTCGGCCTGAATGGTAAGGGCGATCGTGGCGAGGGGAAGCAGTGCTCCTACCACTGCGGCGGGCCGAATGATCGCGACCCATTTCAGGGAAATGAGCGCGGTCAGTGTCATTCCGATCAGAATGGGCACAACTGTCAATATGACGACTCCACCCGGTGCCACGCTGCTGGTCTTGCCCCAATACCGTTCAGTTAGAGGGTTGTGCGGTATCGTGTCGGCGTGCCGCGTAGTGGATGGGTGAAGCCGGAGTCGGATCGTCGGCTGTCGGATCTAGTGTCGGTAGGGTTGCTGACCAGGGTGT
>NZ_JBAQEO010000182.1:0-6822 GCF_049286785.1 Rhodococcus sp. (in: high G+C Gram-positive bacteria) | reverse complement strand
GCCGCAGAGTAACGAGGTCGTGGAAGTAGTTCATCCGCAGCCGCCACGGGGCTTTCGACCCCTGCTTCGGGAACGAATCGACCGAGCGCAGCACGTAACCGGCCGCGAAGTCGAGGAACGGTTCCTCAGTCACCGACGGATCGCGCTGGGGGACGCAGTAGGCGTACCCCTTCTCGTCCATGTGCGCGAGCAGGCGGCAGACGTACTCGCACACCAGGTCGGCCTTGAGTGTCCAGGAGGCATTGGTGTAGCCGATGATGAATGCGAAGTTCGGGACCCCGCTGAGCATCATCCCCTTGTACGCCATGGTCTCGGTGAGGTCCACCTCGCGGCCGTCGACCACCAGGTCCATCCCGCCGAACGCCAGGAGGTTCAAACCTGTTGCGGTGACGATGATATCGGCAGGTAGTTCCTCGCCCGACTTCAGCGCGAGCCCGGTCTCGGTGAAGGTGTCGATGTGATCGGTCACGATCGACACCTCGCCGTGGCGGATGGAACGGAACAGGTCTCCGTTGGGCACGAGGCACAGTCGCTGATCCCACGGGTTGTACCGGGGTGTGAAGTGGGTGTCGATGTCGTAACCCTCGGGTAGCCAACCCTTTTGGAGTCGACGGATGCGTGTCTTCATGAAATTCGGGTAACGCCGGCACAGTTGATAGAGCGCGGTCGCCACGAAGGCATTCTTCAGCCGGGTCAGGGCGTACGCCATCCGGGTGGGCAGGTAACGGCGCAGACGGTTGGCCAGTTCGTCCTTGGCCGGCAACGAGATGATGTACGTCGGCGAGCGCTGCAGCAGCGTCACGTGTTCGGCTTCGGCGGCCATCGACGGGGCAAGGGTGACGGCCGTGGCTCCACTGCCGATGATCACGACGCGCTTGCCGGCGTAATCGAGGTCTTCGGGCCACTTCTGCGGGTGCACGATCTCACCCTGGAATCGCTCGGTTCCGGCGAAATCCGGGGTGTATCCCTCGTCGTAGCGGTAGTAACCGCTGCAGGCCATCACGAAGTCCGCGGTGAAGCGGACCGTCTCACCGCTGTCGGTCCGTTCGGCCGTCACCGTCCACCGAGACTCCGCGCTCGACCATTCGGAGCGGATCACGCGGTGCCCGAAACGGATGTGCCGATCGATTCCGTGATCCGTCGCAGTCTTCTTGACGTACTCGAGGATGGTGGCTCCGTCGGCGATCGACTTGTCGTTCTCCCACGGCCGGAAGCGGTAACCCAGGGTGTACATGTCCGAATCGGAACGCACGCCCGGGTAGCGGAACAGATCCCAGGTTCCGCCGATCGTGTCGCGGCTCTCCAGGATCGTGTACGTCCGGCCCGGGAAACTCTCCTGGATGTGGTACGCGGCTCCGATGCCGGACAGCCCGGCGCCGATGATCAGCACATCGACGTGCCGGACGGGAATCGTGGAATCCGGGAGTTCGGCGACGGTGTCGATGTCGGTCATGACTGCTCTCTCGATGCGATGGACGGGACTGCTATTTCGAATCTTCGGCCGGTTCCGCGGCGCCATTTTCCAGTGCGACATTACGTGAACTGGTGGACCGGCCGAGCTGCGCGACCTCCCTGTCCATCAGCGGAAGAATCCGGGGAATGTGCGGGAGAATGCGGCGATCCGCGAGCGGTGACGTGACCAGTGCCTTCAGCCAGCCGAGGGGTCCCACCCACTGCGGAACGTAGACGCGCCGCTTGCGCCCGGCGAGAGCCGAAACGAACGCGTCGACGCAGGCCTCGACCGAGGTGGTCTTCCCGAGCGGTCCGGGCAACACCGCGAGGAGCTGGTTGAACGCGGTGAGGTCGGCCTTCGCGTCCTGGACGAGCGGAGTGTCGATCCAGGCCATGTGAGCAGACCCGACTGCGACGCCACGATGCGTCACCTCGAGGCGGAGCGCATTGGCGAACTGTTCGACACCCGCCTTGGTGGCGCAATAGGCGGCCAGGCCCGGTGCGGCGGCGAACGCCGCGAGCGAGGAGACGACGAGGATGTAGCCCTTGCGTTCGATCACCGCGGGCAGTGCGGCCCGGACCGTATGGAACGCGCCGAGCATGTTGACGTCGATCACCCGTTTGAATGTGGCCGGATCGACATTCAGCACGGAGCCGTAGCTGGTGATGCCGGCGTTGACGAGAACGAAGTCGATTCCACCGAATTTCTCGACCCCCGCATCGACGGCCGACTGCAGAGCCGGCAGATCGCACACGTCGGCTACCCGAGCGAGGACGGTGTCTTCACCGAGTTCGTGGGCCAGGGCATTCAATGGCGTCGCGTCGAGGTCGATCAGGACGAGCTTCACACCCTCACGGGCGAGGGCGCGGGCGGTTCCGGCCCCGATACCGAGCGCAGCACCCGTGATCAGTGCAACCTTGTTCCTGAGCGTGGGCATCGTCTACTCCCGGCATCTGGTCTGGCACGGCACCCGGTCGGCACCGAAGGTCAGTTTATGCCTGACAGGCATATTCGGACCGGTTCCGCGGATCATCGCGCAAGTGCGACGGCGGCGGCGAAGATCGTGTCCTCCGAGAGCAGCACCTGATGTGCGGCATCACCGAGGGGGATGAAGCTGTCCTCGCTCGCCACCCTCGACAGCGGACCCCGAAATCCGTGGTCGACGAGTTCGGCGACCAGCCCTTCACCCACGCCCCCGCTCCTACGCGTCTCGTCGACGACGAGCACGCGTCCGGTTGCACGCGCCTCGCGCAGCACATCGTCGAGAGGGAGCGGCGCGAGCCACCGCAGATCGACGACGCGAGCCCGGATCCCTTCGCGCTCGAGCCTGCGGGCCACCCGGAGGCTCATGCGGACACCGTTCGCGAACGTGACGATTGTGAGATCGGTGCCGTCACCATACGTACGTGCGGTGCCGATGGTCGTGGTGTGTGCCGGACCGGGATATCGCGCGAGCCAGCGCTCGTCACCGTCCTCGTAGAGGTCCCGTGTGTGGTAGAGCGCGATGGGTTCGAGATATACGCACACCGCACCGGACGCCTTCGTTGCGGTGACGCACGCCCGCATCGTCGCGGCCGCGTCGTCCGGTCGCGACGGCGACGCGATCACCAGTCCGGGAATGTCGCGGAGCGCGGCAATCGCATTGTCGTTGTGGAAGTGGCCACCGAACCCCTTCTGATATCCGAAGCCGGCGATGCGCACGACCATCGGATTGCGGAATCGGCGCTGCGAGAAGAACTGCAACGTGGCGGCTTCGCCCCGTATCTGGTCGGCGGCGTTGTGCAGGTACGCCAGATACTGGATTTCCGGAATGGGCAGCAGCCCCGAGACTCCGGCGCCCAGGGCGAGACCGAGAATCGTCTGTTCGTCCAGCACGGTGTCGAAGACCCGCGCGGCGCCGAACTTCTTCTGCAATCCGCGGGTCACGCCGTACACCCCGCCCTTCCGGGCCACATCCTCCCCGAAGACCATGGCTTCCGGATTCTCGTCGAGGGCCTCGCTCAGAGCGCGGTTGACGGCCAGCGCAAGTGTCTGCGGCCCGGCGTCCGGCGACGGTGCCTTCCTGCCCGGTGATGTGACGGTCATCGTGTCGTGATGGGTGTCGTCGAGTGGTTTCATCACTGCCGCAGCGCTGTTCAATCGCGGGAGGGTCACCACCTGCTCGGCTACCGCGTGCACCTCGGTGCGCTTGCGCTCGTACCTGTCGAGGACCTCGTCGGGCGTCAGTTGCCCCGCCTCTACGAGGAGTCGGGCGGTGGCGAGGAGTGGGTCGCGATCGAGGTCGGCGGCCAGTTCGCCGGCGGAACGGTAGGCGGCCTCGTAGTCCGAACCGGCATGACCCATCAGCCGGACCATGCGCAGGTGCAGAAACGCGGGACGACGTTGGCGGCGAACCCAGTCCGCCGCGGCGGTTGCCGCGCCGAGTGTCTCGGGCAGTGCGCATCCGTCGGCGGAGAAGTACGCTAGTCCCGCTCTGTCGCCGTATTGCGACGCGATCCACCCGGCCGGGGTCCGGACGCTGACACCGATGCCGTTGTCTTCGCAGACGAACAGCAGTGGCATCGGAACACCCTGGTAGCCGGCGTGAATCGCGCTGTTGATCGCACCCACCGCGGTGGAATGGTTGACGGAGGCGTCGCCGAAGCTGCACACCGTCACGGCGTCCGGCTGCCACGGCGAGGGCACGCTCAGCTTGCGCGCACGGGCAATCGCGAACGCGACACCGACAGCGCGCGGCAGGTGCGAGGCGATGGTGGACGTCTGGGGGATGACGGCGAGGTCGTGGCGACCGAACACCTTGTGCCTGCCCCCGGAGATCGGTTCGTCTGCGGCAGCGACGATTCCGAGGAGCACATCCCGGATCGGATCGCGTCCGCCCACCTGCCGGGCCCGGGCCAGGAAGAAGCCGCCGGACCGGTAGTGCAGCAGGGCGGGATCGGTGGACCGCAGCGCCGCCGCCACAGCCGCGTTGCCTTCGTGTCCGGCGGATCCGATCGTGTAGAAACCCTGACCCTGCGCGCGGAGCCACCGTGCGGCGAGGTCGAGATGCCTGCTGCCCAGTTGGTCGTCGAAGAGTTCCAGACAGCGCTCTGCGGAGAGTCCAGAACCTGCGAGGAATCCCGTTGCTGCACCGGGCGGGCGCGGCGCCAACGCCGTGACCGTCGTGATGAAGTGCTCGTCTACCGGATCGGCCACGGCGCAGTCTCCTCGGCTGGAGGTTCTTTCGAGGCTACGCCTCCGGCGTTCGGCGAGTCGGGATTTCGGCCGCGCTATTCAGAGTCGATGGTGCGGCGCGGGTGCGGAGTCGGCCGAGGATGCGTCACCCGGACACGGGAGATGCGACGCCCGTCGAGTGCGGTGACGGTGAGTTGGTGGTCTTCGAAGGTGATGCTGTCGCCGAGGCGGGGCATCCGCTGGAGTTCATGGAGCATGAAACCGGCCACGGTTTCGTACGGCCCTTCGGGTAGGGCGATGCCGGTGGTGGATTCGAAATCCTCGATGATCAGAAGCCCGTCCACCTGCTGTTGCGGCGAGTATCGACGGGAGGAAGCGGTAGCGGGGTGAGTGGGTTCGTCGTACTCGTCGCCGAGCTCACCGACGATTTCTTCCACGATGTCTTCGAGTGTGACCATCCCTGCGGTGCCGCCGTATTCGTCGACCACGATCGACATCTGCAGGTTGTTCCGCTGCATGTCGGACAGCGCCGCCAGGGCGGGTTTGGACACCGGGAGTCGCAGCACCGGCCGGCACAACTCGCGCACCGTGGCGACCTGGTTCTCGTCCGCGAGCAGGAGGTCGCGCAGGTGGACGAAACCGACAATGTCGTCGAACGAGGTGGCGGTGACGGGGTACCGACTGTGCCCCCGCTTCAGCGCCTCGTCGCGGGCCTGGATCAACGGTGTATCGGCGGCGAGAAAATCGACGTCGGTGCGGGGCCGCATCACCTCGACGAGTGAGCGTTGCCCGGCGTCGAAAGCCTCCGACAGGATGTGGCGCTGGGGTTCGGCGAGCGCGGTGTGCCCGACGAGTAGGTCCCGCAACTCTTCCGGGGTGACCGCCTCGGTCTTCATCTTCGGGTCGGCGCCGACCAACCGGACCAGCATGTCGGTGGAGACGGACAGGAACCAGATCACCGGGCGCATCGCGGTGGCGAACCGGTCGAGGGTCGGCGCGGTAAGCAACGACACTTCGGTAGAACGTTGCAGCGCAATGCGTTTAGGTACCAGCTCGCCCAGGATCAACGACAGGTAGGCGATCATCAGGGTCGTGCCGACCAGAGCGGCTCCCGAGGCGAGCCCGGGCGGCAGCCCCCACCCCACGAAGGTGGACGCGATCGGGGGCGAGATGGTCGATGCACCGTACGCTGCCGAGAGGAACCCGGCCACGGTGACCCCGATCTGCACCGCGGACAGGAACCGATTGGGGTTCCGCGCCAGCGCTGCCGTCCGCGCGCCGCGCCCACCGCGACGCTCCAGTTGCCGGATCTGACCTTCACGCAACGACACCAGTGCGATTTCGGTCGCCGCGAAAACACCGCCGACGAGGACGAAGAGGAGTATCAGCACAACGTGGACCGCGGCGCCGTCGATCGCGGCCGCCTGCATCATGTCGGCCGCTGCCGGGGTTTGTGACGGTGGGCCATGCCCTGCACCTCGCGAGCCTGAGACTGCTGACGGGCTTCAGTGTAGGCGTCCCCTCAGGTGCAGTGCAGTGTCAGCGCCGACGCGCGGCACCCGAATCGTAAAGAAACCGGTCGGTCTTCCTGCTGGGCGTTGCCTTCGCCTCGAAGTTGTACCGGCAGACCCGATAGTCTGCTCGAGGGTCCATCGTCATTATCGAGAATTATCCGAGGTTCACATTGCCCAGTACGGAAACGGACGCCGAGCTCGCGGGCCGCGTTCAGCGCCTGTTGCAGTTCCTGCGCGAGATCGTCAGGGCTCGTACCAAGCCGGTACTGCATGTCGACCAGCACGAACAGGTGGAATGGCTGCACCTGGACGGCCGGGTGATCGCACTCGACACAGAAGCCGGGCAGGGTGGCATCGTCCTGCGTGTTCCGGCCGTCGTCGCCCCGGATCCGCCGGAACTGCCGCCGGTTCTGCACGGATGGGTAGACGACTCGGCTCGCGCCGACAGCTCCGACCCAGACCTCACCCTCAACGGCTCCGGCGACTACCACGAGGATTCCGAGGCGGAATACGACGTCAGCGGCGCCTATGAGGTGCATCAGGCGTTCGATGTGTATCTGCCCCGCTGGCAGGCGTGGGCCGAAACGGATCGTCAGCGACGCCCCCACGCCGAGCTGTACCTGTCGATGCAGTCGATGCTGCAGGAAATCACCGCGCGACCCGAGTCGATCGAACTCGTAG
>NZ_JBAQEO010000181.1:0-1911 GCF_049286785.1 Rhodococcus sp. (in: high G+C Gram-positive bacteria) | reverse complement strand
GCCCGGTTGTTCAGGTACTTCGATTGCCGGTGCTCGACCGAAGGCATCAGCTCCCGCTGCCCCACCCCGTAGCTACCGAGCTCGTCGGTGATCAGGACCGAGGCGCCTTACCAGGTCACCCACCACGGGTGACACCGTGAATTTCCTCACCTGTGTCCACGATCGGGTCCGGCGCCCCGGGCGGGCCGAACTCGACACCCCTACAACGACTCCCGGTCACCTCCGATCGGCTGCCATCGCCTATCGCACCGCCGTCGATACCCTCACCGCCACAGCACAACATGAAGGCTGAAACATTAAGCAGTCGAACGTGACCCATACACCATGATCTTGACCCCACAGGCCGGCTACGCCGCCTCCAGCCTTCGAAACCCGTTCGAAAATGGCCGTCAAACCCTGTCCCCCACCGATGCACATGGTTTCGAGGCCGTAGCGCAGGTCGCGTCGTTCCATCTCACGCAACAGAGTGGCTAGAATCCGGACGCCGGTCGCGCCGACAGGGTGTCCGAGTGAGTGCTGGCCGTCGGTCGAAGGACGGCAGCGCGCGTATGAGCTCGGTGCCTCCGCTGGGGCGTACCTCGGGGCGTCCCTTCGCAATGCCCGCGCAGTTGCAGAATGGATCTCTGACAACTACTCGGACGGAGCGGTGATCGAAGCCGGCGAGAAGCGGCCGGACGGCACCTTGCGGCCAGCTGTGGACGGAGCGCAGCGGTAGGGAATCAGAAATCGTGGCCAATCTCAGCCCGGCTGACCACTGGGTGTCGGCTCCAGTCCGGAGTAGCAATAGCGGATTCGATGAATGGACGGGAACGACCGCGACCGCTCTTTGTGGTGAGGATGCCTCGGCGGCTGATCAAAACTGATATCGGACTCGGCGATGTGATCAAGAAGAGCACCGTCAGAGCTGGATTCACACCTTGTGCCGGCTGTCAGCGCCGCGCTGTCACGCTTAACCGTCTGATTGGCTTCGTAGGCAAGGACCGCCGCCCGGGACAACACTAGCTAGGTTCATTGCCGAGCACGAAGCGCACGCGTCATAAAGCCACACTTCGCTCGTGTCAGCACGGCCATCGTCAGGTCGCTGCTTCTCGAAATGTAATCAGGCAGATGTGCTGCTCGAGCGTCTGGCTGATCAGGTCATGTCTTCACCTGCGGCGGGTTCGAAGGCCTGGTACACGCTGCGTAGTGCTTCGGCCGCGTCGCCGGCACAGGCGATGAAGGCACGGTTACTGGCGCGGATCGCGATCGCCCAACAGGCACATTTCGATCTCGTCGACGACATCGACCGAGCGCGGGCTGCAGGGGCAGGGTGGGCAGAGATCGGCGAGGCCACTGGAATGAGTGCGCACCAGGCCCGGAAGCGTTGGGACAGTGCGCCGCTCAAGACCCGGCAACGCGAGATCGGTCAGCTCGCAATCTGGTGAGCACCGATCGACGGGTCTGCCTTCTTCGTCATCGGTCGCCACGCTGCCAGTCTCCGCCAGCCTGACGAACTTGTGCGTCCTCGGGAAACCAATGTGCCCCAGCACCGGGGGGACCTTCCCGGGTCCGGATTCCGCCAATTGCGCGTGCAGGGGGCCTTCGGCCCGGCTGATTCGCCGACAAGTCATGCCTGGAACCGGTATCCATGCCGGCCTCGGTGATCAGATGCCGGGGATTCGATGGATCGTCCTCGAGTTTGCGTCTCAGTTACGCCAAATATACTCGCAGATAGTGGGTTTCGGTGGCATAGGCCGGTCCCCACGCCTCCCGTAGCAGCTCCTTCTGACCGACGAGTTTGCCTTTGTTTCGCACCAGCATTTCCAGCATCCCCCATTCGGTGGGGGTGAGGTGCACCCTCGTCTCACCTCGGCGGACGGTCTTGGCGGTGAGGTCGACGGTGAACGAATCCGTCACCACCATGGGCTCGCT
>NZ_JBAQEO010000180.1:0-6030 GCF_049286785.1 Rhodococcus sp. (in: high G+C Gram-positive bacteria) | reverse complement strand
TGTCACAGTGGTTCAGTTCGACTGAACCACTGTGACATTGGGCGCGACGGGTGGGGGCGGCGAGTGGGGTGACCCTGGTCAATTGCTGAGCAGTGAATCGCGCACCAGTCGGCGGAGAACTTTCCCGATCTGGGACCGGGGCAGATCCTCGACCACCACGATCCGCCGCGGCACCTTGTATGCCGTCAGATTTTTGCGGCAGTGCTCGCGCGCTGCATCGACGTCGAATTCGTCCTTCGACACACCCTCGTCCAGCAGCACCGCCGCGACCACTTCCTCGCTGCCGCCCGCGGTCGGCAGGCCCACCACGGCCGCATCGGCCACTCCGGGGACATGTCGCAGGGCCGCCTCGACTTCGGATGGCATGACATTGAATCCGCCGGTGATGATCAGTTCCTTGATTCGGTCCACGACGGTGACGAAGCCGTCGGGATCGACCTCCACGATGTCGCCGGTCCGGAACCAGCCGCCCTCGAGTAACGACTCGGCGGTCTGCTCCGGTTTGTTCCAATAGCCGGAGAACACCTGAGGTCCTCGGATCAGCAGTTCCCCGCGCTCACCGATCTTCACGTCCTCCGTGGGGTTGTCGGGGTCAATGACCCGAATGTCGGTGCTGGGGAAGGGAACTCCCACGGCACCCGGGCGACGCGAGAGTCCGATGGGATTGCCGATCGCAACCGGCGAGGTTTCGGTGAGCCCGTACCCCTCGACCAGGAGGCCACCGGTCACCGCTTCCCACAGGTCGAGCGTCTCGGTCGGCAACGGCATCGCGCCGGAAATGGAGAAGCGCGCCGACGTCAGATCCACGCCTCGTTCCCTCGCAGCGCGGGCGAGCCGCTCGTAGATCGGCGGCACCGCGGGCATGAACGTGGGCGGGTGCTTCTTCGCAGCAGCCAGCACCAGGTCGACGTCGAACTTCGGGAACAGCACCAGGCGGGCGCCGATGCTCATCGAAAACGTCAGGCACAGTGTGAGCCCGTACGCGTGGAACATGGGCAGGACCGCGTAGACCACCTCCTTGCCGTCGACAAGCCCGGGAACCCACGCGCGTCCCTGTGCGGCGTTGGCGGCGAGATTGAGGTGCGTGAGCATGGCACCTTTGGGCGTTCCCGTGGTGCCGCTCGTGTACTGGATCGCCGCCAGGTCGCCGACCGCGGGCCGCGGATAGTCGGGGTCGAGTGGTCGGTCGGCGAGCAGTCGCTTCCACGGTATGGCTTCCGGCGCCGGCGCGGTGAGCGCCTTCCTCAGCGTGCGCGCCTTCGGGACCGGCAATGCGAGGGCCACCCGTTTGGACAACGGCATCGACTGCGTGATGTTCACGGCGATGACGTGCTCGAGGGCGGTGGTGCCGGATATTTCCTGAAGCATCGGGCACACCTTGTCCCAGGCCACGGCCACCTTCGCGCCGTGGTCCGCGAATTGGTGGCTCATCTCCTTGGCGGTATAGAGCGGATTGTGCTCGACGACGACACCGCCGATGCGCAGGACGGCATAGAACGCCACCACATGCTCGGGGCAGTTGGGCAGGACCAGGGCCACTCGATCTCCGCGGGCGACCCCGAGACGCCGTAACCCCTCGGCGGCCAGTAAGACTCGATCGCCGAGTTCGGAATACGTGAGTTCGGCCCCGAAGAATTCGAGTGCGGGTATGGGTCCGAATCGGGCGACCGACGTTTCGAACATGTCGACCAGCGAATCTCGGGGCAATTCGATATCCGCCGGCACGCCTTCGGCGTAACGATCGAGCCATACCCGTTCTGCGGTACTCAAGCTCGTCACCCTCTCACGGCCGGACGGGCTGTCCGGTGTTCGTTCGGTCTTCTGGAGAACCGTGTGCCTCAACCCTAGCAAGTCGGGGGGCTGCGGTGGGGTGGTGAATGCTGATTCGTTGTGTGCCAGCATGATCGGTGCGTCGACGACCCCTCAGTTCTCCGCCTCGCCCGGATCTTCGGCACCCTCGGCTTCGTCCCGTTCGGCCCATTCGAGGAGGGGAGCGAGAGAGAAGGCGGCATCGTCGATTCCGGCGTGCAGGTCGCCGAGCTTCGCAAAGCGAACGGGAACGGTGGCAATGGTGAAGTCACGCGGGTTCACGTCGTCGATCTCGTCCCAGGTGATCGGGGTGGAGACCGTCGCCTCGGGGACTCCCCGGACCGAGTAGGCGCTGGCAAGGGTGTGGTCGCGCGCATTCTGGTTGTAGTCGACGAAGAGCTTGCGCGGGTCGCGGTCCTTGCGCCACCACGTGGTGGTGACATAGTCGGGGGCCCGCCGTTCGATTTCCCGTGCAAATGCCAGTGCTGCGCGGCGTACGTCGCCGAAGCCCCAGGCGGGTTCGATGCGGACGTAGATATGTATGCCTTTTCCGCCGGAGGTCTTGGGCCAGCCCGTTGCACCGAGTTCGTCGAGAACCTCGTGCACGATCCCCGCAACCCGCTGCGCCGTGTCGAATCCGCACTCGGGCATGGGGTCGAGATCGATTCGCCATTCGTCGGGCCGTTCGACGTCGGCGCGGCGTGAGTTCCACGGGTGGAACTCGACCGTGGACATCTGCACCGCCCAGATGACGTCGGCCAGGTGCGTCACGCACAGTTCGTCCGCGTGGCGCCCGTATCGCGGGAAGTTCACCCGCACGGTCTGTACCCAGTCGGGCGCACCGTTCGGCAGGCGCTTCTGGTGGACCTTCTCGCCGCTGAGTCCCTCGGGAAAGCGGTGCATCATGCAGGGGCGTTCGCGGAGGGCGCGGACGATCCCGTCGCCGACGCCGAGGTAGTAGTTCGCGAGATCGAGCTTGGTTGCTCCGGTCGCCGGAAAATAGACTCGATCCGGATTCGAAATCCGCACCGTGCGGTCACCGACCTCGAGTTCCACAGCGGGGGACGTGCTTCTGCCGGTCGCCATGGGGCCAACTTAACGCGCGGTAGCCGTGTGCTGCAGCGGTCCGGACCGGATTTGCGCGTCCTGTTTCGGCTCGGATGGTTCCGGGTAGGCGCATCCACAGAATCCGCCCTTCCCGAAGCTCGTCTCAGAGGAGTAGCCGATGTTTGACGTGAGTTGCCATTCGGACCCCGGTTGCGCCGAGTCGTGCCCGAGCGCCGACAGCCGGTAGGGTTCTCATGCCCGAGCGCGGCGCACGCCCCAGGGTTTCGCCGGCACGCAGAATGATGTTGCGGGCGGTGCGGCATCTGTTCAGCCCACTGCGGCCAGACGACTATCTGGAACTGATCAACCCGCTGTGGACCACGCGGGAACTGCGCGGACGGGTCGAGAGAATCGATCCCGCCGGTGAAGACGCAGCGACCGTCCTGATTCGCCCCCAGTTCCGGTGGCCCGGGCACAAGGCCGGACAGTACGTTCGCCTGGGTGTCATCATCGACGGCGTCTACCACTGGCGCGCATATTCCCTGACCTCCGATCCGGATCCCGAGGACGGGCTGATCAGCGTGACGCCGAAGCTGGTGCGGTCGGGAGTCGTCTCGCCGCATCTGGTGCAGAAGATCGCGCCCGGGCAGGTTGTGCGGCTCGGTGAGGTGGAGGGGGTGTTCACCCTTCCGGACCCGCTGCCGGACAAGGTGCTGTTCATCAGCGCGGGCAGCGGAATCACTCCGATCATGAGCATGCTGCGCGATCTCCACCACCGCGACGCCCTCGGTGACGTGACGGTCATCCACTCGGCGCGCACCGCCGCGCAGGTGATGTTCCACGACACGCTGCGCGAACTCGACGCGCAACACGAGGGAATGAACCTGATCGTGCGAATCACCGGTACGGAGGGGCGCATAGCCCCGACCGACCTGGACACGCTGTGCCCGGACTGGCGGGAACGGGAAGCTTTTCTCTCCGGACCCGGCGAGATGCTCGACGAACTGGTCGAGCACTGGAACGATCACGGCGACCCCCGGCGACTGCATCTCGAACGGTTCCAGCCGATCATCGGCGGAGACGGCGCGGAGGGCGAGGGCGGCATCATCCGCTTCGTGGAGAGCGAGGTGGAAACCGAGTGCGACGGGGGGACCCCGATCCTGGTGGCCGGTGAGGAAGCCGGGCTCGAATTGCCATACGGATGCCGCATCGGCATCTGCCACACCTGTGTCGCCACCCTGAAATCGGGCAAGTTGCGGGATCTACGGACGGGCGAGGTCGCAGATGCCGGCGGTCAAGTGGTCCGGACCTGTGTCAATACCGCAGAAGGCGACATCGAAATCGAACTGTGAGATCCGACAGCGAGAAGGAGAGCCCCAGTGAGTATCGACGTCGACAAACCACTGTCGCATCTGAGTGACGACACCATCGAAGCATTGGCGAAGGAATTCGACGCCATTCACGACGAGGTGTACGCCGACCTCGGCGAACGTGACCGGCGCTACATCAAGAACGTGATCGCCGTCCAGCGGCAGTTGGCGGTCGCCGGGCGGGTGCTGCTGCTGGGTTCGGCGTCGAAGCCTGCCTGGCTGGCCGGAACCGCGTGCCTCGGGATGGCGAAGATCCTCGAGAACATGGAGATCGGGCACAACGTGATGCACGGTCAGTGGGACTGGATGAACGACCCGTACATCCATTCCTCCACCTGGGACTGGGACACCGCGTCGACTGCCAAGGCGTGGAAGCACTCTCACAATTACATCCACCACACGTTCACGAACATCCGGGGCAAGGACAAGGATCTCGGTTACGAGATCATGCGGATCGACCCGAACCAACGTTGGCACCCGGTGTATCTGGCGCAGCCGTTCTACAACGTGCTGCTCACGGCGTTCTTCGAATGGGGAGTCGCGCTGCACGACATGGACCTCGAAGCCGTTCGCGCCGGCGAGAAACCCCTGTCGGAAGTATGGGAAGACCTCAAGGGCATCAGCGGCAAGGCCCGCGCCCAGATCGTGAAGGACTACATCGGGTGGCCGGTCGTCAGTGCCGGTGCATTCGGTCTCGCCCAACTGGTGACGAGGGGACGGCTCCCGCAACCGACGGGCTCCCGTCTCGGACGACGACTGCGCAGGACGGGCCGGGGTGGACGCGCCGCCGCCGTCGCCGACCTGCTCGATCGGACAGTTCCCGGCGTGGAGCGCACGTTCCTCTCGACGCTGGTCGCGAACTTCACCGCCAACATCATCCGCAACGTGTGGTCGCACGCCATCATCTTCTGCGGCCACTTCCCGGACCAGACTTACACTTTCAGCAAAGAAGAAGTGAAGGACGAGACGCGGGGCGGCTGGTATGTGCGTCAGCTGGTGGGCGCGGCGAACATCGACGGCAGTCCGCTCTTCCACATCATCAGCGGAAACCTCGGTTACCAGGTGGAGCATCACCTGTACCCCGACATGCCGAGCACCCGGTACTCGGAGGTCGCGCCCAAGGTGAAGGAAATCTGCGAGCGGTACAGCCTGCCCTACAACACCGGGCCCTTCTCGCGGCAGTGGGGGCAGGTTCACCGGACCATCTTCCGGTTGGCGTTTCCCGGCGGCAAGCAGCGACCCAAGCCGGGACCGTATCGCCGCGAGAACGACACCTCGGGGACGCAACCCGGCCCGAGCGAGGCCGCGCAGTTCCGGCAGCGCGTTCCCGCGGACAGTCCTGTTGCCGGGCCGGAACACGGCTCGGGTGGTGTGGAGGTGTCGCCGCCGCCCCGAGAGCGGTAGGGGCGCGCGGGAGACTACGACCGTGAATGTGGCAGAACCGGCCCTGCGAACGGCCCGCACCGTTTTCGTGACGGCGCCGTTCCGGGCTGCCGCCGCGATGCGGGGTGCGCGAGTGTTTCATCCACGCGGCCTGGTCGTGGCCGGGAAAATCGAATTCGAGTCCTCGTGGTGGCCGCTGCCGCGCGGGACACCGCTGCCGGTGGTTGCCCGCTTCTCCGGAGGTATCGGGACACCGTCACGGATGCCGGACGTGCTGGGTCTAGCCCAGGTCTAGCCCCAATACCGTTCAGTTAGAGGGTTGTGCGGTATCGTGTCGGCGTGCCGCGTAGTGGATGGGTGAAGCCGGAGTCGGATCGTCGGCTGTCGGATCTAGTGTCGGTAGGGTTGCTGACCAGGGTGT
>NZ_JBAQEO010000179.1:0-20756 GCF_049286785.1 Rhodococcus sp. (in: high G+C Gram-positive bacteria) | reverse complement strand
TCACCCCGCTCTATCACATCGGATCGGTGTTCGTTGATCCGGCGACGATGATGACATCGATGCAACAGGCCATGGCCGGCTCGAACTTCTACTTCTCCTTCGGGCCCGCCGTCGTCGGCGCAGTCGTTCACATGATGGTCGGGGCAATGTACGGCATCATCTTCGCGATCATCGTGCGTGTGGCGAAACTGCACGGAATCACCCTGATCATCGGCGGATTGATCTACGGTGTCCTCGTTTTCGCGGTCAGCGCCTGGATCGGGCTCCCGCTCGCCGCCGCGATCTTCTCGAGCGGTGACCAGATCACCGACATGGCCTCGATGGTCGGATACGGCACCTTCCTCGTCGAGCACCTGATGTTCGGTGTCTCGGCGGCGCTGGTCCTGTTGCCGTCGACGCGGCGCTGACCGGAGCGCTCAGCTCGCTTCCCACCGGTGCCGCCTGCGCCGTGACCTGCCGCACCGGGCTTCACGCCGACGGCACGATCCGCGTACGGCGCCGGTCGGCATCCCCTCGCAATCGACGGAGACCAACAATGACCACCATCGATGACACCTCGGCCCTCGGATTCGACGGACTGCGGGCCGCCTTGATACCGGCTCACGCTTCGGTTTCGCCAACCCGGAATATCGCTGACCACACCCCCGGCCGGGCACCGCGACCGCCGGCGCCACCACGGGAGCCGCTCCCGAACCCGGTGTCGGTGTCGGTGTCGGTGTCGGTGTCGGTGTCCGGGAAGGATCATCGACGGTGGCCGGGTTTCCCCATAGGGACGACGAAACGAGGACGCCATGACCACCGCCACCGCACACGTGGGAGACACGCTGATCGCGACCACCGACGACCCGATCGTCGTCGAAGGGAACGTCTATTTCCCCGAACACGACATCGTCGATGGGGTGCTGCTCGCGAACAACGCCAAGAGCCTGTGCTTCTGGAAAGGCGTCGCCAGCTACTACGACGTGGCCGCCGGAGGAGTCACCTTACCCAGCGCCGCCTTTACCTACCACCATCCCTCACCATTGGCACGGCGGATCAAGGGACGCATCGCCTTCTGGAACGGCGTGGACGTCAGCGCCACCGGCACCCGCACGTAGCGTCCCGTTTCCGCTTCGCACCGACAGGACGAGAACGACATGAAACAGCTCACCGACATCGGCGACCGCATCGGCCCGATCACCCTCTACGACGTCGACGGCGGGCGGGTCGAGCTCGACGCGCTGCTCGACACACCGGTCGTGGTGCCCCTGGTCCGGTACTACGGCTGCATGCCCTGCAGGGCGTTCCTCCAGGAACTCGAGGACCTCCGAGGGGACTTCGAGGCCGCCGGGGTCCACATCGCGGCCGTCGGCGGCGCCGCCGACTACCAGGCCCGCCACCTGATGGAACACGGGATCGGATACCCACTGCTCCTGGACCCCGACCACACCCTGTATCAGGCGTTGGATGTGCACCGCATCCACTGGTGGATGATGCTCAACCCACGCACCTGGTGGAAATATCTGTCGGCAGCACGCCACGCCCGGCAGGGCCGCATCACCGACCACCCCCTGCAAGCCCCCGGACTGGCGATCATCGACGCCGACCGCACGGTGCGCCTGCTTCACCGCGGCCGCACCCTCGGGGACTACCCGCCCGCCGCGCACGTCCTCGACGAGGCTCGGTGTCTGGCCCGCAGCCGCACCTGACGCGCTCTGGCCCGGCCGGGCGGAGCGCGGGTCAGCGCAGGGCGCGGTATCCCGCGACGATCCGCTGGAGAGAACTGACGGCGACGACCACGGCCCACACCCCGGCGATCTGCCAGGCCGCTGCAGGGAATATCAACCAGAGACTGTGCACCACAATGGTTTCCGCACCCTCGGCCAGTCCGCCGAGAAACGACAGGGAACGCCCGTCGTCGAGACGACGCCCCATGCGTTCGGCGATGGAGGAAAACGCGAGGAAGGCGGTGCCGTTGATGTAGTAGGCGAGCAGAACCAGCAGGAACGGCCACCACGGTGCGCCGTATGCCGAGGCTGCGCCGACGGCGACCCCGACGACCGTGCTGCCGTACACCACGAAATCCGCGGTGATGTCGAAGAATCCACCGGCACCAGACTCGCGGGGCGCGGGTACCCGGGCCCGCCTGCGCCGCGCCAGCGAACCGTCGAGCCCGTCGGCTATCCGGGACACCACCCACAAGGCCAGCGCCACCCACCACCACTGCAGACCGGCGGTGACCGCGCTACCGAGCCCGAGCAGCAGGCCCGCGCCGGTGACCCGATCCGGGGTGACAGGCGCGGCGTCGATCACCCCGGCGCACCAGCCGAGCGGCCGCTCGAGGTGTCTACGCAGGAAACTGTCGATCATCGCGGTTACCGGCCTCCGTGTCCGTGTCCGTGTCGTTCGCTGCTCGGGTGGGTCCCAGACGCCGCGCCAGATAGCCCGATCCCCCACTGACGAGCACCACCGCGGCCACCGCGGCCGCGAAAGGCCAGGACAGCGGGGACGTGCCGTACGCCCCGAGCGCGGTGTAGCCGATGGTGCCCGGGATGATGCCGACCGCGGTACCGATGAGGTAGTCGCGTTGGCGAACGGAACTGAGTCCGGCGGCATAGTTGACCAGTCCGAACGGAAACAACGGGATCAGTCGCACGGCCAACACCGCACTCAAGCCGCGGCGCTCGAGCATCGCGTTGAGCGCACGAACTTTCGACCACTCGATCCGCGCGATGGAGCCGCGACCGAGCGACCGTGCCAACCGGTACGCGATCCAGGCACCGACGGTGGCGGCAACGACCACGACGAGGGCACCGGTCACCAGCCCGAACAGCAGCCCACTGGCCACGGTCAGCGCGCTCGCGGGAAACGGCGTCACCGTCAGCGCGGCGTAGAGGAGAACGAAGACCAGCACACCCCACACCCCCGCCGCGGCGAACCGGTCCCGCACCGAGGCCGGGTCGGGAATCTCGACGGTGGCCGCCACGACCGCACCGGCGACCACGACGACCGCGAGGATCACCAACTTCAGCCGGTAGTTCACTCCGAACCGCTGACCCGTGACCGGTTCTCGTTCTGCATGCACCGCATATCCTCATCCTCGCTGTCTGCGCGGGTAGGTCGTGACACATCACGACGCACCCCCACCGGTCCGTACTTCGGGAAGGCTTCGAGTGTCCCGCTGTGTTCCCGAAGCGAAGGTTCGAATCTGCTTACTCAATCAGGAGGGTCGTGTGGTTCCTCGACTGTTGTCGCCGCGCTCGCGTCGACCTCGGCGCGCTCTGCTCGCAGCAGCGCTGAGTTCGGGTGCGCTGCTCTCGGCGTGCACCGCACCGACCTCCGACGCCCCGCGGGCCGAGGACGTGCCGTGGAGCGTGATCGAGGAGCAGGCCACGGGGCAGACGGTGTCGCTGTGGATGTACGGCGGCGATGAGCAGGGCAACGCCTACGTCGACACTGTCCTGACCCCGGCGGCCCAGGCCGCCGGGGTCACCCTGCGACGGGTCCCGATCGCCTCGACCTCCGACGCGGTCAACCGGGTCCTGTCCGAGCGGCAGGCCGGGGTCACCGCCGGCGATGTCGATCTCGTCTGGGTCAACGGGGACAACTTCGGAACCGGTAAAAAAGCCGGTGCCTGGCTGTGTGGGTGGACGGCGAGCCTGCCGAACATTCAGTACACCGACCCGGACGATCCGCTGCTGCGCAATGATTTCGGCACCCCGGTCGACGGATGCGAGGCGCCTTGGCACAAAGCGCAATTCACTCTGGTGTACAACGCGGCGACCGTTCCGGACCCGCCGACCAGCTTCGCCGAAGTCCTCGACTGGGCGCAGTCGCATCCGGGCCGGTTCACCTACCCGGCGCCGCCCGACTTCACGGGGTCGGTGTTCGTGCGTGAGGCCCTGATGAGCGTCTCGGGTGGCCCGCAGAACGTGCCCGCACAGTACAGCGACGAGGACTACGCCCGTCTCACCCCCGCCGTGTTCGACCGGCTGCGCACCCTCGGACCGTCGCTGTGGCGACAGGGGACGACGTATCCGCAGACCTCGTCCGAACTCGACGCCCTCTTCGCCGGCGGCCAGGTGGACATGACGATGACCTACGGCCCGGCCACCCTGACCGAGCTGGTCGCCAACGGCACCTATCCGCCGCAGACCCGGGTCCTGACCCTCGAGGAGGGCACCGTGGGCAACACCAGCTTCCTGGCGATCCCCTCGACGTCCGGGAAGTCGGCGGCAGCCCGGGTGGTGGCCAACATCGCGCTCTCCCCCGACCAACAGCTCGCCTCCTCCCGCCCGGACGTGTGGGGTCAGTTCACGGTCCTCGACGGCACCCGGCTCTCGCCCGCCGACCGACAGGCATTCGATGCGCTTCCGTCCTCGACTGTGGTCCCCTCCTACGACGTGCTCTCGAAGAACGCGCACCCCGAACTGTCGGCGCAATGGGTGACACCACTCGACGAGGGCTGGCGCCGCAACGTCCTCACGGGCCGATGAGATCACGCCTCCGATGAGCGCGGACACCACCCCGGGCCCACCCTTTCCTGGCCGCCGGTGGCGCAGCACCGGGTGGGTCCTTCCCGCCGTGGTGCTGGTGGTGGTGGTCGTCGGAGGTGGTCTGGGAACTGCGCTGCTGCAGAGCCTCGGGTTGATGCCCCTGGTCGGCGCCCCCGAGCTGAGCGTGGCCGCCTACACCGCCCACCCCGAGGATCTGTTGACCTCGACCGCGCTTACCCTCGCCATCGCGGCGGCGGCGACCTCGCTCGCCGCCGCGATCGGACTGGCCGCGGGACTGTCGGTCCTGTCGGGGCGCCGCGCGACGGTGATGGCCGCCAGCGTCACCGTGACGGTCCCGCACCTGATCGGCGCCGCCACGATGGACCTGCTGCTGGCCGACTCCGGAGTCCTTCCCCGGCTGATGGGACTGACCGGCGGCGGGTGGCCCGCTCTGGTCGGCGGCCGATGGTGGATTGCGGTGGTGGCCGAATACGCCTGGAAGGAATCGGCGTTCATCGCCCTGGTCGTCGCGGGCACCCTCGCGACCCGGGTGACCGGCTACGACGAGACCGCGGCGACGTTGGGGGCGCGGCGATGGGCACGGCTGCGTCTGGTCACGTTGCCGTTGGTGCGGCCCGCACTGATCGCCTCGGCGGCGATCTCGTTCGCCTACACCGTCGGCTCGTACGAGGTGGCAAGAATCCTCGGGCGCGCCTACCCCGAGCCGCTGCCGGTGATGGCCGTGCGCCTGTTCACCTCAATCGACCTCGCCGTCCGGCCCGAGGCAGCCGCGGTCGCGGTCACCACTACCGCAGTGGCCCTGGTCGTCGCCGCAGCTTCGCTGATGATGCTCCGCCGTTCGGCGGCATGGCGGTGACCCCCCGCGGGAGAAACGTCGCCGCGGCGCTCGGCCGCACCCTCATGGTGCTGTGGTTCGTTCTGCCGGTCGTACCGATCATGCTGTGGGCGTTCGCGAACCGGTGGTCGTTCCCCGGCGTCCTGCCGCAGCAGTGGGGATTCGACGGCCTGCGCAGCGCCGCCGACGCCGGTGCGGGGCACGCGTTCGCGACATCGACCGCGCTGGCCCTCGCGGTCTCCGCGATTGCCACACCGTGCGGTGCGCTCGCCGCCCGGGCCCTGGTCACGGGCCGGGTGCACCTGCCGGTCGTGGTCGCAGCGATCTTGTTCGCACCGGTGGCTCTGCCCCCGTTCGCCGTCGCGCTCGGGCTCGACGTGCTGATCCTCCGCGCCCACATACCCGGCAGGGTCGCGGTGGTCGTACTGCTGGCCGTCGCCGCGATCCCGTATACGACATACGTGATGCGGGTGGCGTTCGGCGCCTACGACCGGGGCTACGAGGAGGAGGCGCGCACCCTCGGTGCGTCCCGGACGACGGTCCTGTGGCGCGTTCACATGCCGCTGCTCGCGCCCGCACTGTCGGCGGCCGCATTTCTGGCGTTCCTGGTGGGGTGGAGCGACTACATCGTGACGTTGTTGATCGGCGGTGGCCGGCTGGTGACAATTCCGATCCTGGTGGCCTCGTTCGCCGCAGGGACCGGGAACGATTCGGTCGTCGCCGCACTGTCGTTGTCCGCAGTGCTCCCTCCGCTGGTCTTGCTGACCGTGCTCGCCCGACTCGGCCGGCGACCGTCGCTGTGAGCGCCGACCTGCGCCTGAGCCGGTTGACCCGGTTTCACCCCGGACAGCGGCGGGCCGCCCTCGACAGCCTCGACCTGGACGTGCCCGCCGGGTCGTGCACCGCCGTGCTCGGCCCCTCCGGTTCGGGCAAGAGCACCGCGCTGCGGCTGATCGCCGGACTCGATGCGCCCACCCGCGGGTCGGTTCTGCTCGACGGCATCGACATCACGGCCGTGCCCGCCGAACGGCGGGGAGTGGGCATGGTGTTCCAGCGACCGATGCTCTTCCCCCACCTGTCGGTGATCGACAACGTAGGATTCGCCGCCCGCGCGGCCGGGCACTCGCGCTCGGCATCGCGCACACAGGCCCGCCGGTACCTCGACCTGGTGCACCTGACCGACTTCGCCGAGCGGCCCGTCACCGCGATCTCCGGAGGCCAGGCACAACGAGTCGCCCTGGCACGCTCGCTGGCCGGGTCCCCGAAGGTGCTCCTGCTCGACGAACCGTTCAGCGCCCTCGATCCCGTCCTGCGCGCGGACATGTACGAGCTGGTGCAGGAAATCCGCAGCGAACTCGGCCAAACCATCGTGCTGGTCACCCACGATCAGCACGAAGCCGCCGTGTTGGCCGACACCGTCGCCGTGCTCATCGACGGGGTTCTCGAACATCACTCGGACATCGGGTCCGCCTACACCCAGCCCTCGACGCTGGCGGTCAACCGGTTGATGGGCGGGATCAACGAGATCCACGGATACCTCGAACGCGGGGTACATCATTCCGCGCTCGGGGCACTGACCGTGCCGCCCGGTAACACCCCCGCCGATGGGCCTGCGGTTCTGCTGGTCCGGCACGAGATGATTCGGATCGTCGACGGCGCGGCGGACGTTCCCCGCGGAGTGCTCTGTGGGGCCCGCCCGGCCGGGCTGCGCTACATCGCCGACGTGCGGGTCGGAACGGCGATGGTGAAGGTCGAGTTACCCACCGGATCCGCCGTCGCGGTCGGATCCACGGTGGGACTCGACATCCCCCTCACGGCACGGACCGCCGTCAACCGCTGACCGTGGTGCGCTACCGGACGGTGATCGCGGCCACCGCGTCGGCGATCGCTGCCGCGTTGTCCTCCTGCACGAAATGCCGACCCGGCAGCGCCATCAGCGGTGATCCGGTCAGCGCGGCGATGTCGGCGCCGTGGGTCGAGGACGGCAGTGCACGATCGTGGACACCCCACAGCACCTGCCGCGGCCGCGAGGGATCGGCGAGGACTTCCCGGTAGAGCTCTTCCTTCGCGACGGTGGTCTCGAAGTTCCGCATGATCTTCAGGAAGGCCGAACCGTGGTCGGTTCGGCGCAGCAGCACCAAGTGCGCCGCGAGTTCGGCGTCGTCCACCGCCCGCTGATCGTAGATGCCGATGTGCCGCATCAACTTCACGAACATCCACGCCGGCGTCCCGGCGAGCCAGGCATCACCGATCCCGGGAACCGCGAACGGCGCCATCGGCCAGGGCTTGCGGAACGAGGCCACCGACGCCATCGTGTTCAGCACCGTCAATGTGCGCACCCTGCCGCTGTGGCGGGCGGTCAGCTCGAATCCGACGGGGCCGCCGATGTCATGGACGAGAAGGTGGTAGCGGTCGATGCCGAGCGCGTCGACGGCCCGCGCGGCGAACGCACCCAACCCGGTCCAGGTGTAGTCGAAGTCGTCCGGGCGCCCTGCCAACCCCATACCGGGAAGGTCGAACGCGAACGCCCGCACCCCCCGATGCCCGAGCGCGGGCACAACCTTGCGGTAAAGGAACGACGAGGTCGGTACCCCGTGCAGGCACACCACCGGATCACCGGCCGCGCCGGCCGCTTCGAGCACCGAACTCGTCACCCCCTCCGCGGTGAAAGACCTACTCCGGGCCGCGTGTTCGGCGACGACGACATCCGCCGCCCGGGTCAGGGCACTCACCGGCAGCACCCCGCGTCGTTTCCCGATGCCGCCACCGTCAGCGGTAGCAGACGCCGCAGCGCGGCGTTTTCGCCAGGATCGAGCACCGCATGTTGCGCGCACGCCGGAACCAACTCACCGGTCTCGGGATGGGCCATCGAATACGTGCACGCGGCCAGCCTCTCCTGCGTCGCCCGCACCGCCGGGTCGTGCGCCATCGTTCCCTCCTGCATCATCGCCCACGCCGGACCGACGTCCTCGGCGTCCATGAACCGGTGCACCACGAACGTCATCGGCGCCACCCGACGGTGCAGCAGCGCAGCCCCGAATCTGCCGAACCCACCACACCGCCGGACGACACTGCCCGCCCACCTGCCCGCCACCACAACTCCTGCCGGGTACGCCAGGAGGGAACGGACGATTTTGGCCGCCAGCAGTACTGGGCGGGTGCCACCGAAATTCATCCCACCCAGATGGGTGTAGAAATCGTCGCGGGCCCGGGTCTCGACCGCGATGTCGGTGTCGAGGAACGGATACCACCGACCCCCGAGGACGAAGCCCAACGCCGTCCTGTTGCAGCGGGTGTCCCCGAACTGGACCGCGTCGTACCGGACGCGCTGGCCGAGTCCGCGCTCGATCTGCTCCCACACCGCGTCCATGTCGACGTCACGCTATCCCTCCCGCCACCGCCTGCTGTCGCCGACAAAGGCCGCGGGCTGGAACGCGAGCATCGAATACCCCATTCCGACGACCTCACGGACCACCTCGGAGACCTCGTCGAGATTCTCCGGCGTGACGGTCATGTTGTGCGCCAGATACGACGAGACCCCGTACTCGTCTCGCAACCGGGTGAACATCTCCGCGAAGCGACGCCGGTGGTCACCGAGGTCGGCTTCGCGCCGAGGGCGCGGAATTCCGCGGCGCCCGCGCATCAACGAGTCGAAATGCGCCGCGAAGGACACCCTCCGAAACCGGGGGCGACCAGCCGAATCGAGGACGACGGCGCGCAGATAGTCGTAATCGAAGTCCCCGTGGGTGAACGACATCGGCTCGCGGCCGTACTCGCGCATCACCGTCAACGCTGCAGCGTGATCCTCGGGGGCCAGCAGACTGACCTCGCCGCCGATCAACTGTGCATGCGCCCGAGGACCCCGTTGCGATTCCAACAGGGCCATCTGCGCCCGAATCTCGCGGACCGTGTGCCCGCCGTCGACGCGTACCTTGTTCGCATCGGCGCTGTGATAACACGGGGTGCAGGTCAGATTGCATTTCGGGAACACCCCGTGAGTGCCCTCGCACCCCACCGCGTGCCGGCCCAGCGTCTGCGCGGGTGTCCGCACCCCCTCCGGCAACTCGGCCCAGCGTTTGTCGAGCGCCGCCCGGGTCCGCGGATCCACCGGGCGAGTAGCCCGCTCAACGCGCCGTACCATCGACGGCACTCTCCGGTGCATACGTTTCATCGATGCTCCTCACCGCTCGCCTCTGCCCCGGGAACCCGCCCGCGGTCGGAATTCATTCCCCGTGCGGGGCACGCCGGGAGACACCGACGGATCCGACCACTCAGAATCTTCCAGGCGTCGAGGCCGGCCTGGTCGACCGTGCCACCGATCACCTATCAGTCCGAGCGCCCGAACTCTAGACGCATTCTGCCCGCGCTCAACGGCCTTCTCGTTGTACTTCTGCGATAACAGTTTCGCCAACTCGCGAGATACTTCCCACCTACCGAGCATGTCACCCAGTTCAGGTCTGATTCGTGAATTCTGAAGAACCCAAGAGCCGAGCTCTCACATGCGATCTGTCCGCCGCCCACGGCCTTGTCATTGAACTTCTGATTATGCAGTCGTGCGGACTCAAGCTCGGCCTCACCAATTCCGAGGGCGTCCACCATCAAGCTCAAACCGTCAGTGCACTGCTAGAAGGCATGCGCACCGCAACTCACAGGTGATCAGGGAAATAGGGCGCCAAATCCTGAGCTACCTTCAACGCCAACGGACACGCCTGCTCCGCGGTCTCGAGGTCCCCCTGTTTGTACCCCACCATGACCTCGAGGACCCCGGGATCAATTTCCACCGACGCCACGCATTGCAGACCACCGGGGAAATCATGGAGAAGACTCCGATGCCCGCCGACCTCGACTTCCTCCACCAGAGTGAGCCGTGCATCACTCTCAGTCTTGGACAAGGACTTCCCGTTCGACGACACGAGCAGAGAAAAGTACGGGTTGTCTGACCGATACGAGCAAGCCCAACTTTGATACGGCTCTTCACGGTCCTCGAACCGCTTCGGTTCCTTTCCATTGATCCCCGCAGCCGCCAACGCATCCGGGCCAAAGCCGTCACAAGGATGGAAGGTCAACCTCGGTGCCGGTTCAACAATCGGTTCGCCGTCACTGGAATTCCCACATCCTGCAACCGATACAACCAGCACGATGAACGTGGTCGCCGCTACCAACCCGCAGCGTCGAGAGCCTGACATCAAAGAACCCCTCCCACCGAGCCGAGGTTGCTCGTTGTGACGCCCTCTTGTTGCTCATATGCATGCAGCACAGCCTCGAAGGTCGACTTCATATCTTGGGCATAACTCTCGTGCGCTCGAAACAGTCCGAACGCCGAACTCTCGAATGCGATCTGTCCGCCCCCAATGGCCTTGTCGTTGTACTTCTGTGTCAGCAGTTGCGCCGACTGGAGATACTTCTCGCCTATTCCGAGCGCCTCCACCCAGAGTTCATGTTTCGCTCGGTCAGCAAGTTCAGCCATCGCATTCGCGTGCTCATCACACATCTTGATGCACCGCCTGATCCCTTCGGGATCGACCTCCAGATGCCCACCGCTCAGAGCGGCATCGGTGATCGGCTTCCATGACCCGCCCGCCAGGGCCGGCCCCTCGCCCGCATCGGGAGGTACCGACTGCATTGTCTCCGGGTTCGTCATCCCAATCCTCTTTCGTGAAGTTCTCTGTCTACCAACGCTGCTCAGCCATTTCGCGCTGCATTCGGATTCCACTTCCGATGAGAGACGCCAACGTGGATACCAGCATTTGCGGTCCCGCCCCCACTGCAGCATCCGGGTCGCGGGGTCCGATCATGTACCGGCCGTCGCCCGCGATGTCGATCCACCGAATCATGCCCATCTCGCCACGCACGTGCCGCGGACCACGGAACACTCCGATCGAGCCGCGGCCTGCGGAACCCGCGCGCACCGCATCTTCGAGTCGCGGTGCGGCCAATGCAGCACCGGCGCTTTTGAGAACGCCGCGCGAGAAGAGGTTGCGTTCGGTCTCATCTCTGCGCTGGAAAGTGCGCCGGCCGGCAGCATTCTGGGGGATCAGACCGATCAACAGCGAAGCCACGTCGTCCGTGACCCCCGCACCCAGAACGACTTCTCCCCCAACGGCACGCGTCGAACCGGGTTGTTGCACAGCCACTGCGCTCCACTGCTGCAGTCGCGCCCCGATGATCCTGATCGGCATCCCGTCGACGTCCTCACCGGAGATCTCCACGAACACTTCGGGCTCGGCCAGAACGCGCACGGCAGCGCGCACGTCTTCTCGGTCCTCACCCGCAAACGCCTCACGAATCCGGTTCTGCTCGTACCGGAAGGCGTTGTAGGTGCGTGCCGGGCTGATCAGACGGAAGGGGAACGGCTGGCGATCCTGGCCGGTCGCCGCCCACAATGCCCCGAACTGCTCGCCACGCAATTGCCAATTTCGGATTCTCATGCGCCGATCACCGGCGGAGCAACCGCGGGCAACCTGCCGATCAGCTCGTTTCCATTGTCGAGGGTGATCAGGTAGTCGGGAGCCGCATGTTCCTTGTCGTCGTTCCCGCCGCCGCGTGCCCCGGGGGCGCCCATCATTCCGCCGGCGCCCATCCCCGACCCACGCGCGCCCGCACCGGCACCCGTCGCACCGGCCAATCCGCCAGACCTGCCACCGGCCGGACCTCCTGCACCGGACACAGCACCGGGAATCCTCGACCCCGCTGAAGAACCTGTTGGCATACCGCCGACAGGACCACTCGTACCACTGCCGAGGCCAGCGGCTCCGGCACCGCCTCCGTGACCGATACTGGGGTTGCCGCCGAGCCGCGAGGCGTCGCCCGCGCCAGGCAGATTCGGCGTCGTCGGTACTCCGTCCGCAGACGCGGCGTTCGTGGACGTCGGGTTGCCGTCTCCGGCGAGAGGCGACCCAGGAGTCTGGTCGACGCCGGGAGCAGCTCCGTCGCCAAGCGCGGTGGCCGGGGCGGAACCGAGCCCAGCTCCATCTGCAGACGGCACACCACCGGGATGAGCGAACGGCGCACTTCCTGAACTCCCCGGCGACCCCGCGGTCCCACCGGGGTTCGATCCTGAAGTCGGCATGATCGGATCCGGAGGATCCACGATGTCTTCGAGCCGACCGAACACCGGGAGGATCTCGTCGGTGCCCTGGACACCGGGGCGGTAAATGTTATTCATCGCCTGGAGCGCCTCTTCGTGGCGACGGTAGTACTCGTCATCGCGGTCGGTCTTCCAGGGCGTCAGGTTGTCATACCAGTTCAGGCCCTGCACTTCGGGCACCGCGCCTCCCCTGAGCTGAGAGGCCGCGTTGTAAATCGGGTCGAACGACCCAGCAACACCCTCGAGTTGCGTCTTCACGGCGTCGGCGGAGCCTCCATAACGGGCCGCCTTGTCGTCTGCTGCGCTCGCCGCAACTCCGTGCCAGCTGCCACCGATCTCGCGTCTGATCCCGTCAGCGAATGCGGCGATCTTGGTGCCGGCTTCCTCCCCCAAAGCGCGCCACGTTCGCTGGACCTGCTCAATCGTCCCCGGATTCATCGACTGGGCGAGGTCCCGTAGCTTCTCCGGGCTCCACTCGTCTCCCTGGAAATACTCCGGATCCTCGACATAAATCGGTTCGTTCATACATCCCCCCTCGGCAAGAGCTGGCGACCACCATCTCTCGACTCATATGACGCGGTGACACCCTATCCGGTTCCCCCCGCACACGACGTCGCGAGGTGGGCCGGTGTCCGGACCCGACGTGTGCCAACGCCGCACAGGTTCACCACAAATGTCACGCGCCGCAGCGCTAACGTCGTGACTATGTTCAGTGACGAAATCGAGGTTCACACCGGCCACGAGCCAGTGGTCCACGACCTGACCCGGGACATCGAAAAGTTCCTTGCCGCGGCGAACGCCGGCGACGGCCTGCTGCATGTGTGGGTGCCGCACGCCACGGCAGGATTGGCCGTCATCGAAACCGGTGCAGGCAGCGATGACGATCTTCTGCGAGCTATCGACGAACTGCTTCCCCGCGATGATCGATGGAGGCACCGACACGGCAGTCACGGGCACGGGCGCGACCACGTGCTGCCGGCGTTCGTGCCTCCCTACGCGTCGGTGCCCGTCATCGATGGGTCGGTCGCGACGGGGACCTGGCAATCCGTGTGCCTCGTCGACACCAACATCGACAACCCCGTGCGCCGCGTCCGGCTCAGTTTCCTCGCCGGGTGAGCCGACACTTGCAGTCGCGCCTGAAGACGACCGGCTGTTCCCGCCGAAGCATCCGGCGAAGGAGTAGTTTGCGGACATGAGCACCTCCTGGCAGAACCCCGAGGCCGTCTCCCTGATGCTCGACGAGTGCAAGACGTGGGCGGTGGTCGGACTTTCCGGAAACCCGGACCGAACGGCGTACCGCATCGCGCAGTTGCTGCAGGGACGCGGCAAACGCATCGTCCCGATCCATCCCAGCGCACCGACGGTGCTGGGCGAACAAGGTTACGCAACTCTCGCGGACGTCCCGTTTCCCATCGAGGTAGTCGACGTGTTTCGTCAATCCGACATGGCCGGCGAATTCGCTGATCAGGCCGTCGCCGTGGGCGCGAAGGGCGTGTGGTTCCAGCTGGGGGTGATCGACGAAGACGCGTTCCGGCGCACCACCGAAGCGGGTGTCGCAATGGTGATGGATACGTGTCCAGCCATCGAGTGGGCAAAGGATCAGTAGCCCGGCGAGCACTCGATTTCGTCCGTCTCACAGAAATTCCACCGAGTGAAGGCGGAGGATAGTTGTGTGACCGAGGACTGCATGAGATGAGGGCCGCCGTCTACGACCGGACCGGGCCGGCAGGCGAGGTACTGCGGGTGGAGGACGTCCCGCGACCGGTACCGACCACCGGTGAGGTTCGAGTCCGGATGGAGGTCTCCGGCATCAACCCCACCGACGTGAAGGCGCGCGGTGGGGCCGTACCTCGACCGTTCGAAGGTTTCCAGATCCCGCACCACGACGGGACCGGCGTCATCGACGGTGTCGGCGACGGGATCGACGAGGACCGGATCGGTCAGCGCGTCTGGGTGTGGTTCGGCGCCGTCGGAAGTCATTACGGCACCGCCGCCGAATGGACGGTGGTCCCCGCCTTCCAGGCCGTCCCGTTGCCGGAAATCGCGTCGGCCGAATTGGGAGCGAGTCTCGGCATTCCGGCGATGACCGCGCATCACTGCCTGTTCGCGGACGGCCCGCTGACAGACAAGACCGTGCTGGTCGCCGGCGGTGCCGGCTCGGTCGGACATTTTGCGATCGAACTCGCCCGCTGGAAGCAGGCCCGGGTGATCGCCACGGTCAGCAATGCCGAAAAGGCGGATTTGGCTCGCAGCGCGGGTGCCGAACTGATCGTCAACTACCTCGACGCCGACGCCGCCGAGCAGATCACGGCATTCGACACACCGATCGACCGCATCATCGAGGTCGACCTGGGTGCGAACCTTGCGCTCGATCTGAGTCTCTCCGGCCCGCACACCACCGTCGTGACCTACGCCGCCTCCACGGCGGACCCCACCCTGCCCGTTCGCCGGTGCATGAATGCCAACGTGACGATGCGCTTCGTCCTGGTCTACGGCTTGCCTCTCGATGAGCTCACCGAGATCGCCCGAGGCATCACGGACGCGCTGCACGCGGAGGCACTGAGCACCCTCCCGATCCACCGCTACACCCTCGACCAGATCGTCGAGGCCCACGAAGCAGTCGAATCCGGGGTGCTCGGCAAGGTGGTACTCGATCTGCGCTGACGGAGGCGGGGAACGCTTCGAAAGATGTTGGCCTACAACCTCTTCACCGACCGCGCGAAGTCCGGATGCGCCTGACGGACGAGCACGGCACTGCCGTCCAGCGCGAGACTCACACCGGCTATCAACGTTGCTCGGTAATTGAGTTTCACTGCGAGGAAAAATAGCCCGAATGCAGCGAAGAAGCTGAGGGAGAGAACAGCGTCGTTCTTCTCGACCGCTTGTGCCGCAATTACCAGGACGGTGACCGCGCCCGCAAAGGCTGCCAAAGCGCCGAATGCGGCCTTGCGCCATAGTCTCCGCCGCGAGACACAACGCCCGCAGATCGGCCATTCAACGGCGACCACGTACCGACCCGAAGGTCTGGATGAATCTTTCGCCCCCGACATCAACCGAGTACGCGGGGCCGGGTCGGACAGAATTGTCGTCTCCTTGCGTTCCAGCTCCGGCTCGCCGTGCACCGCGCACACGTGCGGTGCTGGGCGCTCGAGCAGGAGCAGGTGATCTGCCCATCGCCTCGTCAAGTGCCCGGCCCCATCCAAGTCAATGTCCTGCGGCCGAACACCAAGCCGCACGTCACTCCGCCCCACATTGTCCATCCGCGGATTATGGCAGTCTCTTTCGACAGCCGGCCGCCCGGCGCCCAGCACGGATGTGCTGTAATTCTGACGCAACTGACAGTCTTGCTCCGGGGGGAAACCATGTCTGAGGCGTTACAGGTCGATCCTGCGAATCTCGAATCACTCGCGAATCACCTGCGTGAACTGTCGGTGCAGACCGGCTCGGCACGGGAATACCTGGATCGGTGGCTCGGCTTGTCAACGGCCAGCGGCCGCGCCTTCTTCGAGATCACCCGGACCATCGCGGAGGTTCGGGATCGACTCGACGCGAACTGTGCCGTGCTGGGTCGGCTCACGGAAGGCTCGGCAACCGAGCTCGAAAAGACTGCCCACATGTACCGGACAACCGATCACGCGAGCGCGGTCGAACTCGATCGCACGTATGCCGGGGGTCGATGATGAACGTCAGTCCGGATGGTGCTCTGGCAGATCCTGACGGATCCGATCCCATTCCAGACCTGCTCGAGAATGCTGTGGGGCTGTCTTTTATGAGCCCCTCCTTCTACATTCAGCAATTCTGCACCACGGTCATCAAGATGAATCCGTGGGATTGGGCAGCGGAACAGCTCTCCGGCGACTGGGACGGAGTGAAACGCGCCGGCGACAGTATTCATAACTTGGCCGACTTCAACATCCGGTATTCCGGCGCCATCCGTGACGGTCTCCGCGACGTCGACCCCTGGCGAGGTGCCGCCGCAGACACTGCGCGTGCATATTTCCTTCAGCTGGGTGACGCGGTCGGCCGTCAGGCATCGCCGCTCAACTCCATCGGAAAGCAGATGGAGCAGGTTTCGGTCGCCATGTACGAATTGTCGAAGGTCGTTGGGGACGCGCTTTCCGCGATCACCGACATGGCAATCGTTGCTCTCATCGAGATTGCCGCCGCGCAGGCGATGGCGCTGACCGGTGTCGGCGTCATCGCTTCCGGCGCTGCAATGGGGGCAGCCGCCATGCAGGTGCTGTTGATGCTCGAACGGTGGGGAGAGGTCATCCAGTACTGGACGACAACGTGGTCGGTCGTCCAGGCTCTGATGAGTGGCATCACCGGCATGCTCGGTGCCGCCGAATTCATCGAACTGCCAAAGCTTCCCGACACTACCTATGACCATCCGGGGGCATGATGGACAAGCCTGAACACATCCTGGACGTAGCACGCGGCGACATCGGGGTCTCCCGCCATGTGAAGTCGTCGCTGTCCATCCTCGCCTCCACCTCTCCCGATCCAGGTTTCCGCCGTCTTGTCACGGACGTTCTCGAGGGACGAATGAGCGTCCGCGAGCTCGTAGAGAACGAAGCATTCACCTCGACTCTCGACAAGACGCTTCCCGCCGGCCTCGCCGAATTCGAATCCCTGTCGACCGATGACCGAGAACGTCTTGCCGCAGCGGCCCGCGAAGAGATGGCAAACACAGCCGGCCGCGAATCCGTGCAGAATAGGACGGCACAACCTCCCATTGAAGAGAATGAAGCGGACGATGAGGACTGGAATCCGCAGGGTGGAATTCTGAGTTCCTCGTGGTGAGATTCGCAGCCAAGGCCACACTCGACGACGACTCGACGATCCCAGTTCGTGGATCAGGACCGGACCGCCAGAAATGAATCCGTGTGGGAACCGATAGAGGCACTGGTGCGTCCAACTGATCAGACCGCAACACTTGGGGGGGAATGTGGCTGCATACGATCCGGTGTCCATCACCGATGTCGAGAACTTCATGTCGGAGGCGTGGGACCACGCTGCGATCAAGGCCGCCCTCGACACCATGGATACCCGGACAACCTCACAGATCGCGGCAACGTGGTCCACCCACAGTGGCGACGCCGTGGAGGCGATGAATGCCTTCGCAGCAGCATTTCGCCGAGAGATTCCGACGAATTGGTCGGGCACAGCTGCGACGGCTGTGCAGAACCGAGTCGAGGAATACTCCGCCACCCGTTTGAACGTGGCGACACAACTCGGCGGAGTGGCCACTTCTCTGTTCACCGCGATCGACGCCGTCGCGGCTCTCAAGAGCAAGATAGCCGCGCCTGCGGAGCTCAGCAGTGTGCAGCAATACGAGGCGATGCTCTGGTCCGGCGACCCCCGCAGCGCCGCCGAACACGCGGAAGAGGCGCAGGCGCGTGCCGACATGCAAGCGCTCTACGCGCCCGCCTACCAGCACACCGACTCGAATGTTCCCTCGTTCGACCCGCCACCAGCTTTCAGCGGTACGCCCGCGTCGTACACCGGGCCACCGCCGACCCAGGGCGCCGGCTCGCCCGCGGCGTCACCAAGCGGCGGCATCTCAACGATCAGTTCATCAGCACCCACCGAGGGACAGGCGGGCATCCCGGAAACTGCTTCCGGTACGCCCGCTGACAACCCGAGTGTCACCGATCCCGCTGCCACCGATCCGGCTGCGACCGCACCAGCCTCGGCGATGCCGGCGTCAACAGTGCCCTCTTCAGCAGGAACAGGGATGGGAAGCGAAGGCAGTCAGCCACGTTCGTGGATGCAGAGCGCCAACGACCCCTCGTCTTCCGGATCGCGGGCCGGGTCCGGTGGTGTCGGCGGTCCCGTCGGCGGTGGCGGATATGGCGGTGGCGGGAGGAGCGCCGGCGGCAACGTGCCACGTGGCGGCGGATTCGGCGCACCGGTGAGTGCTGGTGCCTCGTCCGCTGGGGGTGGCGTCTCGCAGGCTCGCGGAGCGGGAACCGCAAGCACCCGCGGTATGGGAGGGATGGGGATGGCCGGCATGGGCGGTGCGCGCGGACAGGGCGACGACGACAAAGAGCACCAAACACCCGATTACCTCATCAACATCGACAACGGCAACGAACTGATCGGCACACTGCCACTCGTCGCACCGCCCGTGATCGGTGGATAGGAGTTGAAGAACTGGAGACTCCGGTCCGAAGAGTTCGGCGCGCTGTGGGAAGAGACCGGACAGGATCGAATCCCGTACCCGTTCGACGTCGTCAGTTCCATCCCCACCTACGACGCCTACCTGGCCGAACAGCGGCGGATTCGTGCCGCCTTCAGCGGGTCGGACAATATCGAGTTGAAGACAGCGCTGCAGGTGCTTGCCGCGCCCGACGTCTACGCAGAAGTAACCGGAACGACGGTGGATGAGGCGCCGATCAGGATCATCGGATGCCGGCGTCAACGATCTGTGGTGATCGCTGTGCAACGTCCCGGGCCGCGGAGCAATGTCGGTGGTGACGTGTTGATCGGGAGCGGCCCGTCGGGACGGCTGGCCGCACAACTGATCGGACAGATACCGCAGAATGCTGGTGGGCGCAGAACTTTTCGGCTCCTCGGTGACGCCGAAGAACAGGCATACCGAGCACCCGTATTGCAGCCTGCAGGCGCCACGGCGCTACCACGCTTCGAGCAGGTGTCGCGTCGCTCCCAGGCCGGACACGGCACCATCCGGGTGCAGCGCGGCCCGCGGTTCGGTCGCGGTCGCGACGTGGGGCACGCCCGATGGTTCGACGTCGCAGGCGACGGTCGCTACATAATCCACTCACACAACCCGACGACCGTGCAGGCATGCACCCCAGAACAGCTGGTCACAACCGTCGACAGGCTACTGAGAGTGGCGATCGAGTAAATTCACCGAGACGCACAGGGCGGGGTACGAAGCAGTACGCGACAAGGGGGGAAACACATGACAGAGCCAGCAGGCGCGTTGGCAGGAACATCGGCATTCACCGAACACGTCCTATCAATCGGTGAACCGCTCGAACTCGAACCCGGAACCATCGAACGGCTGATGCAGGCGTGCGACAAGCTGGCCGATGATATGGACGTCCTAGCCGGTCGGGCACGCGTCGAGCTCGGAGTGGAAGCTTTCGGGCTTGGCGAGAAGCACCCTAACCTCAAATCCGCGCAACAACTGGCCCAGAAGTTTCGATCAAAGGCGATCGGCGGCGATGGCATTGACGACGGAAACACTGCGGTCGGAATGTTCAAAGCACACCACGCCTATGCACTGGAAATGAAGGCAATGCTGCAACAGGTGCTCGATGCCTACAACACGCAGGAGAGTACGAACACAAACAAGATCAACGGAATAGGACTCGATCAGTGAATCCCACCAAGCGGCGGTTTGGTGTCGCACTCTCACTCTTCGGAGTCGCCGCGTCGACCGCTTGTGGCAGCTCCGACCACGCGGAACCCACTGAAGTTCGGACACCCGAGGTCACTCAGGTTACCTACCATCCCTGTGACGAACTCCCTGCTGAAGCAATTCGCGAGGCCAAACTCGATGTGCGGCCGCCGGAGCGGCACGACGTCGACAATCCGAAGACTCTCGCCTGCATTTACCTCTCCCACGAGCCCCGATACGGCGTCAACATCACTGCGAAGGAGCGGACGTTCGCTGTCCTCGAGACCGAGACCGACCGCTTCATCACCCTCGACGAAACGCGGATCGCGGGACGTCGAACACTAATCCAAGACTTCCCCGACACACGGTCCTGCCTCGTCTCCGTCGAGATCACACCCGGCGTCCTCGACTTCCAAGTCGGCTACGGATCCAACGAAATCTTTACCACACCCGCGGCCGCCTGCGACCAAGCCATGAAAGTCGTCAACACCCTCGCCCCATATCTCCCGGAACATCTGTGACACCAACGCTTGCAAAGACATTGAACGGCCAGCACGCGAGCCGATGACTGTGCAGGCATGCACACCGGAACAGCTGGTCGCATTACGAGGAGTACGGGGCAAAAGGGGGCCAATGACAGAGCCAGCAGGTGCGTCGGAAGAAACATCCGCATTCACCGAATACGTCTTATCCGTCCGTGAACCGCTCGAGCTCGAACCCGGCACCATCGAACGGCTGATGAAAGAATTACTAACTTCACAGGGCGAGAGACGAATTCAACGTTGCACTTGGTCGACGATGAAACCAAAGACCATTACGATATCGAATTGCAGGACCCTCTGGAAGACGGATGACTGGCGAAAGCGCTGCTCGACAAAGGTATCGCCGGCATCGCTTGCTTGCACGATCTCGTTGCCGAACACCAAGACAGGAGGGAATTCGAGGACGTAGTGGCGATCGAAACCGGGC
>NZ_JBAQEO010000178.1:0-5699 GCF_049286785.1 Rhodococcus sp. (in: high G+C Gram-positive bacteria) | reverse complement strand
ACCTCAAACAGATCTAGTCCGGAAACGACGCGAGCCACAGGCCTCGTCGTCCGGCGAGTAATCCTGCGGCTCACTTCCAATCCCACCGCAATGGGATGGCTACACATGCACTATAGCAAAGCAATAGGCATTGATCGCCATCAATAAACAGCAATCGGCAGTGATCGCCATCAGTAAACAGAGACCCGATCGAACTAGCTCACCGTGCGAAGTCCCTGCTCAACGGGCTGAAGACCAGAGGATCAGCCCCGGTAGGGTGTTTCCGAACAGCGCACGGTCACGTCCGTGAATCCACGTTGCCGTAGCAGTTGAAGTACCGACTCCCGTCGCATCCCCTGGTCTGGGCCTGGTCCCACTGTGACTGACTTGATCGCGGACGGTACCGAATAGGGGTCGAGCGGCTGGTCCCACTGGAATCTGTGGAGTTGTACGTACGGCACGACAGCACCGGCTGCGGACGTCCGGTACATGCACGGCATGTAGTACGTCCCGGATCCGAAGATCAGCCGCCACTCATCCTCTTCGCTGAAAGCGGGGTTCTTGAACTGGGCAAGGGCTGTCACTGCGTTGGTCATCGCCGACGAGTAGCTGGCCGGGTCGACGATGCTTTCCGCAGTCTTTTCGAGGAGATCGTCATCGAGGCCGTAGATGACCTTGTGTAGCGAGGACTCAGTGATGTACCCCACCGCGTCGTCTCCTGCCCGTCCCCACGGGATGTTTAGAGCTGTCAGTGCGGCTGTGCGGAACTCGATCGAGTAGCCTCCCCCATTCGCTCCATACCCCCTCCACTGACTGAGAAGATCGCCCTTTTGACAGAAGCTGGTGACATACGCGGTGTGTGGGAGCCCGTCTTCGTAACCGTCACCGGTGAACTTCCCGTCGCGGAGCTTCTCCGCGAAAGCATCCATGCGGGCTGCGACGACCGAATCGTTGCGCGGGACACAATCTCGGATCCGGTCAGCCAACGCGGCCGCCGCATATCTGAGCTCGGCCGAATCGTTCAGGAACCGTGCGTCCGTCGCCCACAGAGCGATCGAGCGAGTTCTGGGGACGTCCTCCATGCCGGACTTCTCGGACAGGGCCCCTAGTCTGACCGGTTGAGCGATACCCAACAGCCCTGCTGCTGTCGTGTAATGGTGCAGCGTATCCGGCAATTCGACGGCCATTACGGCATCGTAGGTACTGGGAACATCTCGGTCGTATCCGGGTGCAAGGTGTCGCGTAGCACGAGGTGGTGTCCGACCGCCCACCCATAATGAATGAGATCACTTCGTGGAGAGGTGACTTCATCTCGCTGCGAAGGAGACACCGCACCTTGTCGAAGAAGCACAGCCGGAAGTCCCAGAACCGTCCGCCTAAGCCCGCGCGAGTGGAGCCCAACACCATCACGCGCCCCCAGATTACGAGAGCTACCAGCGTCACGGTTCTCTACGAGCACCTGCACCCCAACGTCGTGGCCGAATTCAAGCGTCCGTCAGGGTCTGCATACGAACGTGTCGGTTTATTCAGGAAGATGGCCAGGACCATCTTGCCCAACGATGTGACCACTCGGATTCGGCTGTCCGGATCCTTCACTGATTCGGTGGATTCGATCCTTCGCGATCATGATGTCGCGGTCGAAGCTGCGTACACCACCGAACGAGGCGCAAACGTAGCCGTCGCAAGGACTATAGCCGCGCCAGATGGGACCTTCGACATTGTGCTGGACGCCGGGAATCTCCTCGACGCCGAAGCAAACAGTCAAGCGGACAGAAGGCACCGGACACGCTCGATCCGCCACACGGCTGCGCATGAGCCACAGCATGTGCTGTTGCATCTGGCTCGTACAGATGGGGAGTACTACCGCGAGGACATCATCTGCGCGCGTACACCTCGCGCGTACCGAAAGAACCTGGCAGAAGCACTCGATGAGTATCGTTGTGAGCTTGCGGCGAACCGGATTGCGCCGAGCGCGACGAGCCGAGAATCAGTTTTCGTCCGCGACCTCAGTTCTATGAGGGAGGCCATCAACGGGGTTCGAGCGCTCGTCGAAACTGACATCGACAGAGCGCTCTATGTGACGATGACGGCTGCGTGCCAGATGTTCAAGGCTCTCGCATACCTCGCCGCCGAATATGTTGTTGCCGGACGTGAACCGGAACCTCCGCAGCCTCTGTCGCCTGGGTGGGATCGCTACCTGCAGCAATTGTGGCCTGACGTCCTCCGACTGTTGCGTGGTGTCCCGGCCGCCGACGAGCCGTGCACTCACGACCTGTTGACCTCGACACTGGCGGCGTTGTGCGTCCGGTTCTCTCAGTGGATGCATGAGGTCGGTATTCGCTACGAGAACCGTGAAGATGGGCAGGAGTGCTACTGGGACCATCAGGTGTACTGAGCGCACTACTTGGGAACCACAGAACCCCGGGTCGCCCCGTAGAGCGCCCCGGGGGTTGTGTGTGGTGACTGCCAGCGCCCGTGTACGGATTCCTAGGCGGAGACAAATTCGTACAACTCGATGGCGATCACCGCGGTGTGAGCATGGGCGTACTCGCACCGAGTCCTAGTCCACCGGGTGATAGTTCCCGGTGTGGTCGGAGATTTCCCACCGCCGGCCTTCCCACACGACAGGTGAGAATTCGTCGGCTGGATCTTCGGGTTCGGCATCGCCCTGGTCGATGTAACCCATCATCGTGGCAACATCGACCGAGGCCGGCGTCGCCGCAGCGATTCCCGCACCAAAGCCGACGGTGGAACGGCTCGCGATGTCCGCGGCGATGAATTCGGCGAGATCGTCGAGAACCGCGCGAGGTTTCTCCTGGTAGTCACACTTCGTACCCGTGCAGGTCTCGAACTCGGCGCTGGCCCGGAATCGCCCCAGCATGGGGGCGAGTACTTGCTGTTGCCAGTACGCCGGGCCGGTGGAGTAGTGCGTGTCCTTGGCCGCGCCGTAGGTGGCCTTCCACGCCGACATCGCTGCCGTGAGTTCTTCGACCATCGATCCGTGATGAAACCAGCAGGGCCGGACCTCCCGGAGCGCGTAGCGCTCCCGCAGCCAGGCAACCCACTTGATCAGTTCCGTCCACAGCTCGTTCGCGGCGGTTTCGTCGAGGTGGGGCCAGGCGAAGGGGCCGGGGGTGAACCTGTCGCTCACGACATCGCCACCGGCTCGGATGGTGCCGACTTAGTTGCTGTCTCAACCTGTTCCGAAGCCCAGTCCGGCAGCTCGCCTTCTTCGCAGATCCGGTTGTAGACCCTCTCGGAGGAATCCACTTCGGCTTTGACCGCTGGCACATTCCACACCGTTGGCAGGTGTATCAATGCCGGTGCGGCGCCGCGGTAGAGCATGATCGCTTGATCGGCGGGCATTTCCCGCAGGTTTCGGATCGACATCACCGGCCGCGACCTCGGGGCGTGCTGCGGGGTGTGCCATTCGTCGTAGTCGCCGAGCAACCGGGAGATCGACGCTAATTCCGCGTCGTCCATCAGACCGGGCAGGATCACTCGCACCGGTGAGGTAGTGGTGAACATCTCGCCCTCGTAGGTGCCCCACCGTTTCTTGTTCTGCAGCTCGCCGTGGGAGAACGCCCAGATCGAGATGCCGCCGCCGCCGGAGTCGGTGATCAGCGAGGGCAGGTCTGGGATGGGTGCGACGTTGTTGACCTCGTCGAGGATCAGTGACATCGGCGGATCCAACCGTTCCTGCGGCATCTGACGGCCGACTTTCTTACCGAGGTGATAGATCTCGGCGGCGAGGACGGAGGTGAACGCCCGGCAGGAGCCGGTCTTTCCGTCGGAGACCAGGTAGACGGTGTTCGGTCCGGCCACCAGCTCCTCGAGGTTTTCGGACTCGTCGATCGGCACGTCGACCGCGGCGAGGAGAATCGGAGAGGCCAACGACTCGAGCAGCTGGGTGGTGGCGCCCAGGACGTCGTCGGAGGAGTCGGATTTCGAGTCGAGGATCTGCTCGAGGTCTGCCGCCCAGTCGGGCAGTTCCGCGGCGAGGAGTTCGCGGACCTCCTGCACGCCGCGAGAGGCGGACCAGACCCGCACCGTCCGAAGATCTTTACCCAGCCGGGCCGCCGCATACAGGTAGCAGCGCATCAACACGGCGGCCTTGCCCTTGAAGTACGAAGCATTCTTCGAGTCATCGGATGGCAGCACGTTCACCAGCGCTGCGGCGCGGCGGATAGCGGTGTCGGGATCGTCGCAGCCCGCCAGCAGTGACCACCGCAGCCGCATATTCTTCGGCCACCGAGTGATGTCCTCCGGGTCGAACACACGCACCTTGCCGGCCCGTAGGCGATGCGAGACCGTCGACCACAGCAGATCCGGTTTAGTCGAGGTGACCAGCGCGAACCCGGCCGAGGCCACGATGCGGTGCCAGGCGATGCGCCAGGACTTACCCGATCCGGTGGCGCCCTCGATCATCACACCGTCGCGGTACTGCAAGAACACGTTGTCGGCGGCCGATCGGCTGCCGTAGAGCCGGCCGAGGCGCAGTGCGACCTTGTTGGCGTCGATCTTGCGGTTCGCGGTCTCTCGCAGTGACATCCGGTTGCTTTTGGCGGCCTTGACCGCTTCCTTCCGGGTCAACCCGCGGACGACCAGCTCGTTTCGGTCGGCGTGGCCACGCTCGCGGGACTTCCGCTGGGCCTGGCGCAGCATCAACCGGGTGCTCGCGAACATCCCGGCAGCGAGGCAGCCCAGAGCAAGGACAATGATGCAGGCCCAGGTCAACACCGGTCTCCCAGGTTGGCTGTCATGCGGCCATGCCGCGGCCGGATCGCCAGGCGAGGTGAACAGGCCTGTGAAGACATCGATGACCCCGTACATTCCGGTCGGCAGTGCCCCGCCGTGGCCGGCGAGGAGTCCGGAGAGGAAACCCCCGCCGACCACACTGAACACGACACCGGCGACGAAGCTCACTGCTGGGAAGAACCCATAGGGCAGCACACGCGGGGTGGGGTGCTGTGGGGTGCTCATGCGATCTCCTGACGATGCGGCTCTTGGTACTGCGGGTGAGGGCCGGCCACCGTGATGAGGGCAGCGAAGGCGGCATGGATGATCAGGGCGATACCCGCCACGGTGACCGTGGCGGAGGCAATGTCGGTGGCCCCGACACCGAGCACATGCGACAGCACCGCTGTGAGGACGTCGTCAAAGACGGCGCTGATCCACGAGAACGGCGGATACCACAGCACTACGGCGAGTATCAGAGCGTGGCCCGCCTGCGCAGCGGTGAGGAAGATCGTGTCGGCGCGGCTTCTCATGCTGCTTCTCCCTTGATCACTTCGTCGGTGTCGGTGAGGGCGATCTCGATGTCCGAGCGGACGTGCTGCATCAGGATCGGGTCGGCTTTGCCGTATTTGACCAGGCAGTGGCCCTTGTCGAGGGACATGATTATTTCCACCGAACCCGGTGGCAGGTGGTACATCCGGGCGGTCTCCTCAGCGTCTTCGACCCGTTCCTGGCCGTAGAGGAAGACAATGCCCGCCTCTTTCATCAGTGCCCGGGCCGGTGATTCCGGCGACAGGTCGGAAATGTGGTGGAACGCCGACACCGTGGAAAGGCCCAGGCCGCGGGAAAGTTTCATGTTCTCCCGGAATACCTTGCCGGTGGACCCGTCCGCGATATGCCAGCCCTCTTCGACCAGCAACAACGTTTGGTTCAGGTCGGCAGAGCGGGAGGCGAGGACATTCGCGAGCCAGGTGTTGATCACG
>NZ_JBAQEO010000177.1:0-17117 GCF_049286785.1 Rhodococcus sp. (in: high G+C Gram-positive bacteria) | reverse complement strand
TACCGGACGAGAAGGGTGTTACGGCAGTCGGTTTCATCAACCGCGCGAAGGCGTTCTTCGCCGCCCACGGCATCGCCCGGTTCACCCGTGTGGTCACCGACAACGGGGCCTGCTACCGCTCGGCGGTGTTCGCCCGCACCCTCGCCGGCATGCGGCACCAGTTCATCCGCCCCTACACCCCTCGTCACAACGGCAAGGTCGAGCGCTACAACCGCATCTTGGCCGAGGAGTTCCTCTACGCCCGCGAATGGACCTCCGAGCAACACCGATCCGAGGCCCTCGCGGTCTGGAACATCCACTACAACTACCATCGACCTCACACTGCCGCCGGGAACCGGCCACCAGCGACCCGCCTCCACGCCGGCGTCACCAACGTCATGAGCTCATACAACTAGCCGCCGAGGATGCTCGTGAAACGCTGGTCGTCACCCTGGACACGTTCGAGGGAGCGCTGCCCCTCGGCCTTGACTGCCTGGATGTTCTCGTCGGTGCCCTGACGCAGGGCCGCGGCCTGGCTCTGCGCGTCGATTGCCGCATTGATGGAACTGCCGGACGAAACGGCCTGCAGCTCCTGGTAGAGGTTCTGGATCTGCTCGGCGCCGCCCATGAACTGCTGGCGGCGGCCCTCAATCTGAGCGAGAGCGTCGGCGATCTGAGCGGGGCTGTAATGAATGCTCATGGAAATCCCTTTCTGGTGTGCTGGTCAGAGGACTTGGGCTGGTCAGCCGACGCCGTTGATACGGGCAGCGTCCTCGGCCTGCCCGGCCTCGACTACGTTTGCGTAGTCACTCAGGCCGGCAGCACGCTCACGCGCGACGTTCGCCAGCTTCTCCGCCTGCTGGTGCAGCTCCGCCTGCTTCGCAGCAAGTGCCGTTCCAGCCGTGCCCTGCATACCAGAGGTTGACAGATCTGCGGTGATATTCACGAGCGCCTTCGACGCCTCGGTCATATCGTCGATCGCCGCCCCCAGCCCCGCAGAGATGCGCCGAGCTTCAGGCGCAGTGAGCTTCACATCAGTCATGGTTCTTTGCCCCTTGTTCGATCGATGGTGTGGGTGGCGTGCGTCGAGCCGATTTCCACCCCTGATTGGTCATCGTAGTTGAGCCGGTACAGAGATCGCTTCCCCACTTCGCTCACCGTCGTTGTTCGACATCTCCGGTGCCGCAACGAATTCCTGATGCGCCGCGGTAATCGTTTCGCGGTCATGTTGTTCGAGCGACTTCTGCAGCCGCGAGCCACGACCCATCGGCGGCGCCATCGGTGCAGCGGGCCGTGCGGTAGATGGCGTGTTTTGAACGCCGCCGAAGGCTAGCCCCGATTGCGCGCCTCCTGCAACAGAACTCGGCGCGCTGAATGAAGTCAGTGGCGGAGTCAACAGACCACTGAGGCCACCAGAAAGACCATCACTCGCGCCACCGGCGCCGCCAGTGCGGGCACCCGACGACGCACCTCGACCTCCGAATGCCGCGCCGGAGCCGGCACCGGACCCGAGCATCCGCGCCAGCGAGGACGAATTACTCAAAGACGGCCCCGCGTACTGATTTAGCATTCCTGTCGGAACCGAACGGCCTGACCCTATCGGGTTGCCCGCTCGCTGACCGAACTGCTGCAGTTGCGTCTGCATTGACACGCCCGGTGCCGCGTCGACCACAAGCAGTGGTGGCGGTGACACCGGCGTCGGCGTCGTGGCGGCATTGACCGCTGCATCGTAGATCGTCATCACCGACGAGTTGTGCGTCCAGAAAGCGGCGTACTCGATTTCGAGGCGCACCATTTCCGTGTTTGGCGCACCGAGCGCCCCGATCAGCTGGGCGGTCCGCGCCGCCACTCGGTTGGCGATGATGATCGGCAACGGCACCATCGCCGTCCGGCCGGCGGCATAGGCCTGCACGACCGCGGCACTGCGCTGAACGTTGAGCATGGCATTGGCGCTCATCTCGCTCAGCCACGCGACGTATGGCGCCGACGCCGCACCCATCCGTGCCGACGCCATGCCTTCCCACTGTCCGGTGATCGATCCGACCTGCACACCCAAGGCCGCGATAGCTTCGTTCGCCATCGCGGCCATCGCACCCCATTCGAGGGTCGCTGCGATCCACGGGCCCGGGCCCACTCCGGCGTCATACCGTCCGGCGTTGATCTCCGGTGGATACAGACCCCACGGCTCGACACCCACTACATGGCTCCTACGACGGGATCGCTGCCAGAGCCGATGCGTTCAGCTCATCAGTGGCTGCGGTGGTCACCGCAGCAGCACGCACGACTTCGGACAACGCCTGCTGCTGCGCGAGGCCGAGTCGCAGCATAGTGGAGAACTGCTGGACATTGGTCAGTTGCCGCACGGTAGCTGTCGCCGACGCAGAGTCGTGCGTGGGCGGCAAGATCGCCGATGCCACCATGTTGACCGCTTCGTGTGTTCCGTTGATCTGCCCCTGAATTGCGCTTACCGCCGCCGCACCAGCTTCGACACCGGCGACCGATGTCATACCTACAGCTGTCATGTTTGCTCCCCTCCTGATATTTGTGCCCGTAAGTCAGATATATCAATCCGCCTGGATGCTACCGATTAGTGGCCGACCAGATCACCTCCACTTGGATGTGCCCTTGCGCTGCATATTCGCGACCGCCGAGATCAGATGGCCACTCTTCTGTTGCGGAGTCCCTGCCTCGTCACTGCCCGATGGGTTCTGCCCCGTCCTGGGTGTCGTTTCGCTCTTCACCCGGCCAGCGACGCCACGAACGGCAACTCTGCGCGGGGGGCTTCCCAGTCGAACCTTGCACGCGAGGTCCGCGAGATAACCGTCATCACGCCGGAATCGTCGGCAGTGATCCGGTGGGTCACCGCCTTAGGAGCGCCTTGCGGCGCCCATACCAGAACCGCTGTCGAGGCAGGAATCTGTGACGGCGGCTGCCCCTCGTAGATGGCGACATCGACCGGCCCCGTCGGAGAGAGCCGCAACCCCAGCACGCTCCCAGCCAGGTCCGACCACTGCGGCGTGTCGGTGTAGACACCCACCCTCGCACCGGTGGTGGTGATCCGCGCCGCCAATTGATGGACGAACGACTCAGGAGTCTCGAGCCAGAGCACGTCGCCGCCGGTCTCCACGTTGAGGAACACGCGGCCCGACTCGTCACTCGCCGGGCCGAGATACACCCCGAGACCGAATGCCGGGAGCGCGACAGGGAAGTCCGCTCCTTCCCTCACCGTCAACGACGGGGACGGAGATGCCACAGTCTGCGCGAGCGGCAGCAGCGCTGTCGCATGGTCACCGTGAGCACCGTCGTTCGAGCGCAGCCGTAGCGACCGCGCGGGAATCTTCGCCGCCTGATCGTAGGAGTAGGCAACGGTCATACCCACCGCGGTCTGCTGGTGCCGGTCGGCACCTATCTCGACGACATACGCGATGCGATCGGCCGGGACACCGAGCCACCGTTCGACCGCCAGTTCACTCCACTCGGTCGGTTCCGCGGTCACCGTTGGCACCTGCCCACCGAGGTGGGTCCACCGCTCATCCTTGAAACCGTCATTCATCGGCGCGAGCAACATGTCGTGAAAAGAGCGAATCTCGCTAGGCTTCATAAGTTTCGCCGCGAACCCATCGATATTCAACTGCCGCTCGAGGCGCGCAGAAACAATGCGAGCGGCACTGCCGACACCGGTAGGTACGCTGCCGTTCGTAGCTCTGGCGAGCACGCTCTGATACGACTTCGCGAGATTGACCCGAACCTCGATCACCGTGCGCAAGGTATCCGGGATCGCGGTCTCACCGACTACCGACGCATAAGCCTGCCCATAGGCGCTGTCGCCGTAGGCGCGATAGCCACTGGATATCACGCGGATCGCTTCGAGGTTCACATCGCCTTGGACAAGGTGGTCACGGACCAGGTTCATCGGCAGCGCACGCGACTCGACGCCGGTCTCGTTCACACCGACCACGGACACCTGAAACGGCAACGGCCGCACCGCCACAAACATCGACACGCTCTGCCCGTCCCACACCGTCCCGCACCGCATCGTCGAGTACAACACCGACATCAACCGGGACGGGCGGGCGAACCGGCGTCGACGGCGGAACCTGTCCACGGCAGTCCATCCACCGGGAGCGAAGAGTATCGCGACCACCACGAGCGCAGCCACCGCCGCGATAATCGGGCGGGCGAGGTTGTCTCCAGGCAGTGCCCCGATCACCAACACGGCGCCGGTCACTGTCACGACCGCACCCGTGGCGGTCCACTCGGTCAGTTTGATCATGTCCGGTCCTCTCGGAGCATTCGTTGTGCGACGGCGACGACGAGGCCGAGCACGCACATTCCGGCGATCGTGATGATCACGATGTTGCGGGTCAGTGTCTCCGGGTCGGATAGTGCAGCGCTCACATCCGCGCGTGACGGTGGGGCGATGGCAGTTGGGATGTCGGCGGTGGTCGAGGTCAGTGCGGCGACAGGGTCGACGACTCCGGCGCCGATCAGGTTACGGTCGCCGGCGCCCGGGGTGTGGGCGGTGTTGCGAATCCGGTCCATCACCTGACGGGCGGGCAGGTCGGGGTGCTTCTCACGGATCAGCGCGGCCAGACCCGCGACATAGGCGGAGGCGAAGCTGGTTCCGGTGACGGCACGGGGGCCGTCCTTGCCGACGGTCGCGTTGGTCAGGCCTCCCGTGTCGCCCTTGGTGGGGTCGAGGGAGACGACGTCGACGGCCGGGGCGGCGACCGACACCCACGGTCCGGACATGGTGCCGGTGTAGGCCTCGCCGGTCAGGGTGGTTCCCCCGACGCTCAGGGCCAGCGGCGCGTAGAACGAGGGCATCGACACGTGGGTGACACCGTCCCAGTTGCGGGGGTCGCTACCGTTGGCGGGGTCGTATCCGGGGTTCGACGTGCACGACTCGGTTCCGGCGTTGCCTGCCGCGGTGACGACCACGACGTTCTGGACGTCGACGGCGTACCGCAGCGCTGCCGCGACGTCGGAAGTGTCGACGAACTGGTCCGTCGGGTAGCAGGCGGTGATCGACAGGTTGATGACGTCGACGTTGGAGTTCGCGGCACGCACGATGCTTTGTGCCAGCGTCGCCAGTGTCGACGATCCACCCGGTGGCGCGTCGGGCCCCTTGTCGGCAGGCTCATACGCCGAGGACGTCTGCCGGATCGACAGCACCGATGCGTCCGGGGCGACACCGACGAAGCCGTCGGTGGCAGCCGGGGTGGCCGCGATGATGCCCGCGACGAGTGTGCCGTGGTGGTCGCAGTCCTCGAGGCCGGTGGTGGTGGCGATGTAATCCCCTCCACCGCTCAGTCGGGGAAGCCGAATATTCGGTGAGACACCGGAATCGATGACTGCGACGGTGATCCCTTTCCCGGTGGCATACCGGTGCAACTCGTCGACATCGAAGGCTACGTTCGCTGGGGCCGAGCGCATGAAGTCCGACCCGTCCAGTGTCGCCGACGTCTGACAGGTTGTGCGCTGCACCATTGGCACCGGCGGCGCCGGGCTCGGATCGTCGGGGGTGGTGAGAGGGATCCCCTGAATGTCTGGAGGTTCGACTGCCGCAGCGGGTGCTGCCGATGCCAATAGCACCCCGACGACGCCCGCCACGGCCGCGGTCCGACGGATCATCGCCCGCGAACCTTGTTGTAGCCGTCGAGGATCACCACGATCAGCACGATCGGTGCCGCGAACGACATCGATTCGATGATTTCGAGGAGCTTGAGCATGATCGGTGAGTTGACGACCTTCTCACGAATGGAGACGTAGCAGGCCGCGACGGTACCGAACGCGAGGACGCCGAGACCGACCATCGCGTGGGAGTATTCCGTTCCTGTCAGGGCTAGTGTCAGCACGAACAGCGTGTATGTGGCAGCGGCAGCGACGATCCAGGACCGTGAGATCACCGCATCCTCGAATGATTTGCCGCGAAACAGTGCCGCGATGGTGATGACGACGTAGAACACCATTACTGCCGACTGGTGGTGATCCATGTTCGCCCCAGCGATCACAGCGGACATCACGATCGTCGCGAGCGCGCCCCACGTCAGTCCGACGATGCACTGGTAAGCGTTCCGGACTTGCTGTTCCTGGTTGATGATCGCGGTGATTGCGGCGCTGCTCGAACCGGACTCGACCGTGGTGATGTCGTCGACGTTCTCGTGAATGAAAGTCTCACCCATCGTCGGCACGAACGGCATCGGGATACCGGCCAGTACAAGCGACAGACGCGACGCGAACAGTAGGAACAGCAATGCTGCCGCACCCAGGATCACCGCGAACACCAGCGGATCACGTTCGGTCACCAGCGTCAGCAGGCAAGTTACCAACACCAACGCGCCGAAAGCGGCTGCGGCGTAATGCAGCCGAGCCGGGATGCCGATCGACGTCAGACCGATCACCCCGACCGTCATCGTCACCAGCGCGGCGACCACCACGCTGAACAAGTCGACCGTGCCGGGAATGACAAGCAAACCGGCGCCGGCTGCGCACACGTACCCGACCAGGATCACCGCCCCGGCCAGGGTCCGTGTCGACGGATCGTTGACCTTGCGGATCCCGAGCCCCGCCCCGACGATCAGACCTGCCGCCGCTATGGCGAGCGCACCACAGGCCGAGGCCTGACCAACCGGATCGAGAATGTCGGTCCAGGCGCCGTACGCGAATGCGGCCACCGACACCAACGCCACCAACGGAGCGACGAACGACGCCAGTGCCCGCGCGGACGCGCTGGTCCACGAGGCCATGTCCCGCTGCGCGAACGCGATCGACTCGGCGACGTCGTCGATCAGAGGCGGGTAGGACTCCCGCTGGTCGCTCTTGGTCAACACCAGGACTTGGCCGTCGACGATGCCGAGGTCCTTGAGGGACTTCCCTGCGGGCAGATGCGCTCCCAGCGTGGTCGTCATCTGCCAGATAGCGTCCCGGTCACCGATCCACTGCACGACATCTTCGTCCTCGTCGGTCAATGCCCCCTTCATGTACGGCACGACCTGAGTGAGTACCGAGGCCACCGATTGATCCCTGGACAGGTTGATGTCAACGGTGTGGCCGGGCACCTGCACTGTGATGCGCGTGTGGGTGTCCCTGATGGTGTTGGTGAACATGTTGCGGCCCTTCGGTTACGTGGTCGCCGCGGGTGCTGCCACGGAGTTCGCGGCCACTTTCGTCGGGCGTCCCCGCCGTTTGCCGACCTTGTGGCCGCACTTCTCGAGCAACGCGTCGGTCACGTACCCCTCGTCACGAACCTGCTGGATCTTTTCGGCGTAACGCTGCTCGGCTTCCATTTCTGCTTTGGCGGCCTGCTCGCGTTGAGATTTAGTTTCATTGACGGCACCGCGCTCCTCGTCGAGCATTTTCAGGTGCTCCGCCATAATTCGGCCGATTTCGTCGAACTTGAGACTGTCGCTCATTGATTTGCCCTTTCTCTCATCGAAACACTACCAATTTCTGCCGAGTCTTCTTAATCCACTTTTCTCGCATCGAATGTGTCGATCAGAGCCGCCAAAGTGAGCACGAAGACCGTCTTCGCAGACGTCGATAACTGAGAAATGTCGATCTCTTTCGACATAGCCAAGTGCCGGTCGTACGGGATCTCCACGACGTCCCGCTTGTCACGGTGTTTCAGGCCACGCGCGAACTCTTCTGTGTCTACAAGCGTCCTGACCGGACTCGTGTTGTTCAGCATGGTGATGCGATGACGGTTGAGGTGGCCGACACCTCGTTGCTGCAGATCTGACTGTGTCTCGTACAGGGCCTGGACGCTGTCCTGGGCGGTGGGTGACACCATGACCAGCCCGTCCAGACTGTCGAGCGCAGCCTGGCACAGCGCCGTGTCACTAAGCGCGGACATGTCGACCAGCACGATCGAGCTCACTTGACGCACGGCCTCGACAACCATGTGGTACTCGTCCCCGGTGACGGTATTCGCCTTGTGCGTCCGGCTTCCCGGGACGAAGGCGAATCCGCCGCCGCCGTCCCACACCCGGCGGGTGACGTCGACGCCTCCGCTCCTCAGGGCCTCCGCCAGCGTTGACATCGTCGACTTATTGCTAGTCGATTCGTGGACCACACTGGACGCTCGCGACAGCAATGTTCCGTGCAGGTCGGTATCGAGCGCAATGACATTGTCGCCGCGGATCTCCGCCAGCAGTCGGGCGAACAGCACCGTGGCCGATGTCTTGCCGCAGCTCCCGCGGTAGGAGGTCACTCCGATGACGATGGGACCGCCCAGGTCACGGCGGATCACGGCGTGGGCGAAATCCATGAGGTCACAGAATCGCTCGCCCCCACCCTTACGCAGGGGAATGCCCAGCTTGACCAACCAGGCTCGCCACCCCTGCGTCGCCAGGTCCGAGCGGGCAAGCGTGGTGTCGGTATGGGGCGCGTCCTGAATTGACGCCTCGGCGTCAGCGACCACCGTGGTGTCGGTCGCGGTCGATGCAGCGCTCACAGCCTGGTCGAGTAACTGCGGGTTCTTGGCGAGCAGCTCTCGGAGTTGCTCGACCGACACCCCGTCGAGGATCTGGCTCAGCTGGTCGTCCGTCTTGGGGGTGGGGTTGCTGATCTGAGGTGTCGAGATCTCCGCGACATCGTCGATATCGATGTCGGCGGGGGTGGCGTCGGCAGGTGCCGCGGAGGCCACCGGCGAGATGTTGCGGGGACGCACCGCCGTGAACGACGGCCGTGGTGTAGTGGCGGCAGCAGGAGTCGCGGGAGTGGGAGCCGGTGCTGTGGTCGCCGAATCGACGGCGACGTCCAGCAGGTTCGTCACCGCGGATGTCGGCGCCTCCTGGGCCGTCGATGTCTGCGCTGCCGGAGGTGGCGCGACAGGAGGTGCCTGAGGTGGCGCGACAGGCGCGGCCGCGGGCGTGTCCTCACTCCGATTTCCACCAAGTAGAGAAGCCCGAATCCTCTCCAGTTCCTGCTCGTCATCAGACGTGTCAAAAATAGCCATTATTCCTCCGGTGCAGCTTTCCCCATTCGTGTCGAAGAATAACACGCACGAGTGATCTTAGATCGCGTCACCGAATCCGTCGCGACCACGATATCTGACGTCATTTTTTCCGTCTTCGGAAGACGAATAGAAGGTGATATTCGGCTTCTTTTCTGATAATTCATCAGGTACGGGTCCGATGTTCATTCCGAGACTTTTCGCGAGCGTCTTGTATTCGTTCCACTCGACGAGTCTCCGAGTCACTGACAGGAACTCTCCGAACCCACCGGTCACGCCGCTCGTCGTCGGGCTCACATCCCCATCCGCTACCGACTCGTCGTAGACCTTCGCTATCCGGCGGAACGCCGTGGACTCGGCCGCTTGTGCGGTCGATGCCGCCACCGGCTCCTCGTCGATCACGTCAGGATCGACAGTGATCTGCTCGACAGCGCCGATGTAACTCTCGATCATCTGTCGACGGGCGGCGACCGGATTCTCCGCAGCGTCGACTTTTTCGTCAGCTGTGGTGACGGCATCGGCCTGGCCGGGCGAGGTCTCCTCGTCGTCACGGTGATGCCGGCTCCCGCCGTCAGCGGTGAGTGCGGTCATTACACCGGCACCTACCGTGGCGGCGGTCGCCGCACTTTCTGCCTTGCCGGGCGAGGTAGCTGGGTCCACGAGCCCACCTGCGACACCACTTCCCGCGCTCATCGCGTTGCCGGCATCCGCCTCTGCGACGAGGGCGGCAGCAGCAGCTGCGGCAAACTCTCTTGCCGAGGAACCAGATTCGTCAGCAGTCACTGGGTAACCCGTTGTCTCGGCGTCAGCTGAACTGCGATCCTTGTCTGCTGCCAGAGCGACGGTGACGGTGGGCTGGGTCGAAACCAGTTCAACGGTCCGGACGGCCTCGTCCATCCCCGGATCCTCCACGGCAGAGTTGTCCACCTTCACGCCTTTCTGTGCACTGCCCTGGGAGCCCATCGTCTCGCGAGTGCCGTCGATGATCTCGGCCGACATCGCCAGCTCTGCCGCGGATGCCTTCTGCGCGTCGTTGAACGGCTGCGCCAGCCACTTGCCCATGCCGCCGTTGACACGGAAATCGTTCCACCCGGTGGTTCCGTCAAGTATCTCGACGCGCGTTCCGTCCTTCTCACGCTTCCACTTCCGGCCAATGTGGCTGTTCGCCACCCGGCCAGCGATGAAGAACAGCACCGACGACATCAGCATCGTCACGAATGCCGGGAGTTTCGCCAGGGCCAGCCCGTTCAGGAGGGCAGCGGGTACAGCTGCCGCGACAGTAACGGTGACCAGGAGCCAGAACAGGCTTTTGCCTGCGTCGAGGAACCGGTCCTTGATCGAGTCGAGTTTTTTCCGTTCACTGCCGGGGTTGGCGATCAGCAGTGCCGCTTGCCACGGGACGATCGCGATATTGACGATCATGCGGTAGAGCATCCAGGTAAACCGCATGAGGATGACCCACGAGAAGCACACGAATCCCGCGATCATGACGACCGACATAATCGCCAGGACGAGTGTCACCGGACTTGCTGTGGTCGCCGCTTCCTCGTCGCTGGTCAAGCACGCCAGCTTCGCGAGGTTCCCTCCGGCCGCGGTCGTTCTCGACCAGGACTCGTTGCAGGCGGGCGCCAGAACGTTCTGGTAGTTGATCAGCTGCAGCATCGGGACGAGTACACCGTCGACCTGCGGGCTTGCGCCTACCGAGTTCGGAGCCAGCGATGCGACTAACCAGTTGATGAAGCTGAAAATCTTCGTCAGCAGCGCGAATGGGTTCGCCATCGCCACGATGATGATGAACATCAAAATGCCAGTGTTCGCCAGCTGGTTACCGACCTTTTTGGCGAACGATTCGTCGGCGAACGTTGCGTAGTTCAGCTCGTACCCGGTGATGCGACCGGTCTTTTCGTCGCTCAAGACTTTGTCGCCGACGAAGATCCGCGCCATCAGGATCATGAACGCGACTGTGCCGACTATCAGTGGATTGACGTACTGGTAGACGGTGTCAAGCAGTACTTGATACACCGAGCGGGCGATGTCGAGGAACAGGCCTTGGTTGATGACCAGGTCCAGCATCCAGATCGCGTAGGTCAACGCCATCTGGACAAACAACACGATCAGCTCGGTTCCCCACCGCCAGATCGCCGACGACATACCACCGGCAAATTGGACCGTGAAGGAATTGACCTGGGTGCCGTACTGGTCCACCAAGTCGACGAAATCGACCAGCGGATTAGACATGGCCGTTGTTCCCGGCGTAGCTCGACAGATCTTCGAACCGGATCATCGTGCTCGCCGTCGTGTCCGCATACCTGTGCCGGCGCTCGCTCATCTGCGGCAGAACCTTCACTCGCACGATCGACCCCGCTCCGTCACTGAGCCAGCCCTCACCTTCACGGCCACGCAGCGCCCGGTTCTGGTTCTTCTTGTCAGGCGGCGAGGTATCCGAGGTCAGCTTCTCGATCATGACCTCGGTGGGAGGGATTCCTATCCAGCCGAGAGCGGAGATCGCATTCTCTCGATTGGTCTGCCGGAAAACGATCTTCGTCTTGATCAGATCGTAGTTGCCGTCCTGGAGATCCTTCGCAAGCTGCGTACCCGCGACAACGAAGTTCCGGGCTTTACGGCCGACACGGTCCGGGGTTTTCACCAGATCCTCGAGCACGTTCGTGCCCGACAGGAACGACACCTCGTCTGCAATGAACCCGCTGGGGTCGCGCGTGAGGGAGAACACGTGTGCGGTGTATGCGGCGATCGCGGTGAACAGCACCCGCCCGAATTGCTTCGACGGCTCGGTGTCGTCTCTGAGTTCACCTTTGTGCACCGTCATTCCGTGTGTCTTGAACACAACGGTCCGTTTGCTCGGCTCGAACGCGGGCAGGCCCCAGACCCGACCGTCGTCCCCGACCGGATCGAAAATGGTGTGGGTGTATTCCTGGTCTGCCCAGAACTCGAGGCCGCGGCGCAAATTCGCAGCTGCTTCGGTTCCGCTATTTCGTAGGTGCTCAATCAGGGCGCGGCTCGACAGGATCCGGTATGCCTCACGTTGGTGCGGTTTGAGTAAGGTCACCAGCAGTTCAGCTTCCGCACTCTTCGGCTTCAATTCCAGCAGCGGCAACATGAGGTCGACGAACAATTTCCCGGCCTTCTCCGGGGGAAGCACCTTGAGTGGGTCGAGCGAATGTTCAGGGTTCATGACGTCGATGACGCCGAACTCGCCGAGCTGCTGCGCGTAGACAACCCATTCGGCGTGCTCGCTCTGGTCGATGATCCAAGCCGGGAGATGTAGATCGGACATCTGCCCGACCAACTTCTTCTGGAGATAACTCTTGCCCGAGCCTTGGTCACCTGTCATCGCGATCGAACCGCTACCACCTTCGGTGGCGCCGAAGTAGTCGTGCAGGATCAACTGACCGAGCGCGTTCTCCATATTCACCGCGATCGGCATTCCGTACTCATCCCCGGCGTGAGTCTTGCGGACTGGAAGGCACGCGGAGAAGGCGTGCACTGTGGTGGTGCCCTTCAGTTCCTGGCCCATCGTTGTGCACGACGACCCGGGCATCATCATCTTGAGTAGCTCGAATTGGCCGCCGACGGGAATTGTCGGCTCGAAGCCGTTGTCTTCGAAGAGTTGGCGGAGGGAACGGACCTGCTTGACCAAGGTGGTCCGGTGTGGGTGCGCAAACGCGAAAATGGCTGCAACCTCCATGCCTCGCGCCCCGGTTTCTTGCGAAACCTGCTGTTGCAGGAGCCTGCGTTCACGGCCACGGTCACCGTACGCGCGGGCATCGAATTCGTCGACAGAATTCGCACGGTGCTCCGATTCCAGAGTTCTCAAGAATCGGCGAGTCTCGTCAACAGAAATAGCCTCCTGACTGAACGAGAAACGGAGCGCAAAATCCGCGTCAACCCCGACGTTTTGATCGACCAGGTATGTGAAGGTGTTGAGCATCTTCTTGGGAGTGGTAGGCCAGGATCCGATTGCCATGAGCGTTTGAAAACTCGCAGGGCCGTCCGGGAGGCTCTCCGTTCGTTCCTCCGGGCTGTAGACCGCGATCTGCTGCCCGTACCGAATCGATGAGAAATTCTCACTGAACCGCGGTAGGCGACGCTTCTTCGATCCCTTGACCGCACCGGACTTCACCCCCTCAAGGAATTCGTCGAGGACCGGCCTCGTGTCGGCGACTTTATCGATGATGACGTTGGAAAATCCTTTGGATGAAAATGCGCGACCATCATCCTTCGACGGCGACGACGGGACATCGATACCCCGCAGGCGCATGCGTTCGTGGACCCAACGCAGCATGTCGGGTGTCGTCCGCTTCGGTTCGAACGACTCCGGTAGCAGGTTGAAGATCTCCTTCTCTCGCTCCGCGACCCAGTTGCGGTCGACTGTGGCGAACGGGTCCGAACCGCTGATCTTCGCGACAGTGCTCGCGGTTCCGCTGGCCGACGTCGGGATTTCCACGCTCAGCACGTACAGGCGCTGGAACTCCTCGATCTCGCCCCGGCACATCTTTTCGTAGAAGGTGTCGATCTCCGCTAACAGATCGGGATGACGGCCCTCGTCCAGATTCGGAATGCCCTTGAGGACTCTTTCGATCATCTGTTCCGGCGCGGTCTTGGCTTTAATCCCCAGCAGCAGCATGTCGCCGCTCGCGGCCATGCTCAGGTTTTTGAACAAGGCCTTGTTTCGTGCCTGCCCGTTGGCGATGGAGCTGGCGAGGTATGGGCTGACGTTGATCCCGTCGAGTTGATAGTTCGCCCAGATTCGACCGGAGTCGGTGTAAATGAGGTTGCCTTGCGCCTCTTGCACCGGGATCAGATAGTCCCCCATGTCGTCCCCTTCTATTTTCCCTGGTCAGAAGTTTCGGTACACGGACGTTGACTCCGTGAACAGTTCCTGGTCGTCATTGACGTCGCCTGGGACGTCGGGTGTCGAGAAGTTTTCGTAGCGGCGTCTCCGCATCGAGTCGACGAGCAGCCGAAATTGCGTTCCTTCGGCGAGTCGACCCATACCGACGAGCCTCGAGATCATCACGAATGCGCCGAGGAAAATGACAACGCCGCTCACACCGATCAGTGCTGCTGCTGCGCCTCCACCGAAGAATGCGGCGAGCGCCGAGAGCGTCACCACGGAGGCGAGGATCAGAAAGAGGGCCGTCATCGACGGGATTCCGAACTCGACACCCGCGACACGCCATGTCACGCCTACCTTGCGTACGCGGTTGTAGACGCGGAAACTCCGCACGTCAGGTCACCCGACCAAATCGGTGACGATATTGACGACGAATCCAATCACGAGTGCGCCGATGGTGATGAACGCGATCGCGACGCCTGCGCTGATCGCAATGTTGCTCTGCTTCTTGGTGTGCGCCTCTGGATTGACATCCGCGCCGTCCTTGCCGTCGCTCAAAAAAGCCTTGAACGCCCGCCATGCCGCTACCACGAGGACGGCACCCGCCAGGATGCCTGCGAGCCACGGCAGTATCGCCGAGGGGTCGAAGCTTGATCCGTTACCGGTATCGCGGATTCCTTGCGCCACGATGTCGAACGCATTTCCCTCGCCAAGGATGTTCACATTATTCCCCTTTCGATTCGATCCCCGCCCACGCCTGCGCGCACTCGGCGCTCAAAATGTAAATCACCGCCGGCGGGCCATTTCCTCGGAAAGGCTAGCACCGACGGTCGCCGTTTTTCGCTGCCAGTTCCGAGTCGATGATCTGCCAGTAGTGCGCACCTTTAATCACGGGAATGTCAGCCAGATTCTCGGGAGGTCACGTCCCTGATAATGACCAGAACTGGTCAGCGGTTGTTTGGACCTCATTAGGGCACGGACGCCTAAACTGCTGCTCACAAAGGCGCTTCGGAGGAACCTTCTGCGGCCTACATGCCTCCACAATTTGCAGTCACAGGTGCGCCACAACATGACCCAGAGGTACGCCATAAGCGCCGCCATACCGGACCCCACGATCACGAGAGAGCCAACAACTTGCATGCACTTGACCTGCACCTTTTGGCTTGCGACGCGCCCTAAGTACAGGTTCCTGCCCAGACCTCCCAGCCCAGAGCATCGCCACGCACATCGCCATGACTCTCGCCATGCACCTCGCCATGCCAATCGCTACCTATAGCCCAAATCTTGAGCCATGATTTGCACCAGACAACCAGCCAAATGCACCGTCCGCACTCGCCATGCCAACTATCCGAGATCCACGTCAGATTCGCTCGCACAGCCGCCATCAACGTGCGCGGAAGTAGTAGACCCCTGGGGCCCACATCTGTCGGTCAAAAGCTATTGGATATTCGCCACAGAAGAGCACTGTGATGGCAAAAGTGCAGACTATGATGTGGTCCATGCGCCTCTACATCTCGTCCCCACAGGGCACGTCGATGAATCTCGCCCGAAATTTGGAACGGGTAGCGCGGCTCTATCATCGGGGTGTTCTCGACGATGCATCGACGGTGTGGATCAATTCGGATGTGCGGGCGCCAGTTTTCTGGACGCTGTCATCTCGCCCGACGTGCATCTTGTGGGTGTCGGCTCCGTCATCGGGCACTGTGCGGTTGACAAAGGACCGGATCCGGTGGGCTGCGACGTATAACGCGACTACGAGATCGCCTGATGTCGACGTGCAACTCGATTCGATTCCCGTCGACTCAATGAAACATGTGACGGTCGTCGTCGATCACGGACATCCAACGGAGCCGGTTCAGGTGATCGACGGCACGGACTCGGTGAAGGTGACTGACGGCTTCCATCAAGGCGCGGACGCCGCGGTCCTCGACTTGAACAATTTTGTGCCATGCACTCGCAACGCAACTCCTGCATCAGCCACCTACGCGACATCCCTGGCGTTCGTACACGGGATGAATCTGCTGACCAAAGGGATGAGTAGGAGCCAGGCCGCTGATTTCGAGGAAAACATCGAACGCCACGGCATCGACCTCGCGCCCGAAATGCTCGCAAAGCTGGTCGAGGCGGTCACGACGTTCGATGTGACCGCCGGCCTTCTCGTCGAAGAAATGACGTCGCGTTCTGGTCAGTTGCCGGGCACAAGCTGATCGGCAATAGAAACGACGGTATCGACGGAGTCGATCTGCCACGTGCCGTTGTCGGTCCTGTGAACGGTCATCGGGACATCCATCGTGTTGAACGTGGTCAAGGAAAATCCTGCGCGCACCGTCGCAAGAATTCGCACGGGCTCGCCGACCTCATGCTGATCAGCATTCACCGCACCCTTCGTTCGAATCGCGAGCACATCAGCGGACGTGTACGGAGATCCAGGGACGGGGCCTCCGCTGAACGACGACGACACATATCGTCTGAGCTCCCCTTCCCCAGCCGTGAAGTACGCAGCCACGAACGCGGACACCGCGGTCCCGAGGTTCGAGGTCATCGACACACTCGAATCGAAGTCCGTGACAACGTCGACACTCGGCCGCGAATGCTCGACTAGACGGGGCATCGTCAGTGCACGCATCGCCTCGTCCTGTTCGATCACAGTCACGAGGTAGTAGAGACGCTGTGAAATTCCACTGTTCGGCGGAACGACGGTCACGCCCAGCTTGACCCACCACTCGGTTTCAGCGCCAGTATCCGAACGGTCCAGATCGGCCACACTGACATCGGAGATCTCTACCGGCTCCGTCGACCACTTCGACGGAAGGACGGAAGTGTCACTGACCATTTGTTTGACCGTGGGCGCATCACGCTCAGTGCCAGTCAACCAAACAGTCAGGAAATTCGTCGAGAAAAACTGCACTCGCTGCATTGTCGAGAACTCACGAGCCGCGTCGGGTATCTGCGGAGTCGACTTGAAAAACACAACGAAAACCATTCCAACGACCACAGCAGCAGTTACGTATGAGAGGTAGGTCGTACGCTTGATAGTTCGCATCAAAGCGGCATCGGTAAACATTACCGAAGGTGCATTTTTGATCCGCATCAGACCGAGCGGAAGGGCGACCTTAATGCGTTCGATAATCGACATGAAGCAATGATACTTTTTATCGGCGATCACGGTGGGGAAGGAACAGTCCATGAGCAGGCCATTGAGAGAGTGTTTTGAAAGTGTTCGATTCGGGCGCGGCGGACCGGCCGGTGGCGGCATGATTGGGGCCGTGGTTGCTCGCAGGAAACGTCGCAAGCCGACGCCGTATCCGTCCGATCTGACCGATGCCC
>NZ_JBAQEO010000176.1:0-2140 GCF_049286785.1 Rhodococcus sp. (in: high G+C Gram-positive bacteria) | reverse complement strand
GTTCCGGAAACCGATGCCACGTTGGCGCAGGTCATGGACCAGGTTCAGGGTGTCGCTGACGGTGCGGCCGAGCCGGTCGAGGGTGTGCACCACGATGACATCGCCCATTAGTTCGGGTGTAGCCCAGCAGCGCCAGCAACCCCGGTCGGTCGGTGGGTGGCGACCCCGGATTTCTTGTCCACGTAGATGTTCGGAGGGTCGATCCCGGCCTCCGTGAGCGCGTCGATCTGCCGTGCGAGGTCCTGCTTGCTCGTCGATACCCGGGCGTATCCCAACTCCATTTCTGGGGCGTACCGAAAGTGAGATCTGTACGAATGGGCCCGACTGGACAACCGGGCACCCACCACCTGCGGCGGCAACGCCCCGCGGCACCGGATTGCCGAGAGGTATGCGCGGGGGTTCGATGGTGCCGTCCCGGCGATGCTGACGGCTCATCGCTTGGGGCACAGCCCCTGTCGCGTCCGGTTCCAGAACGGGAACAGTTGCGCACTGGTGGCGTCGGGGTGCTCGCGCCGGGCCAAGGCCTCGAATTCCAGGACTGTTTTTCCCGCGGTCCGGGCGAGCCCGCACGCTTGCAGGCTGAGCTTCGCCGAGGCCACGAACCCGATATCGGTGGCGTAGGAGCCCAGCGGGCTCGACTCGACGAATGATTCGAGTCCGTTCCCCCACCGGTTGTACTCGGACTGGAGGCTGTAGTCGCACGCCTGCCCGAAGAGCGTGCTGCACGTCGTCGGCCGGCCGTGGATCGTGAACGTCTTGTCGGCGAGCGGATGTGGTGTCGTGTCCCGGGAGGAGCCGAACACCGCGAGGAACACGACGACCGCGAGCGCGCACAAGGCGACGTTGATCAGCACGTGCAGAATGCGTTTCATTTACCCGCACCGTCCGACTGTGGACACTTCGAGACCGTGTATCCATCCTGCCGGATCGGGGAGCGGGTGCGGACGAAATCACGGTCATCGGCGGGTTCGAGTCCCATTGGCCGTCGCACCGGCATTGTTCGCCACGCGAGGACGGGCCACGGGGGTGTGGCGTCCTCTTGCCTCGTGTCCCCGGGCAGCGAGCGATGGCGGCAGGCGCTGATGGGGGTGGTCAGTCGGCGGTGGTGGCAGTGCGGGCGTCGACGTGACCGCGACGACGGCGAGGCCGACGAAGAGGTCGTTGACGGTGGCGGGGGTGGCGTCGGTACCGGGGGCGTAGCCGGACAGGAACGGCGCGAGGGATCACCCATCCGCCGAGCAGCCCGCCGAGCCCGGTGGCGGTGAGTACCCGCAGTGGCCGCGTGAGCCGGGTTTGCGGGCCGGGGATCCGCTGGTGCTAGCGCCTGTTCTGGTCTGCGCGCTCGGCTGGGCCGAGAACGAGTCGCTCGATCAGTCCGCGGTGGCCGCGGGCGTCGAAGAGCGGAAGTGGACCGGTCGGTGGGTGGTGGATGGACATGGTTCCCGACACGCGGTTCGGTCAATCGGTGTCGACGACGACGGCGTAGGAGCCGACCCCGACAAGACGGACCCCGGCCACCTCCCCTGCATCGAGGAGCAGGGAGGTGATCGCCCCCGAATCCGGATCGAAGTCGACGTCGGCGATCGTGCCCACCTCGTTTCCCGCCGCGGTCAGCACCCGTTTACCGACCAGGTCGTGGTCCTTGCCGGTCAGCGCCGTGATCGTTGCGTCGGGTGCGCCGACCGCGCCCGGGCCGCGGACGATGACCGCGTCGTCGCCGAAGCTGCCGATGCTCGACCACCGCAACACGGTGCCCGACCCAGACTTTTTCACCTGCACCGCAACCACCCGGCGCCCGGCCGGGTCGACAACGAACCCGGCGACCTGACCGACCGTGTCGGCGGCGTCGGTGCCGACGACCTGCCGTCCGACGGCAGCGGAGAAACGCATCAGCGTGGCCCTTTCAGTTGCGCCCGGAACGCGGCGACGGCGGCACCGAAACCCGCCAGGTCATCACGGACGAAGCCGGTCGCGCTCGCGGGCACCATCAGGTGTTCCCCGGACGCGGCGAGTGTGTCCGGCAACGGGAGAAGCACCCTGGTTCCTTTGTGCCCCAACGCCTCCGATGATTCGATCTCATACCCGACGACATCGCACTGCGTGCTCTCGGAATCGCCGACCTCGACGATCACATCGACCA
>NZ_JBAQEO010000175.1:0-7147 GCF_049286785.1 Rhodococcus sp. (in: high G+C Gram-positive bacteria) | reverse complement strand
GAGCCGCAGCGCAATTGCTGCGTGCCAATTCGACCGCTGCCCCGGCTTCGACCACCGCCGCCTGGGCGCGGTCGAGTTGTTCGCGACCGCGCCGGGCCGCGGTATCCGCACGGGTCCGTTCGGTGCCGGCCTTCTCGACCGTGCTCAATGCTGCACGCACCACCCGTACGTCACCGTCGCGTTCCTCGGCGTGACCGTGCAGCGCGGCGGTGAGCTGATCCGGGCGGACACTCCCGGGCAGCGCGGTCCACGCGATTCCGGCGTCCTCGGCAGCGAGTTGCAGTTCGTCCTCGGCCTGGGCGAGTGACTCCACGAGCCGGGCGACAGCGGCGTCTGCCCGTGCGGCCTCCTCGGTGCGCTGGAGCAGCGTCGCCTGGGCTCTGCGGGCCTTGTCCACCTGCTGTGCGGTGGACTTCTCGAGTCTGGAGACGACGTGTGCCAGGTCGTCGAGCTGGGTGCGGCCCTGGTACGCGGTCGAACGCTTGAGCGCGTCGAGATTCTCGGTGGCTTGTTCGAGGGCGCGCTCGGCCAGTGCGAAACCGGTTTCCGCCGTGGCGCGGGCTTCCTGGCTGCGAGTGTGTTCGGCGGATGCTCGGTGGAGGTCGGCGATTCCGTCCTCCACCGCCTTCAGCCGGATCGCGAGCTGGTCGATGTCCGAACGGGCCTGCTGGCGAAGATACTTGGTGTAGACGCCGACGAATCGCTGCGTCGCCTGGTCGGCTGCGGCGAGCCCTTCGAGGGCGCGTCCTACCTCTTCCATGTCGCTGAACGAGCGTGCGGCCTCGAGAACCAGTTGTTCGTCCAGGGGCCGCAAACCGTCGGTCAGTGCCTGGGACAGGCCCTTGGGATCGAGATTCTTCGCCAGCTGCGGACGCCGGAGGGTGAGGATCAGGGTGATCAACTGGTCGTATCGTTCTGCGCCGAGCCCGAACATTCGGGCATCGATAGCGCCGCGGTAGTCGACCGGCCGATCGGTCAGGCAGTCGGTGCCGAGCTGTTCACCGAGCTGTTTCTTGGTGAGCGGGCGATCGTCCGAGCCGAGCAACGAGAAGTCGACGCCCACTCGGCCGTCGGCGACGAAGTACCACCGGGTGACCTTGTCGTTGGTCCGGGTGGCGCGCATCCCGATTCCGACGGTGACCGCTTCGGGATCATCCTTCGGGCCTCGGCAGAACTCCATCCACACATACGAGTACGCGCTGTCCTGCCCACGGTAGAGCAGGTTCGACTTCATCGTTCGCTCCTCGCCGGCAAACGGATTGAGCCGCCGCGGTTCGATGCGGCCGTCGAGAACGAAAGGGAAGAGCACCTCGAGCGCCTTGGTCTTGCCCGAGCCGTTGGGGCCGCGGAGAACGAGCCTGCCATCCGCGAAGGAGAACTCCTGATCGCGGTAATCCCACAGGTTGATGATCCCTGCACGGGTGGGTCGGAAACGCGCGCTGGTCATCGGATGGGGTCCTTGATCTCGTGGGGTGAACGGTCGAACAGGTCGATTTCCGGCGTCCGGTCCCGGATATTGACGACGACACCGCGATAGCGGGCCAGGGCGGGAAGCACGAGAACACCACCTGGAACGACAGAGACGAGGCTGAGCCGGTCGAGTAGTGCCACGGCGGCCTTGCCCAGACCGTCGCTGTCGGCCTGCCATCCTGCGGCGAACGTCCTGCCGAATCGATCGAAGAGAGAGCTCATCGTCGACCGGATCCAGCTGTCCTCCACGAGCGGGTACAGGACCGGTTCCGGCGACGACGGCGGCATCTGCGGGTCGGGTACGTCTCCGGCCAGACTGTCGAAGATGCCCGACAGGGGAACCGCTCGGTCGAGCTGGTCGACCAGTGACGCGGTGGCATTCTCGGGCACGGGCAACCGTGCCAGGTCGGGGGCGTCCGGATCGAGCACGCGATCCGCCAGCTCGCCCGCGAGGAGGAGTGCGACCTGGGCGACGGTACCGGTGCCCGGGAACCTGGTGTCGGACAGACGCCCCGACGAATCGATCATGGCGATGCCCTCGCGGCGGCGCTCCGCGACCAGACCGGTGAGAAGTTCGACGTCTGCCGCGGTGCGGGGGAGCGCGAGCTGCAACTGTTCGTCTTCGGTGAGTTCGGCGGCGTACACGACGGGCCGTTCGACGAGAGCGCGCCGTACCCGCCGTGCCGTTTCGTTCGGGTCGGCGGCGCGATCGAACGGTGCGGTGTCCGCCTCGGTGTCGGTACCGGCGAGGAGTCCGCGGATCGAGCGGAGGTGCTGCAGCGCCCGGGCGGGACGGAACAGGGCGATCACCACCGAGCGGTCGATGTCGTAGAGTGCCTCTCCCGCCTCGGGATTGGCAGCCCAGCCCCCGGCATCGCCGTCGGCGAGGGCGATCGCTCCCCGCGTGGCGAGCCAGCCGACCGCGTCCACGAACGCGTCGCGGTCCGCGGCGCGCTCGGTGGCGAGTGCGATGCCCTCGACCTGCGCGGCAGAGGCGGCTACATGATCGGCGAGTTCGGACAGGGTGATCTGGTTACCGGCCCGGCCGAGGGCAGCCAGTGCCAACGTGAGGTAGGCGTAGCGGTAGCGGTCGAACGTGCGGTCCGTGGAGGTCTTGGCGGGGGCTCCGGGATCGAGTCGATCAGCGACCGTGAACAGGCGGGCGGTGGTTTCCGTGACTTCGAGCCGATACCCGAACAGCTCCTGCAGATCGTCCCGGAGTTCGGTTGCCCACCGCCGCAGGAGAGGTAGCGCAATCCGATCCGGGTATGTCTGCGTCACCAGGTGATTCGACAGAATCATCCGCGCGGCCCGCTGGTACGTATCGAGCGAGAGGGGCGGGATGTCGCGGGCTCTCACTGAACGCTCACCTGCAGTCCGTCGAGATACAGCCGACCCCGGGCCGTGCACACGACCGTGGATTCGGTGTGCGGGCTCAGCGTGAGCTTCACACCGTTCTCGGAGCCGGACGCACCGGCAACCCTGCCGCTCACCGGAACACGTGCCGTGAGTGCGGCATTGAGGAGGTTGAGCAGCACATCGGTTTCGGCATTGTCGAGAATCCGTTCGTATACCCCGCCGGCGGCCAGGGATCGGGCTGCAGCGGACCGTGCTCGCTGGGCGGCCAGCTGTTCCTCGCGCAGTCGCCGGATGCTCGCCTCGTTCCGCTGCACGCGGGCGGGCGCACCGGGTGAGGGTGGTCGCCCTGTTTCGGCGAGGGTGCGGGAGATCTCGACCGGCGGCGCCTCCCACCAGGACCGGGATTCGGGGATGATGTCTGCGTCCGGATGCACCATCGAGAGGTGCCGTGGGCGGCCGAGATCGAACACCGCCCGGAACAGTGCGTGCGCGGCATCCTCGGACGGGGTTGCGGCAAACCATCCCGCAAGGTGCCGGAGCTGGCTTTCCCGGCTCACCCCGCCCCTGCGGGTCTCGGTCACTCGTCGCAGCAGCGACAGCACCGCGGCGATCGCACTCATGGTGCCTTCGCGCAGTCGTTCCGACTCGCTGGGACCCGACTCCGGCGGCAGGAACCACTGCGTCAACCCCACCCACCGGGAATGCCAGTCGGCTTCTCTCTCCGCCAGGGACAGGAATACTCGTTCGTCGCTCGACGCGGCCCGGCGGACGAGGTCGTCGATGCCGGTCTCGTCGACTGCGCGAATCGCTTCGGTCAGTTTCGGTGCATACCGGGAGAGATCGGAGCTGAACTCGCGCATGTGGGTAAGTAGCGCGTCCTTGTGTGAGAGGAAAGTCTCCGGTGTGATCTCCGTGGTCCGGACCAGATCTCCGAGGGTCAGATAGAAATGCGCGGCGCGGGAGGCCATGTCGGACAAGGTGGCGTCGAGTCGGTTGAGTTTGCGGAAGATGAGGTCGTTGTCGGCGGACATGTTGGCGGCGGCCAGTTCCTTCATGTCGGCCAGCAATTCCGGCAGTGCGAGCCGGGAGAGCGACGCATCGTCGAGTCGTGCAGCGAGGACGTCCTCCACTGCGCGGAAGACCTGATAGCCGGCCTGACTCAGCTGGTAGACGAAATGCCGGTTTCGGTACTCGGCGAGAGTTGCGGCCCGGGTGCCGTCGTAGCTGCGTTCGAGCACCTCCCAGACATGGAGTTGCTCCAGTAGGGGGGTGATGTCGGCGGGTGAGAGGTGTCCGGACTCGTCGTCGCCGGCGATGCGTTCGAGAATCCGGGCCACCTCGGCGGCGTGGAGGAGGACCACGTAGTTGGCGCGGGCGTGGTCGAACGCGCGCAGCACCCACAGATACTCGACGCGTTTCTCCGCGGTGGCGAAAGAGAACAGCTTCAGCCGATCGTCGCGTACGAGCAGATCGGGGAGTGACCCCTCGGGGCGCGACCACTCGCGGGAGTTGCCTGATTCGCTCACGGGAACAGGTTATGCGGTGATGCGAGGTCCTTGGCGTGGCCCACCTCGATCGCTCCAACTAATAATCCGCGGGGGACGGAATACCGGGAATAACCGAATTAGTGTGTCCGGTCCCGATCGGCTCCAGATGGGTCACCTCCGCAGGAAGGTCACCATGTGCAGTCGGATGGAGATAAGCACCTCGACCGCGGCGACGCCCCACACTCAGAGCACGAACGACACGAAGACGAGTGCAACGCCCACAAGCATGGCACCCACGGCGGATGCGACCAGCCAGGCGCTCCGCACCGACGTCGGGGACCCGCTGGGGAATTCGTCCTCGGCGCTGTCGCCGACGTGCTCCGGCGGCGATGTGGCGACCGCGGTTCCGCCCGCGGAGCGTGTGGAACCGATGCTTTCGGGCCGGCTCCGGACAGGGCTTCGGCCGTTCGACGTATCGCGGCCGGGCGAACCGGTCCGACTGGACGAACCGTCCTTGCCGGCCGAACCTGCGCGACCGGGTGCTGCGCCGGGATTGCGTCCTCCGGGTCCGCACGCGCCGGCGTCGTCCGCGGCAACGGCGTCGATCACCTCGGTGACGTCGTAGGAGGGTGGCAACCCGATGGGAGTCACCCGGTGGGTGGTCGGATTGAACCCGGCCGCACGGATCGCGGCCCCCAGCGCGGCCGTCTGCTCGGGGCCGGGTCCGACGACGCAGCGGACGCCGAACTTCGCGGTCACGGCGTCCGCGAAACCCTGGATCGCAGCGGAGTCACGTGCTATCAGGCCGTCTCCGGTGACGACGACGGCATCGAGATTGCTCGGAAGCCAGCCGAAGGCACCGAGAGCTGTGGCGATCTGTGCGGCAGGCGATCCTCCCGACGAGAACCGGAACGCCTTGCCCGCCTCGACCCCCGAGCGGATCAGAGCCACGGTGGCCCCGGTGTCGTCGACGTGGTAGATGCTGACCAGTTTGCCCGGGCGTTCGGCGATTTCGGATTCGAACCAGGCTGCCGCAGCCTCGGCGTCGGAGACGAGGGAGAGGTAGGACAAGTCGGCGTAGTCGAGGGCATCCCGAAGAGCAGACACAGCCGCCGAATCCCACTTGGTGGGGTAGCTGGCAATAATGTCGGGAGCGCCGCCCGTGCGTCCGCCGTGGTCGGGAAGTGGTTCACATTCCCGGAGCAGGCAGCGCATCGCGCCGGCCACCAGGTCTTCGGCGCGATACCGGGAGCCGTCCCCGACGGCGACCCCGGCCGGATCGCCCACGCGAGCGAGGAAACCCGACAGGGTGTGGGTGTCTCCGACGGTGCGTGGCGGCGAACCGCCGAGAATCGCGGTTCCGTCCGGGCACATATGCAGGACGGTGTCCCGCACGATGACGATCGGATCCGCTGAACCCGGATCGTTCGACGCGACCACCGCCGTGGATACGACGCTGCCGATCCTGAGCCCGACTCCCATGGACATGCAAGTTCCTCACTTCGTGTGCAGACGGGTTGCGGCATCACCGGGACGTCCGTCCGATCCCCGGTGAGGCCACAAGAAGAACATCCTGCTCCTCGTGCGTCGCCGAGCGCGTCATCACTCGCGGCGTGGCGTGATCGTGTCTTGCTATTCGGTCGTCTTCGCCCTGAGCGGAGTCCGCCATTCGCCTTCGTTGTCGGCGAGCCAGCCGATCAGGTGTTCGGCCTCCTGCTGCTGCCGGCTGTTGCCGGCGAGCAGATCGGCGAAGGCCTGCGTGGGTGCGACCAGCCGGATGTTCGAGCGGAAGAGTGTGCGTTCGAAGACGGCGGCCGATCGGGGAGTGGCGATGAGAACGTTGGCACCTGCCTCGACGGGCCGGAGCCCGAGGGCACCGGCGAGCGCATCCCCGTGGTCGGCATAGATCTGCACCTGTTGGGCGGGGGCGTACTCGACGGACGCCGCGGCGGCGAGTGACCCCGTGACGGCGTAGAGGTGGCCGGATTGCTCGGCCAGTTGAGTGAGGAACGACTCGATGCCGTCAGGTGCGAAGTACCCGACGGTGGGGCAGTCCTTGAAACTGGAGTCGCTGCTCCACGCACGCAGCATCTGCTGCCAGCGGACGTTGGTGATGGGACCGCGGGGGAGGCGCTCGAGGAGATCGCGCTCTTCCAGGGTCTCCACGACGCGATACGTGGCGCCGGTGGACGCGCCCGCCAGCCGGATGAGTTCCGGGACGGTGAGCTGGCCCGAGTGGTCGGCCAGGGCCCGGACCACCCGCGCGGCGGGATCGCCGGTGAGCTGAGCTGCCGGCCGTCCGGGACCGCGCCACGGATCGGCGTCGGCGCCCCGGTCGCGGACCCAGATGGCCGGCCGGTCCGCGGCGAGCGAGGTGTTCCCGGTGGCATCGGCGTAGGACAGTCCCCTGGCGTCGAGCTGTCGCCGCACCGGTTCGGAAAGGTATCGGGCGCAGACGAATCCGCGGTCGGAGTCCGAGAGACCGTCCGCAAACCGGGCGGCGTCCCCAGCAAGGACGCCGCGGGCCGGAATGACGGAGAACGAGGCGACCTCGCCGTTCGGGGCACCGACGAGGAGTCGCTCCGGAGCGTCGGCGAGGGAGCGGGACTTGCCGGCCGTGAGCGTCCAGCCGTGGGGGAGTGCGGCGTGGAGCGTGGCTATCGAACGCCGGTACAGGTCGATGTCACGTTCGGGCTTGGGAAACGGCACCTTCGCCTCGTGCCCGGCGAGTTCGGGCTTCTCCTGATTCGTCACCTTCCCAGGTTACATCAGTCGGTCTGTGACGGAACCCTAAAATTGACCGAATACTGCGCAGCCAACGCTCGTACCTT
>NZ_JBAQEO010000174.1:0-1599 GCF_049286785.1 Rhodococcus sp. (in: high G+C Gram-positive bacteria) | reverse complement strand
GGAACTCCGTCGATGATCGTGTTCGGGCCGTGTGCGGTCCGGATCGCATCCGAGCCGGTGTCCTCGCCGGGGTCCCCACCGGAGGTCATGACGGCGATCAGCACCACGACCAACAGCACCACCGCACCGATCACGGTTGGGCGCACCCACTTACCGCCGCCCCATCCGAACAGGCCACCCTTCGGGCTGCTGCCGCCGGTCCCCGTCGCGAACGTCGGCCCCGACGCCGGGGTGGTACTCACCGAGGAAAAGTCTTTCACCATGTCCTTCTCAATTCTGTTGAAGTTCGTTTATGCACAACAGCTCTCACGGAACTAACTGCCGCGGATGCGGGGCGTGGAAACGCGACCCCGGCGTCAGCCACCGACGACGAACAAGATCGCGCCGATGATCACGCCGCCAGCGGCAAGGCAGCCGAAGGCCACCCCGGCGACCCTGGCCTCGGAAGAGGCATCAGCCATTTCAGTGCCGTATCCACCGGCCTTCGCTGCCCGAATCTTGTAGAGCGCGGCGAAGAACTTGATCGCCGCGGCACCGAGGAGCACACCCCAGATCGAGCCGAAGACCCGAACCCACACGTTGTTGAAAGCGGGGCCCAGGAAATCCAGCGTCGGCACGATCCCTTCGGTGGGATTGCGGATCTGCGCCGAGGCGGGGCCAGCGGCAAGTACGGACATCGTCAGTAGCGTCACCGTCACCGCAGCCGCGGACATCAGTCGGCGGACTCCCTGGTGACGCTGCGTGTTCCGATGGGGCCTGGTCATTGTTTCTCCTTCGGTGGTGGTCGGTGGCGTGCTTCGGTCGGTGAAGCCGGCGCTGATCAACGTCGTCCATTCGGTGGGGTGGACCGGTCCGGGAACGGCTCCGGGCGCGGTGCCCGGTCATACGGCGAGTCGTAGCCCGGCTGGGCGTACCGCGCCGGTACCGGCGGGTAGGGGTCGGTGCGCCCGAAGCGCGGTGCCAGTCGAGGGACCTCCGGCGGGCGCTGCATCTGCTGAGGTGCGAACGAGTCGGACATCGACTGCACCCGGCCCTGCGCCCCGTAGGCCAACAGGTCAGCGATTTCGGCGGCGATGTTCGTGTAGGCCTCGATCGTGGGCTGCGCCAATCGGTCGTAGGCGATCCGGTTTCCGGACGCGAACTGCGGCTCGTACGGCACTCCCCGGATGATGTTCTGGACCCCGAGGCGCCCGAACTCTTCCATGACACTGCCTTCGAGGCCCGGGTCCGATTCGGGGGTGGCCGTGGTCAAGATGAGTGCCGAGCGAACCAGCTCGTCGAGCCCGCGAGCGGCGAGCCCCTCGAGCATCCGGTAGGCCTGCTTTGCCATGTCGGTGCGCAACGGCAACGGCACCACCAACAGGTCCGAGTGCTCGACGGCCCACAGCCAGTTCGCGGCCAAGGGGTTGTTGCCGGTGTCGATGAAGATCAGGTCCCGGTGCCGGCGCAGTACGGCCATCAGGGCCGCGCAATCGTCCCATCCGATTCCACGTTCGCGGGTGGTCGAGTTGTCCGCGGCCAGCACCTCGTCGAGCGTCGGTTGCAGGCGCAGATAGTTCCCCAACGCCCCGGACACCGCCGACGCGGACGCCAGTTCGG
>NZ_JBAQEO010000173.1:0-3129 GCF_049286785.1 Rhodococcus sp. (in: high G+C Gram-positive bacteria) | reverse complement strand
GGCGCCGGGGCCCTGAGTCTCGAGAACGTTCTCGGCGACGCGGATCTGCTCGGCCTTGGATGCGTGCGACGCGGTGCCGCTGCCACCGTTGGCTTCCCAGGTGCTCTGGGAGAACTGGAGGCCGCCGTAGTAGCCGTTTCCGGTGTTGACGGCCCAGTTGCCGCCGCTCTCGCACTGGGCGACGCCGTCCCAGTTGTGAGGGGCGGCGGCTGCCGTCCCGGTGCTGAGGCCGAGGGGGAGGGCGACGACGGCGCCGGTCACGGCGATCCAGCCGAGGGCGCGCTTGCTGATGGTGCGTGTGGTCATGCGGGGTGAATCCTCTCCGCGCTTGCTGGCGTGGCGGGCCTGCGGGGACGGCATCGTCGTCGTCAGCCCGGGCCTGTTGTGCGCCGCGTCCCTGCCCCTCGAAGGATTGGGGATTCCGAACCCGCGGGGCAGAGCTAGCAGCGGCGGGCCGGCTTTCGCCCGGTTGTTTCGGGCCGAGAGCGACCGTACGGGAGGTCGGCCACGAATTCACCCGGTCCGGTGCCGAGGCCGTGGCCCGGGCAAGAACCTCGGCTTCGAGCGTCTGCGCAGGTCAATCGGTGTCGAGATCTCTCTCGGAGCAGGTTCGTTACCCCACCGTTATGTGGCCCGTATCACGAGGTTCTTGTGCCGCAGTTCACGTCCTGGGCGCCCCGAAAGCGGTTGCCGTCGCGGACCGAGACGCGTTGCGGGAGTGGGGAAGGGCCCCGCGGCAGTGGTGCACGCGGGACCCTTCTCGATCCTGCCGGTCCGGATCAGCGGATCAGAGGTACTGTCCGCACACCGGCCAGGCGCCGGGGCCCTGGGTCGCCAGTACGTTCTCGGCGACGCGGATCTGCTCGGCCCTGGATGCCTGTGACGCGCTACCGCTGCCACCGTTGGCTTCCCAGGTGCTCTGGGAGAACTGGAGACCGCCGTAGTAGCCGTTCCCGGTGTTGATTGCCCAGTTTCCGCCGCTCTCGCATTGCGCGACGGCGTCCCAGTTGCCGGAGGCGGCAGAAGCCGTGCCGGCGCCCAGGCCGAGGGGAACGGCGATGACGGCTCCGGACAGTACGACTGCGCCCATGGCGCGCTTGACAATGTTGATGGTGCTCATGTGAATGGAGTCCTCTCCGCGTCTGCTGACGAGATATGCAGTGTGGTCACGGCTGGAATGCCGTCCATCGATCTGTTCTCGTCCCTGCCCCACGAGGTGTCGGGAGTCCGAATCCCGCGGGGGCAGGTCTAGCTGCGGCGGGTCGGCGTGTGCCCTGCTGTTTCCGGGCTGACACCAAACGTACGTTGTGATCACGGAATGGTCACGGGCCGGTTTTTTGCGACGACCGTCCAAATAGTGAGATCAACATCGCGGGTTTTCGCAGGTCGCACCCCAGAGTCGGCCATTCGTGAATATCGATTTCGGGATGGATTTTGTGACGAGCTTCACGCACTTTCGGTAACGGATGGGACTCGAGAGGTCACCGGGCGGCCACTGATCGGCCGGTTTCGCCACGATTTGCATTGCGTTCGTTCGCTCGTGTAACTTCATTCATGCAACGCGGGGTGGAGCAGCTCGGTAGCTCGCTGGGCTCATAACCCAGAGGTCGCAGGTTCAAATCCTGTCCCCGCTACCACAGAAAAACCGGCGCCCCTTTCTCGGGGGGCGCCGGTTTTCTCGTTCTCGTGTTCTCCATCTCGGATGGTGCAGCCGTCTCGCCTTACGCGTCTGTCTCCAGCAGTCTCCGCCGGAGCAGTTTCCCGGTTGCGTTTCGGGGCAGTTCGTCGATGAACTCGATGTCCCGGGGCACCTTGTACCGGGCGAGGTTCGCTTTGACGTAGTCCTTGATTTCTTCGGGGTCTTGCGCACTTCCAGGGCTGGGAACGATGAAAGCCTTGAGTCGCTGACCGAATTCGGGATCCTCGACACCGACCACTGCCGCCTCGATCACGTCTTCGCGGTCGGCGAGCAGGTTCTCGACTTCGAGTGGATAGACATTCTCACCACCCGAGACGATCATGTCGTCGTCCCGTCCGTCCACGAAGAGAAGTCCGTTGCGATCGAAATGTCCTACGTCACCTGTGGAGAGAAGGCCGTCGAGGCGTTCCTTGTCGCCACCGTCGGTGTAACCGGCGAAGCTGAGACCGCTTGCGACGAATATTCGGCCGATGGTCTCTGGCTCGGTGATCCTTTGCCCCGCATTGTCATACAACGACACATGGCACGTCACCGGCGGCCGTCCGGCGGTTCCGGGAGCCTTGGCGAGGTCTGCAGGCGTCGCCACGGTGGCGACGGCGCATTCGGTGGAGCCGTAAAGGTTGTGCAGCACTTCGCCGAATGCTGCGTGCGTCCGTTTACAAAGGTCTGGGGACAGCGCGGATCCGGCGGCGAAGATGATCTTCAGGCTCGATGTGTCGTATCGGGACAACACTTCCGGTCCCAGGTCGACGATGCGCTGCAGCATGGTGGGCACCACCACCAGTGTGTCGCACCGATGCTTCTCGATCAGGCGAAGAGTGTTCTCGGGATCGAACTTTCGTTCCATGACCACGGTCTGCTGCAGTGCCAGTGCGAGGGCGAACTGCGATACGCCCGTCCCGTGAAATGCGGGTGCGGCCATCAGCATCGTCTGGCCGGGGCGCAGGGGAACCCGGTCGAGAAACTGAGCGGACGCGAGGGGCGACGTGTGTCCGCGGGGTGCACCTTTCGGTGTACCGGTCGTGCCGCTGGTGAGCAGTACGAAGCCCCCTTCCGTCGAAGGTGGTGGTGCCGATCGGCGATCGCGGCCCTCCATCAGATCGTCGAGGTTCCGCACCTGCGAAACAGTGTCGCTGTCCGCCCAGGCGCGGTACCTGATCGTGCCTTCGGGAAGGGCCGCTGCGACAGCGGCGAATTCGTCGTCGTAGACGAACGCCTTCACCTGCTCCCGTGTTGCGACGTCAACGAGTTGAGGGCGGGCGAACCCGGTGTTCATCAACACCAGTTTCGTGCCGTTCTTGGCGGCGGCGAGCATGGTGAGCACCAGGCCGCGGTGGTTACGGCACATGCAACCCATGACGGACCCTGGGGTGATGCCTTCGGCCTGCCATGCTCGGACCAGAGCGTTCGATTGCGCTTCGATGTCGCCG
>NZ_JBAQEO010000172.1:0-13119 GCF_049286785.1 Rhodococcus sp. (in: high G+C Gram-positive bacteria) | reverse complement strand
GCGATGAACACCCGGTACGCACAGAACGAGCCGGCACTGATCATGGAACGCGCGGCCGAAGATCTCGGTACCGGAATCCGCTGGATGCATGAAGAACTCGGATTCGAGAGGGTGGTACTACTCGGCTTCAGCGGGGGCGGCTCTCTCGCCTCCTTCTACCAGTCGCAGGCCGAGAACCCTACCGTCACCGCGACACCCGCCGGCGATCCCGCAGATCTGGCTTCGGCGAAGCTCCTTCCGGCCGACGGTCTGATACTGCTGGGTGCCCATCCCGGCCGGGCGCGAGTACTGCGGAACTGGATCGACGGCGCGGTGACCGACGAGATCGACCCCTACCGCAGCGACCCGGCGCTGGACCTGTACGCACCCGGACGTCGAGCTCCCCTCGACGCCGACTGGGTCGAGGGCTACCGCGCCGCCCAGCTCGAGCGCATGGCCCGAATCGATACCTGGGCTTTCGACGAGCTGGATCGACTGGACGCGGCGGGCGGTTCCGACCGTGCCTTCGTCGTGCACCGCACCGTGGCCGATCCCCGGTTCATCGATCTCGGCATCGATCCGAGCGACCGCGCACCCGGCTCCATGTACGGCGATCCTGCCGCGGCGAACACCGCCGCCGGCGGTCTCGCCCGATTCGTGACCGTGCGAAGCTGGCTCAGTACCTGGAGTTTCGAACACACCCAGGCAGATGCCACCAAGGATCTCTTCCATGTGAGTGCCCCGACCACGGTGATCTGCCTGATGGGCGATCAGGCGGCGTTTCCCAGCGATTCACGGATGATGCACGATGCACTTCCGGATCCCGGTACCGAACTCGTCGAACTCCCGAATCTCAGCCATTACCTCGTCGGCCAGTCCGACGGCCTGGCCGAGGTGATCGCGCGCATCCACAACTGGGTTTCCGCGCAGAAATGGAGAAAACAATGACTATTCAACAGGGATCTCCGGATGCCGCCACCCTCACCGCTACCGAAACGGATCGCTGCCCCAGCGCATTCCGGTATCGGGAGGCGCGTCGTGAACCGACCTTCCGCCGTGCGGAACGGCTCGTGCGGAAGGTGACGGGGGCCGAGCTGTTCCCCACCGACGCCCAGTCGCGGGCCTTCTGTAACGACCTGTACGCCGGGGATCCGGTGGCGGAGCGGTTCGTCGAGGAGGTGTTCGACGGCGAACTCGGACGCGAGCGCGGACGAGAGCTGCTGCTGAAGGCGCTGGCCGAGGGCGTCGACGCCGTCCCGGAAGCCCCCGAGTCGATGAAGGAGCTGCTCCGCGAGTTCGAGGAGGTCCCCGACTGGGTCGATCCGGAACTCGTCGAAAAGGGTGCCGCGATCTGGCGGCGCTGGGGAACGATGCTGTTCACCGTCGCCGGCGCGACGACGCTGGAAATGTACACGGAGGCAGCGGTGGCCACCCCGCTGTCGCTGGCCGGCGGGTATGCGGGGGACAACGCCCTGCGCCGTTTCCTGGAGACGGGCCGATTCTGGATCGACGTATCGGAGAAGGGCGCACTGCTGCGGCCGGGGTCGCAGGGACGCACTACCGCGATGATGGTCCGAGTGATGCACGTGTCGGTGCGGCGCCGCGTGGCCGAACATCCGGAATGGGACTCGGATCGCTGGGGTCTGCCGATCAGTCAGGGCTACATGCTGCTCACCCTGATCGGCGGAAGCGTCGCACCGGCACTCGCGCTGTGGACGCTGGGTTACCAGACCTCGCCGCGGGAGATGCGGGAGCTACTGCACTTTCAGCGCTACATGGGATACCTGCTGGGAGTGCGGCCGAGTTGGCATCCGGAAACGATCGCCGACACGGTGCGGGCGCTCGCGATGACCATCGCCTCGCGCTCGTACGATTCGGGTGAACACGGCGCCGAACTGATCGAGTCGTTCCCCGCGAGTTTCGCGCCGCGCGAGGGCCACCGTGGGCTGCGTCGACTGAGGGCGAAGTACAACTACCGGATCTACTCGGCGTATGCCGCGGTGTTCATGTCACCCGTGACTCGCCGAAAATACGACATGCCGCCCGCCTTTCCCTGGGTGCTCATCCTCGTCGCCAGGTTTCCGCTCATCACCACGATGGAACTGATCAGGCACGCGGTTCCCGGGGTGTCGATCCTGCTCGAGAAGATCAGCATCAGGCACCGAGACAGCTGGTACCGAGCCCAGATGGAGGGCCGCGAAGCCGCGTTCGATGCCAGTGGAGCACTCCGGCGCTGACCGGTCCGATCCGAAAAGCCTGTGGGAAAGAGGAATTCGACGATGAAGGTTGTGGAAGCATGGACGGGGACGGGCCGCAGGGACGACGTGATCCCCACCCTCGGGCCGGAAGACAACGCCGCGCACCCGAGCGCGCACAAGAATGCGTTCGAGCACTGGTACTTCGATGCGAAGCTCGACAACGGTTATCTCGTCGTCGGGTTTCTGCAGACACGTGAACTGGTAACCCGCAAGCCCGGCGTGGAACTACACCTCTATTCGCCGGACGGACAGCGACGGGAGATCGTGCGGAGTTACCCCACCTCCGAAGCCAAGGCCTCCGACGAGCAGTGCGACATCCGGATCGGGGACAACACCGCGGTGGCCGAGTTCTCAGGCTCCGGTGACCCGCTGCACCGCGTGCATCTCGAGGAGGAGGACATCGTGTTCGACCTCGTCTTCGAGAACGAAACCCCGGGCTGGATGCCCGGACGTGGCCGTACCACCTACGGCGACACGGAGTTCTTCGCGTGGGCGGTGCCCGCCCCGCGGGCCACGGTGCGTGGAACGGTCCGCATCGGCGACACCGTTCTCGACGCCACGGGTCGGGGCTACCACGACCACAACTGGGGCGTCGGCGACATGAAACGGCTGATCGACCGTTGGTACTGGGGTCGCCTTTACGTCGACGACTTCACCCTCGTCTACGCCAACGTTCTGACGCAGAAGAAGTACGGCAGCCACTGGTCCAAGCCGCTCATGCTCGCACACCACGACCAGGTGGTGCTCAGCACCGGCGAGGTGGAGACCGTCGAAGGGCCGGCCGTGTTCGATCCCGTCGCGAACCGGTCGTACCCGTCGACGTTGCAACTCGTCGTTCCGGGCAGCATCGATCTGAAGTTCTCGGTGCGCCGGATCATCCATGCCCACGACTTTCTCGCGGACGTGCCGGTTGTCCGCTCCGGATGGGTGAAACCGCTCGTCAACAGGTTGGTCGGCCGGCCCGGATACTTCCGTTTCGAATCCGACTTCGACCTGACCGTCGAGCTCGACGGCGAGAAGCACCATCGCAGCGGCACCACACTGCACGAGATGGTGGCGCTCAAGTGAACTCCGGCGGGCTGCAGTATCTGCGCGGCTTCGGCAACGAACACCGCACCGAGGCGGTGGCCGGGGCTCTGCCCGTGGGCGGGAACTCGCCGCAGGATGCTCCGTTCGGTCTGTACGCAGAGCAGCACTCCGCCACGGCGTTCACCGAACCTCGGGGAAGCAATCGCCGCAGTTGGGTGTACCGCATCCGGCCGTCCGCACTGCACCCGGCGTTTCGGCCACTGGCGCACCCGACGCTCCGCAGCGCCCCCGTCGTCGACGGAATCCTCGACCCCAATCGGCTGCGGTGGGATCCGCTGCCCGAAGCAGCCGGACCCCTCGATTTCGTCGACGGGCTCTACACGGTGGCCGCGAACGGGGATGTGCGGCAGCGCAGCGGCATGGCCGTCCATCTCTACCAGGCCGACAGATCCATGCGGAATCGCTGTTTCGCCAATGCGGACGGCGAGATGCTGATTGTTCCTCAGCACGGTGAGCTGTTGCTGCACAGCGAGTTCGGTAAAGTCGCGGTGGTGCCGGGGGAGTTCGCCGTCATCGGCCGAGGCGTGCGCTTCCGGGTGGACGTGGTGGGGCAACGCGCCGGCGGGTACGTGTGTGAGAACTATGGACAGGCATTCACTCTGCCCGAGCTCGGTCCGATCGGTGCCAACGGTCTCGCCTACGCGAGGGACTTCCGCTATCCCGTGGCAGCTTTCGAGGACAGCGACGAACCCACCGACGTGGTGCAGAAGTTCGGTGGCACGCTGTGGACAGCCGAGTACGGCCATTCACCGTTGGATGTCGTTGCCTGGCAAGGAAACCACGGGGTGTACAAGTACGATCTGCACGACTTCAATGTGATGGGCACGCTCGTCTACGACCATCCGGATCCGTCGATCTTCACCGTCCTGACGTCCCCGTCGGACACACCGGGGCAGGCCAATGTCGACTTCCTGGCCTTCCCCGATCGATGGGTGGTCGCGGAGGGCACCTTCCGACCGCCGCACTTTCACCGCAACATCATGACCGAGTTCATGGGCCTCATAGCGGGCGTGCACGACTCGAAGGCCGAGGGCTTCGTCCCCGGCGGGGCGAGTCTGCACAACATGTGGGGTGCTCACGGCCCCGACCGCGAAACATTCGACAGGGCCACGACGGCCGAACTGGTACCGCAGCGCATCGAGGGGTCGCTCGCGTTCATGTTCGAGACCCGTTTGCCGCTGGTCACCACCGACTTCGCCCATCGCGCCGAGCACCGCCAACCGGACTACGACGGTTCGTGGCGCGACCTTCCCCGCGGGTTCCATCTCACCCAGGAGGACCGATGACCACGATGGCTGCCCGCCCCGGACAACTGCCTGAGCCACTCCTGAGGATCGGTGCGACCCGGCGCGCTGCGACGGGCTCACGCACCTACACCTCGATCAGCCCGGTGTCGGAGCAACCGGTCGCGGAGATCGCCGCGGCGGACGCCTCCGACGTGGACGATGCCGTCAGCGTCGCCCGCGAGCGGTTCACGGCCGGTGAATGGGCCTCGATGTCGGGGGCATCACGCGGCGAGATCTTGTTCCGCACAGCCGATCTGATCCTCGCCGATGCCGAGAATCTGGCGGCGCTCGAGGCGATGGAAATGGGTAAGCTCTTCCACGACTCGGTGATCGGCGACATTCCTGCGGCCGCCGCGGCCTTTCGCTACTACGCCGGCTGGGCAGACAAGATCACCGGGCAGACCGCGCAACTGCCGGACTTCGGTCCGCAGCCACGCTTCGGATTCACAATCCGGCAGCCGGTAGGTGTCGTCGGAGCTATCACGCCGTGGAACAACCCGGCGATGATTGCAGCCTGGAAGCTCGCACCCGCGCTGGCGGCAGGGTGCACCGTGGTACTCAAACCCGCCGAGGACGCAGCGTTGTCCTCCCTCCGGTTGGTGGAACTCCTCGCCGAAGCCGGTCTGCCGGACGGCGTCGTGAATGTGGTGACCGGGCTCGGGCACGAGGCGGGCGCCGCGCTGGCAGCGCACCCGGGGATCGACAAGCTGACCTTCACCGGTAGCCTCGAGGTCGGCCGGATGCTGGGCATGGTTGCCGGCGACACCTTCCGCAAGGTGACCCTCGAATTAGGCGGTAAGGCACCACAACTCGTGCTTCCCGACGCCGACCTCGACCAGGCGATGCAGTGGATCGCGATGGGTAACTTCTACCACCAGGGTCAGGTGTGTGCGGCCGGGACCCGGGTGATCGTGCACGAGAGTCTGCTCGACGACGTCGTCTCGGGCCTTGTGGAGGCGGCGAAGAACAGCAGGATCGGTGACCCCTTCGACAGTGCGAACACGATGGGCTCCATCGTCAACGAGAAGCAGCTGAACCGCATCCTCGGCTACGTCGAGTCGGGCCGGAGCGAGGGTGCCTCTTTGGTGACGGGCGGCAGCCGCGTGGACCGCGAGGGGTACTTCATGGAACCCACTGTGTTCGTCGGCGACAACGACATGACCATCGCGCGGGAAGAGATCTTCGGGCCGGTGGCGACGGTGATCGGCTACCGCGACCTCGAGGACGGTGTTCGGATGGCGAACGAGACCAAGTACGGCCTGAGCGCCATGATCTACACCCGCGATCTCTCGGCCGCGCATTCCCTCATCCCGCGACTGCGGGTGGGAACGGTGTGGGTCAACGGCTGGGGTGTGCCCGACGCGAGCCTGCCGTGGGGTGGACGCGGTGCCAGCGGGATCGGCCGGGAACTCGGAAAGGCCGGGGTGGACGCCCACACCGAGGAAAAGACCGTCCACCTGGGGCTGTGATGTTTGCGCCGGTTGTCACCGCCACCCGTTCGGTGGGGGAGTTCTATGCACTCGCGCTCGATACGTTCGGGGCGCTGGGCCGCCGGCGCTTCGCGTGGCGCGAGTTCGCCGAGCAGTGCTGGTTCATTGCACGGGTCTCGGTGCTGCCCACCGTCCTGATGGCGTTGCCGTTCACGGTGCTGGTGGTCTTCACCCTCAATTCCCTGCTGGTGGAGATCGGTGCCTCCGATCTCAGCGGCGCCGGGGCGGGGCTGGGGGCAGTGACCCAGATCGGGCCACTCGTCACCGTTCTGGTGGTGGCCGGTGCGGGTGCCACCGCGATTGCCGCCGATCTCGGGTCCCGGACGATACGTGAGGAGATCGGTGCACTGGAAGTGCTCGGGATCGATGCGGCGCAACGTCTGGTGCTGCCCCGGGTCCTGGCGTCGACCGTGATCGCGATGCTGCTCAACGGGATCGTCTGTGCCATCGGTCTCATCGGCGGATTCTTCTTCTCGGTGTACTTCCAGAACGTGACGCCCGGTGCCTTCGCCTCGGGGATCACGCTTCTGGTCGGTCCGGCGGAGTTGGTGATCTCCGAGGTCAAGGCCGGCCTGTTCGGGCTCATCGCGGCACTCGTGGCGTGCTACCGGGGACTGTCGGTCACAGGGGGACCGAAGAGCGTCGGAAATGCCGTCAATGAGACCGTCGTGTTCGCCTTCATGGCCCTGTTCGTGGTCAACGTGGTCATGACCGTGGTCGGCATATCGGTGAGCGGGAGGTGATCGTATGACCCTTGCGCATCGAATCCGGCACACGATGCAGCCGGTCCGTGCTCTGTCCCGGTGGGTGGACGGTGTGGGCCGGCGCACCACGTTCTACCTCGGCGCACTCGGCGCCGCCGGGAAGGCGGTCCGTCTGTACCGGCGCGAGACGATGCGCCTGGTGGCCGAGGTCAGCATGGGCACCGGCGCGCTCGCGGTGATCGGCGGCACCGTGGTGATCGTCGGTTTCCTCACGTTCTTCGGTGGCGCCACCGTCGCCGTCCAGGGCTTCAGCTCGCTCGGCGACATCGGAATCGAGGCGCTCACCGGGTTTCTCGCCGCCTACGTCAACGTCCGGGTCGTCGCGCCCGTCACCGCCGGGGTCGGCCTCGCCGCGACCATCGGGGCGGGTACCACCGCCCAACTCGGTGCCATGCGCATCAGCGAGGAGATCGACGCCCTCGAAGTCATGTCGATCAAGTCGGTGCCGTACCTGGTGGGCACGCGAATCCTGGCCGGTGCCATCGTGATCCTTCCGCTGTACGCGCTGGCGGTCGCGGCGTCGTTCCTGGCCAGCAGGGTGGCCACGGTGCACATCTTCGGACAGTCCCCGGGCGTGTACGACCACTACTTCCGCACCTTTCTCATTCCGAGCGATGTGCTCTGGTCCTTCGTGCAGGCGATTGCCATGGCGGTGGCGGTGATGCTGATCCACACCTACTACGGATACTTCGCGAGTGGGGGACCGGCGGGGGTGGGTATGGCGACCGGGCGCGCGGTGCGGTCGTCTCTCGTCGCGGTGGTGACGGTGACCCTGGTGATCTCGCTGGCTCTCTACGGCAGCTCTCGGCAACTGCATCTGGCGGGATGACGAGCGCATGAATCTTCCACCCAAACTCGCGGCGGCGGGCCTCGCGGCGACTCTGGCCGCGATTGTGATGCTGGCTTTGGGTATGTCCCGCAACAGTTTTGCGGACACCGTCGCGATCTCGATCGAGACGGGCCGCTCGGGGCTGGTGCTCGATCCCGGGGCTGCCGTGAAGATGCACGGCGTCCAGATCGGACGGGTCACGGCGGTGCGGCACTCGGTGCACGGATCCGTCATCGAGGCGGAACTCGACAGTGACGCAGCCGATTCGGTGCCCGCGGACAGCGGGGCGGACATCAGGGCCACCACGGCCTTCGGCCGCAAGTACGTGAACCTGCTGTCACCGGCCTCGCCGTCCGGCAACGCCATCGGTGCGCATGCCGTCATTGCGGCCGCCGACGTGACCGTGGAGATCAACAGCGTGTTCGAACAATTGGTGCAGGTGCTCGACGTGGTGGATCCACCGAAACTGGACGCCACGCTCGGTGCGATCGCCGACGCGATCGGCGGGCGTGGTGAGCGTCTCGGGACCACTCTCACCACCGCGGATACCTATCTGGCCGGACTCCAGCCCTCGATACCGGCGCTGCGCGAAGATCTCGCCGATACGGCGCAGGTATCCGGCGCCTCCGCTGACGCCACACCGGACCTCATGCGGTTGCTCGACAATCTCACCGTCACCGGCCGCACCGCCCTCGACGAGGAGGCGAACCTGAACGCGGTACTTCTCGCTGTGACCGGGCTGTCTAACCAGGGGACGGCGCTGGTGTCGGACAACGAGACGGGCATCGTCGACGCCGTGTCCATGGCACGCCCCACCACCACCCTTTTCGGGGAGTACTCACCGGGCCTCACGTGCCTCATCCAGGGGATCGACGAAACCCGCAAGCTTGCCGAACCGGTGTCCGGGGGACTGGCCCCGTCCATGCTTCTGCACTCGGCTCTTCTGCTGGGGGACGCTCCCTACAACCTTGCGCAGGACCTACCGAAGGTCGCAGCGTCGGGTGGACCCCGATGCGGAGGGCTCCCCCGGCTCGGCGCCGCCGACATCCCGGCGCCGTACCTGGTGGCCGACACCGGAACCAACCAGTTCCGTGACCTCGGATCCGGCCCCCAGCTCAGTGGCGTGCCACTCATCGACGTGCTGTTCGGCGACGCCGCGGGGGTCAGATAGACATGACCGGGCTCGTAGTCAAACTCGGCGCCTTCATCGTGGCCGCACTCACCGTCCTCGCGGGCCTGGCAGTGGTGTTCGGACAATGGCGTTTCGACGACTACACCCCCTATCGCGCTCTGTTCGACAATGCGTCGGGGCTCGAGGCCGGCGACGTGATCCGCGTTGCCGGTGTGGAAATGGGGAAAGTCAGCTCCGTCGAGATCGTCGACAACGAGCTGGCGCTCGTCGAAATGGACGTGGTGTCTTCCTACCCGATCACGGAGGGGACGACGGCCACCGTCCGTTACGCCAACCTGGTCGGTGACAGATTCCTGCAGCTGGCTTCCGGTGCCGGCGGCACCTCCAGACTCGCCGAGGGCGAGACGATCCCCAGGGAGAGAACGCATCCCGCGCTCGACCTGGATGCGCTGCTGGGCAGCTTCAAACCCCTCTTTCGGGCAATGGACGCTACCCAGGTGAACCAGTTGACAGGTGAGCTGATCGCAGTCCTCCAGGGCCAGGGCGGCACCGTCGAGTCGATCCTCACGCGGGCGGCGAGTCTTACCGGAACCCTTGCGGACCGTGACCAATTGGTGGGTCAGGTGATCGACAACCTGCAGTCGGTTCTCGCGACATTGGCGGCCAGGCACGGTGAGCTCGACAGCGGCATCGACCAACTGCAACAGCTCGTGTCCGGACTGTCGGCGGAACGCGACCCGTTGGCCGGCGCTCTCGACCACATCAACGACGCCACCGCGACCGTGGCCGATCTGCTCATCGGCACCCGGCCATCGCTGCAGGGTACCGTGACCGAACTCGGCCGCACCGCAGTTCAACTCGACGCCGGCAGTGACACCATCGGCAGCGTGGTCTCCCGGCTACCCGACACGTACGCCGCACTCTCGCGTCTGGGTGCGTACGGAAACTTCTTCAACTACTACCTGTGTGGCATCACGATCACTCTCAACGGTGCCGATGGGGAGCCGTTCACCACCCCGGTGCTGGGTCAGACCACGGGAAGGTGCGCGCCGCAGTCATGAGACGTTTCAGAGACCTCGATCCCGTTCCGCTGGGGATCATCGGCACCGCGGTGGTCGCCGTCGTGGTAGCGGTGTCCCTGCAATGGAACTCGCTGCCCTTCATCGACAGCGCGACCGAGTATCGGGCGGAGTTCACCGAGACGGCCGGACTGAGGGAAGGCGACCGGGTGATGGTCGCGGGTGTGCGGGTGGGGGAGGTACGTGCGCTCGATCTGGTGGGTCCGGTCGTGGTGGTCACCTTTTCGCTGGATCGCGAGATCCGGCTCGGTGACGCCACGACCGTCGACATCAGCACCGCAACCGTCCTGGGCGCCAAGGCACTCGAGATCGATCCCGGAGGCAACGGCGCCCTGGGCGAGGGCGCGGTGATCGGGCTGGGCCACACCACCTCGCCCTACCAACTCACCGATGTGCTGGGCGACCTCACCCGAACAGCCGAGGACATCGACACCGATCAACTGGCCGCGTCGCTCGCGACGCTGTCGGGAACACTGCAGAACACGCCGGACGATCTTCGGGCCGCCCTGGATGGTGTGTCTCGACTGTCGCACAGTGTCGCGTCGCGTGATCGGTCGTTGCGTGCGCTGCTGGACAGCGCGGCATCGGTGACCGACGTGCTGGCGCAACGCAGCGGACAGGTGAACACCCTGATCGTCGACGCAGGTGAACTGCTACGCGAACTCGTGGAACGGCGCACCATGATCGGTGAGCTCGCCGGGCACGTCGCAGGACTCTCGGAACAGGTCAGCGGACTGGTGCAGGACAACCGCGATCGGCTCGGACCCACCCTGGCCACACTCGATTCGGTACTCGGTGTGCTGAACGCCAACAGCGACAGCCTGCAGCAGGCGATCGAGCGGATGGCACCCTACGTCACGCAACTGGGCGAAGCGGTCGCCAGCGGCCCGTTCTTCAACTCGTACATCCAGAATCTGATCCCCGGGGATCTGCTACGTCCGTTCGTCGACGCTGCGCTCGCCCCGTACACGATGGGGGCTCCTCGATGATCCGGAAATCGGTGTGGGTGCCGCTCGTCCTGCTCGCGGGGATCGCCGTCGCCTCGTTCGCGATCGTACCCGGAACGAACAACACGACGGTACACGTCGAATTCACCTCCACGGCAGGACTGTACGTGGGTGACGAGGTGCGGGTGATGGGTGTCAGGGTGGGCTCGGTGGAGACCATCGAACCGAGAGGTGAGTCCGTCGACGTGACGCTCTCCCTCGACGGCGACCGGAAGATCCCGGCGGACGCCAAGGCGGCCATCGTCTCTCAGAGCCTGGTGTCGGCGCGCTTCATTCAACTGGCGCCGGCCTACACCGACGGTGACACGCTGGCCGATGGCGATTCCATCCCTCTCGACCGCACCGCCGTGCCCGTGGAATGGGACGAGATCAAGGAACAGTTATCGACTCTCGTGACCACGCTGGGTCCCAACCAGGCGCATGCGAACGGCGTCGTCGGCGACGTGGTCGGCGCTGCGGCGGCAAATCTCGACGGCCAGGGTGCCACCTTGAACCGGACCCTCACCGACCTCTCGACCGCGATGGAGGCGCTGTCCGACGGGCGCTCGAATCTGTTCGACACGATCCGGAACCTCCACGTGTTCGTGTCCGCGCTCGCATCGAGCGGGGAACAGATCGTGCAGTTCAACGGCAGGCTGGCCGCCGTCGGTGATGTGCTGGCGGCGAACAGTGACGATCTCGCCGCAGCGCTCGGCAACCTCGACCGGGCGGTGGGCGACATCGAGAGTTTCGTCCGGGACAACCGCGACGAACTACGCGAGTCCATGACCAGCCTGTCCCGGACGGTGGAGGTATTGGCGTCGCGGCGCAACGACCTCGAGCAGGTGTTACACGTGTCGCCGACTGCGCTCGCGAATCTGCAGAACATCTACCAACCCGCCCAGAACGCCGCGACGTCCGCAGTGGCACTGAGCAATTTCGCGAACCCCGCCAACTTCATCTGCTCCGCGATCGGCGGCGCCGCACAGGTCGGTGCAGAGGAGGCCGCGAGGCTGTGCGCCCAACACCTCGGCCCACTGCTGGCATTGCTGACAACCGACTATCCGGGGATCCGGGTGAATCCCGTCCACGGAGTGGGGGCGCTGCCGGGCCAGATCGAATACTCGGAACCGGATCTGGCGGCTCTGCTCACCCCCGGAGGTGTCCGATGAGGAAAGTGAGCGGTGCCGGAGTGCTGATCGTCCTGCTGTGCGCGGGATGCGAATGGAACGGCGTCAACTCCCTGCCGCTGCCGGGAACCGAGGGACGCGGCGGCGGCGCCTACACCGTGCAGATCGAGATGCCGGACGTCTCGACCGTCGATCGCAATTCGCGCGTTCGCGTCGGGGACGTCACGGTCGGGCGGGTGGTCGATCTCGAGTTGAGCGGCGAGCACGCGCTGGTGACGGTATCGATCAACGGTGACGTGCAGGTGCCCGCCAACTCCACCGCGAAGGTGGGGCAGACCAGCCTCCTCGGTTCCACACACATCGAACTCGTGCCCCCGATCACCGGACCGGCGGTCGGTGAACTCGGGGAGGGGGGCACGATCCCGTTGGAGCGAGCAGGCAGCTACCCGACCACCGAGCAGACCCTGTCGTCGCTCGCCCTCGTGCTCGGCGGCGGGGGTATCGACAACCTCGGCGACATCACCGCCGAACTCGGCACCGCCCTGTCGGGTCGTGAGGACTCGGTGCGCAGCCTGCTGACCAGGCTCGATGTCATGCTCGGTGCGTTGGACGACCAACGGCACGACATCACGGCGGCGATGGAAGGTCTCGACCGGCTCGCAGCGGAGGTATCCGCGCGCAACCAGGTGGTGACGGACGCCTTGGACACCGTCGCGCCGGCACTCGAGGTGCTGAACCGGCAGCGTGGTGACCTGATTGCGACCGTCGAGGCACTCGGGCTGTTCGGCGAGACGGCGTCCCGGGTGGTCGACAGCACCGGTAACGACCTTCAGGCCAATCTGCACGACCTCGAACCTGTGCTCGCGGCGCTGGCGGACTCGGGTTCGGCGCTCACCGAATCGTTGCGATACATGGTGACGTTCCCGTTCCCCATCGACACCTATGCCAATGCGGTGCACGGGGACTACGCGAACGGGATCATCGACATCGACCTCACATTGAGCGCGCTGGACTCCGGATTGCTGCTCGGCACACCGATGGCGGGGATGCTCGCCGGAGTCGAAGGCATGCTGGGGCGGGCCGGTCCTGTGGTGACG
>NZ_JBAQEO010000171.1:0-2632 GCF_049286785.1 Rhodococcus sp. (in: high G+C Gram-positive bacteria) | reverse complement strand
GGGAAGACCTTCGATGTCACAGCAGTTCGCCCGTCCCCTCGCGCGGACCGGGGGCGAACTTGGCGGGCAGCGACACCCACCCGTTCACGACGCCGATCGACCCGTACGGGACAGCGGACTCGTCGATCGTGAACTCCGGAATCCTCCGCAGCACCTCTTCCATGACTATTCGGAATTCGGCTCGGGCGAAGTTGGATCCGAGGCATCGGTGGATGCCGAGCCCGAACGACTGGTGCCGGTTGGGGCTTCGTTCGATGTCGACCTCGTCGGGATTGTCGAACACGGCCTCGTCGTAGTTCGCCGACGACCACGACATGAACAGCCGCTCGCCGGCCTGCACCTCTTGACCGCCGACGGTGCACTGCTTGGTTGCTGTTCGGGCAAGTCCGGGCACGGGTGAGAAGTAGCGGAGGAACTCCTCGGTGGCGGGTCGCAGAAGACTCGGGTCCTTGCGCAAACGCGCGTGTTCCTCGGGATTGCGGGTCAGCCATTCGAGAACGCTGCTGATGAGGCTGCCGGTCGTGTCGACACCCCCGAAAATCACGAGGGTGATCATCTGAATGATGCGCTCTTCTGTCAGCGGTTCACCGTTGATCTCCGCGTTGACGATGAGGGAGATGAGATCGTCCGTCGGCTCCGCCCGGCGTTCGGCCATCACCGTGGTTACCTGCCCGACGATCTCGAACATCCCGGCCATCGCAGCGTCGCTCTCGGGCGTTCCCGGGACCGCATGCACCAGCGAGTGGGTGACGTCGGAGAACTTCTGCCAGTCGTCCTTCGGGAGCCCGAGCAGTTGGAGGGTGAAAATGGCCGGAACCGGTGAGGTGAGATCTTTGACGAAATCGCAGGAACCCGACTCGATCACCCGGTCGATGCAGAAGGTGGTGATCTCCCGCAGATACGGCTCCCACTTCTTCACCGCGGCAGGAGTGAACCGCTCGTTCAGCAGTTTGCGGTAGTCGAAGAATTCCGGCGGGTCCATCTCGATCGGCACCTGCCGCAGCGGCCCGACCGGAATGGTGGCACCGACTTTCGAGCCGTCCGCGTACTCCTGGTACGACGAAAAGGTGTCGTCGTCCCGGGCGATGTCGGCGATATCATCGTACTTACTGACCACCCAGAATCCGTCATGGGCGGCGGTGTGGGCGACGGGGCACTTGGCCCGCAGATCGCGATTGATGTCGCGCCAATTCCGCGCATACGCTTCCGAATGGTGGTCGAACTGCACTTCGGTCATGGAACGGCTTCCTACTCGGTCGAATGATTCTGGGCACTATTACTTTTCGTTTCCCGTGAGCGAGATGGTGCGTTCAGGACAGTCCAGTTCCGCGCGCTGGGCGGCTTCTCGTCGATCCGACGGAACAATGTCGACCGCGGGCTGCGCGTGCCCGTCCTCTTCGCTGAGTTCGAACAGGTCCGGCGCGCCCAGCGCGCACAATGTGTGGCCTTGGCAGCGGGCCTGGTCCACGGCAATCCTCATGGGCTTCCCTTCTCGGGACGGGCGATTCGCGCTCGGTGATCTCTTACAGAGCTTTCCTAGTAAGCGATGTTGCTCAGATCACACACTATTATGGACTCGAAAGGTCCGCAAGTACCGATACCGGGCGACTCCAGGGCGGGCGGCAAGCCGCCATATGGTTGATTGGTAGAAGCCGGCGCACACGCCGTCACAGATCGAGGAGCGGTTCCATGAAGCCACCGACCACCGCGCCCGGGCGACCGCGCGATCCGGGCCTGAGCGGTCGAATTATGGCCGCCGCACTCGAAGAGTATGCGCGCACAGGATGGGGTTCGTTCACCATGCAGGGCGTCGCGCGACGGGCCGGCGTCGGAAAATCCGCCCTGTACCTGCGTTGGTCCACCAGGGAGCAGTTACTCGTCGACAGCATCGAGTCGGTAGCGCTCCCACTTGCCGCCGACCTCGACACCGGTTGCCTCCGATCCGACCTCACCGAAATGGCCGCCGGGTTGTTCCGATATTTCCTCGACCCGATCGGCTGGTCGACGCTCCGCATCGCCGTCGACGTCGCCGTCACCGTCGAGTTCGCCGAACTCGAACCCTTCCAGGAGCGGATCGTAGACGCTCTCGCATCGGGCGCGTTGGTCATGTTCACGAGAGCGGCGGAACGCGGGGAAATCAAGGCCGACGTACCGCTCCAACCGCTGCTCGAGACACTCTTCGGCTCGATTCTGGTACATGCGCTCGCCCTGCCACCGACAGAGCGGGACAACGCCCGCAACGACGTCGAGACTCACGTGACACCGCTCGTCGACGTGATCTTCCGGGCCGCCACATCCCGATAGCAGCCGACCCGGGCGTGTGAGGTATTGCACTTCACTAACTTCCTCAGCTAGCTTTGAGGTGCGTGCATGCGCACGCCCACATCACCGAACACGGCGCTGGCCGTGACTTCTCGACTGCATTCGGCAGTAACTTCACCGGTGAATCATTCGTATCGACACGACGGAGGACGTCAATGACCAGTCTCGAGGGCAAGGTCGCCCTGATCACCGGAGCGGCACGCGGACAAGGCCGTTCACACGCGCTACGGCTGGCCGGCGAAGGTGCCGACATCATCGCGATCGACATCTGCGCCGACATCGACACGATGGACTACCCCAACGCCTCTGC
>NZ_JBAQEO010000170.1:0-5899 GCF_049286785.1 Rhodococcus sp. (in: high G+C Gram-positive bacteria) | reverse complement strand
GAGACCAGTGAGGCCATGATCAAGTGGGCCATGATCGGGTTGATGGTCCGACGCCTGGCGCCACCGCCCGGCCGCAAGCCCTGGCAACGTAGCTCAACCGCCGCTTGAGACTTTCCCAACACGTTCTAAGAAACTCGTCGCGCTACGGTCACCAGAAAGGGGCACGGACTCCCGGTGGCTCAAGGTTCTGTCGGCGCTGCTCATACCCAACGAACTATCTCCAGATGCTGGACGCTGGCCCCAGTGATTAAGAGTCACTTGCTTTACAAACCGCGCTGTTGCGGTCCGGTTGCGCCGTGAGCTGCGAAAACCGTAGAAGTTGCGGCACCCGGTAGGTGACCTGATGTCCGATGCTCTTGAGGTGGGCATGCCACAGTGCGGCACCCTTGGCGCGGAGTTCCTCGCGCTCGGCGAACTGGGCGGGCGTGGTGCGCATGGCCCGTTCGAAATCGTCATCGAGGTAGCTCATGCAATCACTCCATCTGTTTTTGAAGCTGGCGGGCATGTCATGGAGGCGACCGGCCCGCCAACACTGTGCGAGAAGCATCTCGCGGGTGTGCAGCTTGGCTGGCAGGAACGGGTTACGGGCGCCGAGGGTGCGCGACTGGGCGACGCCGAGGCGATAGGCCCGCTCGTACGCGTTCACGCCGTCACCTGTGCATCGTCGGCGGCGAGGTAGCGGTAAACCGTTGCCCTTGAGCAGCCAAGCACCTTGCCACCTCGCCGATGATGAGTTGGCAAGCCAGCGCGCAGCGGTGGCGCGGCAGCCTTCTATGTTTCTTGCGTCGTCGTTTTGCGTCGTGTGCTTCTTCGGCTTCGCGCTGCGGTATTTGGTGAACGTCGAGCACGCTTCGGTTTGAGGGGTTCTATGCCGAGGCTCGATAGTTCCTTCGCTGTCCATGAACTGTCGAGTGCTGCGCTGTACTCGTCCTTGTACTTCGCTTCCAGTGACGCAACGCTGGTCCGTGCGGCAGTAAGTTCGGCCAGCGTCGCTGCGACCTTCTTTCCTGTCTCGATTCGGCGTTGCACTTGATTGTTTGCAAGCGCTTCGATGTCCGCTTCTGTTGGCGTAGCTACTGGGCTATCAGTCATGTTTCGGAGTGTATGCGCGTGTCGCGAGTGCGACTGCTGGCGCGGTCGGTGTGCGGTAGACGTGTCGGTCTGCACCGCGCGCCTAACGGCACGCGAGTGCACACCACCCCGTCTACCGCACGCGCTTCGCGCGGTGTGCGCCTGGCGGCGCAGTGTCACGCCAGCGTGACACGTCGTGGCCGGCCACCGTCCGAGCGCGCTGGGCGCACTCGAGCCGGTGGCAGGCCACGCGCTGCGACCGCCACCCGCGAAAAGCGTGCGAGGCGGCAAAAGTCTTGCAGCGAGATATGCCGTTCGCTACGCTCACAGGCAACTCGCCCCGAATTCGCTTCGCTCAACTCGGGGAATCGACGCGGCTTCGCCGCAGTCGGGCGCGCGTTCCGCGCCCGCGACCGGTGCCTTTCGGCACCTGGTCGCGAGGCACGGCAACACGCGGGGCGTGTGCGTCTGCCCGCAGCTATACGCTGCGACGCGAATGCACACGCAAGAGACGGAGAGTGATCGCACGTGAGGAGTCGAGTGGTGGCAGTCCGGTTGGAGCGGGCCGAGCATGCGGCATGGTCACGTGCGCTCGACGCTTCACCGTGGCGCTCGCTTGCGCACTGGTGCCGTGAGGTTGTGAACGACTCGCTCAGTCGACCATCGATGGAGCCACCAGGCAGTACCGAATCGATGGAGCCACCAGGCAGTACCGAACTGGCGGATATCTCGTGTGATGAAGTGAGCGAGTTTGTGTCGTTGTGTGGTGTCTTGAATGAGCGTGCAAAAGGCAGCAACCGGTTGGGAAGGGTGGTCGCCGACTCGTTGCAAAGTGCGCGCGCAGTTACAGACCGGGCAGAGCATCTATTGCCGCCCGTTGACATCGTTGCAACGCCCCGCAACGAACAGAAGGAACTGCGCCAAAAGTTGGTGAACGTGCGCCTCTCAGACGACGAGTTCGCGCGTTGGTCCGAGGCCACAAACCGGGCCGGGTTCCCGCGTGTCTCGACATGGGTTCGGTACACCGTTGCGGGACTTCTCGGATACGACTTGGCCAGTCCGGACCTGACGGTTCCCGCCGGTTTGGACGAGGTGCGTCGGCAGCTCGCGGGTGCGATCACAAACGTTGCGCAACTGTCCGACTTGGCCGAGGAGTACGACGCCGGTTTGCACGACGAATTTGCGGACGTGCACGCACGCGTTGCGGAGCTGTTGCGCCGCTATCACGCACTCGGTAAGCGCGCATGATCCCACGCATCAGCAAGGGCACGTCGGCATACGGGGCCCTGGCGTACGACCACGGTCCTGGACGCCGCGAGGAACATATGAACGCGCACAAGATCGCGGGGAACGTGCCGGGCCGGACGTGGAAGGACCGAGCCCGAGTGATGGACGAGCACGCCAAGACCGCACGCGGTGAGGTAGCGAAGCCGTTGCACCGAACCTCGCTGCGGGTCTCGGAGACCGACCGCAAGCTCACCGACCGGGAGTGGAAGCAGGTCGCGAACGAGTACGTCGAACGCATGGGGTTCGACAAGTGCCCGTGGGAGGCGACCCGGCACGCCGACGACCACATCCACATCACCGTCAGTCGGGTGCAGTGGGACGGGAAGCTTGCCAAGACCAGTCACGACTTCGCGAAGGCACAGGCCGCGAGCCGCCAGATCGAACGCACCCACGGACTCGAGGACGCCAGCCGCAAATACAACCGCGACCGCCCCGAGGTGTCCAAGGGCGAGCGGGAGAGCGCCGAGCGTCGGAACGTACGGCCGGAGCGCGAGCAACTCCGCGACAAACTGACCGCGGCCGAGCGTGCGAGTGACGGCACCCGGGCGTCGTACGAGCAGAAGTTGACTGAGCAGGGCGTGCACTACCGGGCCAACGTCTCCAAGACCACCGGCCGCGTCAGTGGCTACAGCTACGGTCTCGGGGGCCACACCACGGCGGCGACAGGGGAGGCCACCGCCGCCAGGGAACAGGTGTGGTTCAAGGGCTCCCAGCTTGGCGGGCAGTTCAGCTGGAACAAGACCCAGACGCGTCTCGCCGAGCAACAGAAGACGCAGCAGGACGTGGACAGGGGGAAGAGGGAAGGCCGGCCGCCCGCTCGGGAGGCCCGGCAAATGCAGCAGCCGATGACGCGGGAGCAGGCCCGCGAGGAAGCGGCACGCCGTGCGGCCGAGCGCCAGCAGCAACGACAAACGCCCAGTACAGGAATGGAGACCAGTGAGGACCGGAGGACGCAACCCATGACGCAGGAGAACACCGAGCAAGGTGGACCGATGACGCGGGAGCAGGCCCGCGAGGAGGCGGCACGTCGTGCGGCCGAGCGCGAGCAGCAACGCAGCACGGAAAAGGACCAGGAGCGCGGCCGATGAACCGCCAGTGGGGGCCGCAGGATACCGGCGGCGTGGAGATGCGCCGCCGAAACAGCGACGGCGATTATTGGATCCTGTTTGCCCTGTTCTCGCCGGTATTTCTGATTTACCGAGTTACGAACGGAGATCCGAATCTCGCGCCCGGAGTGATCGCCGTATGTGCGGTGGCAGGACTACTGGGGCTGTGGGACGGCCGCAAAGGTGCTCGATTCGCCCGAGGGCATTGGGTTTGCGCGATGGTGGTCTTCTTCCTCGCCACATACCCATTGATCGTCTATGGCGTTGTGTTCGCGATCGGACGCTTAACGGCTGGTCAGAGTATTTCCAAGAGCACATTCAGATCGCCCAAGACAGATCGCGAGATCGTCCTGGCGTCTCCGTCGCCCAGTACTGAGATCGTTGCAGTGGCATCGAAAGGCTGGCAGAAGCCAGGCGGAGGGCATGTGGGATGGGACGACACCGGCCGCTACGTCGGTGCCAACTCACGCGGCGCCATGCTGGTCATCGGCCCACCCGGCAGCGGCAAGACCGCCGCCGGTGCTCATACCGTCGATTTACGTCATCCCAGGAGCTGGTGTCATCAGCTCGATCAAGCTCGACCTCTTACAAGCGACCGCGTACGCACGCGGCGCAGTCGGCCGGGTCTTCCACTTCGATCCGGGCGGCGGCGAACAGACACCGCCCGGCATCATCCAGGCCCGCTGGTCACCGCTGGTATCGATCCGAACATGGGACGACGCCCGCATGATCGCCACCAGGATCGCGGCCCCGATGATGGGCCAGGAAAAGTCCTCCGGCGAGTCAGACAACCACTTCATGGAAAAGGGCCGCGACTGGATCGAAGTTCTGCTGTACGCGGCAGTCCTCGGCGGACATTCGATTTCGACCGTTGCGGACTGGGTGCAGAACCCGGACACAGCTGACGTCACCCAGGAAGTGGACAGTGCGCTCATCTACGCCGCCAGCAACGGCGACCAGGGCGCCAAGATCGCGGCCGGACAACACGCAGGCCTGCTCGCTATCCCGGACCGTGAACGCGGTTCGATCAAATCCAGCATGACCCGGCTGTTCCGGATCTACGGCAGCGTGAGCGCCCGTGAAATCGGCACCAACCCGAACTTCGACCCGAGACAGTTCGTACGCAGCTCGGACACCCTCTACATCACTGCCAGCCCCGAGCGGCAGCAGGAATATGCCCCACTCATCGCCGGTCTACTGGAAGAGATCCGGTACGCCACCTACCAACGGCACGCGGCCGAAGAACAGGGGCACGAGCCCAAACGCCCACACGTGACGTTCGTCCTCGACGAGGCCAACAACACCGCCCCGATCCCACTGCCGGCCATTGTCAGCGAGGCGGGCGGCCAGTCCCTGCACATCATCGTCGGCATCCAAGATCTCTCCCGAGCCCGCGCACGGTGGGGACAAGCGGCCGATGGCTTCCTGACGCTGTTCCCGACAAAAGTCGTGCTCAACGGTGTCATCGAGCCATATACCCTCGACGCGCTCAGCAACGCGGCAGGTGAATACGACCGGATGATGACCAGCTACAGCGAATCCACCTCGTACGTCGGCCAATACAGCATCCCGATTCGCCAGCGGAACCCGAGCTACTCGACAGTCCGACAAAAAGTCTTGCACCAGGGCGACATTGCGAGCCTGCCGCCGGGGAAGGCGCTGTTGTTCGAAGGCGCGGACTGGTTCCTGGTAAACCTCAGCATGCACTTCGCAGACCCGTTGTGGCGCAGCGTCTCCCACGACGGACACAGCAAGGCCTACCAACTTGCGCAGACCAATCAGGCTGCGTCAGGTAGCGGCACCGGCATGGTGCCGCTCGACAAGGAAGGGAACCCCATATGAAAACCCGCACCCAGCTGTACCTCGCGGCAGCAGCCGTGACCGTCGTTGCGGCGGCCGCCGTCACCAGCGTTGTCATCGCCAATGACAGGCCAGAACACAACATCGCGGAAGAGCGCGTGGCACTGCTCGCCGCTGTCCCGGAGACGTGCCAGGAACAGGCCGACAGCATCATCAGCATGTTCCAGATGCTCGACCCGGCTACCGAACCGGCCCGGCGAACGTGCCAGAACTACCGCGATGGTGCCGCGCTCGGGACCCCGTTGCGATCACTGGCGGTCGAGTGGAACCAACAGTGCCTCGAATCCGCAGGATGGAGGCTCGAACGCAGACAGGAACCCGACCCCACGGGGAACTACCCACTCGACCCCGTCGGACCAGACGACGGCACGTACATGCCGACCAGAGTCGCGCATTGCGCGATGACCGCTCCCACCGCTGAAGAGTGCGAAGGACTGCGCCAAGGTCTAGATCCCGGTGGTGTAGCTCTCAGCATCAACGAGGCCGCTGTACTGGCGCGACTGGGTTGCACCAACACCGAAGTCCGCATTTCCGAACACAGATAGCTGAACGTTCTCAGGCGGGGAGGGGACCGG
>NZ_JBAQEO010000169.1:0-4840 GCF_049286785.1 Rhodococcus sp. (in: high G+C Gram-positive bacteria) | reverse complement strand
GCCCAGTTCCTCCTGGATGCGCCACCAGTCGTTCTTGATGGTGTTCAGGCTCAGTTGGCCGGAGCCTGATCATGTGGCGGGTAGACCAGGACCCGGGGTCGCCGTTCTCGTCGCGCCGCACTCCGTGACGCCTGCTAGTCGATCATGAACCAGCCGCGCACCTGCGCTTCGTGGTCGATGTACCGCTCGCCGGACACGTCGACGACGACCTTGTCGATCGTGCCGCCGGTGAACGGGAACGGTGACGTGTAGTCGGGGGTGACCGTGGACGCGCTGTCGCGTCCGACGCAGATGCCGTCACCGACGAGGCAGAAGACTCCTGGCTGGGTGACGATCTCACCGGTCGCCACCTGCTGGCCGTCGAGGTAGAGGGTGAGGGTGCCGGCAAATCCGGGCATGGCGGGATCCGTGTTCTTGCCCCCCACGACGAACTCGGCAGTACAGACGTGCGCACCCGGTGTGATGTCACGATCCGCGATCAGGGACTGGAGGTGCGTGCCGATCCAGTTGAAGGCGTAGTGGAGCCGGTGGTCCTTGACGTAGAGGCTGTGTCCTCCGGCGACACCGCCGTGGGCGTAGAGGACCCCCTCGGCCTCGGCCGAGTCCACGCGCACACCGGCCGCGATCGTGTACGAGCGGCCGACGATCGACACACCGGCAGCGTCGGGACCGTCGGCGCAGTTCGGGTAGTACTCGTAGCGATCTCGGCGCTTTCCCGGATGTGGACGCTCCGCGAGGAACTGCTCGAGGGCGCTGCGGTCATCGAGGGGTAGTGCGTTGTAGACGCCGGCGTAGTAGAACCACAGGTCCTTCATCTCCTGGAGACGCTCGGGTTCGGCGCCGGCGAGATCGTGGACTTGCGCCCGATCCTCGGCAAGGTTGAACAGTTCCCATCGGTCCCGGCCGAGGTGGCCCCACCCGGACAGTGGCGGATGCACGGAACAGGCCAGCCACCCCTGGTGATAGATCGACCGCTGCCCCAGCATCGTGTAGAACTGAGTCTCTTTCCCTGGGGCGTCGGGGTCGGTCAGCGACGCCGCGAAGCTTTCCCCCTCGATCGGGCTCTGCGTGTATCCCTTCAGCACCTCGGGTGGCTCGATCCCGAGGAGCTCGTACAGCGTCGGGACGACGTCGACAGCGTGAATATACTGGGGTAGCGGCTCACTCCGGGGCTGAAACTTCGCGGGCCAGGCGAGCAGGCACATGTCGGCGACGCCGCCCTCGTAGCCGGCCCACCGTTTCCAGTACGGGAACGGGGTGTCGAGTGCCCACGCCCAGCCGGTGTTGTAGTGGTTGTACGAGGCCGGACCACCCAGCTCGTCGATGTGCGGAAGCGTGCCCTCGGTGGTGTCGGGCACCCCGTTGAAGAAGCGCCATTCGTTGAAGGATCCGTTCGGCCCGCCCTCGCCGCTGGCGCCGTTGTCGGAGACCACGATGATGATCGTGTTGTCGAGCTCACCCGTGTCCTCCAGGAAGTCGATCACCCGACCGAGCTGATCGTCGGTGTAGGAGATGTATCCGGCGAACACCTCGGCCATGCGGACGAACAGTCGCTGATCTTCGGCGGTGAGCGAGTCCCAGGGCCGCACCGTGTCGAGCAACGGCCACGGTTGGCCGTCGGGGCCGGTGGTGGCCGGCTCGCCGTGGGGGTTGATCGGCGACAGTTCGGTGTTCTGGGGGAGCAACCCCAGAACTTTCTGCCGCTGGAGGATCTCGGAGCGGATCGCTTCGTAGCCCTGGTCGAACTTGCCCTTGTACCGGTCGGCCCACTCGGTGAAGACGTGGTGCGGCGCGTGCCCGGCCTGCGGCGCGAGGTACATGAAGAACGGTTTGTCGGGGTCGACCACCTTGGCGTCCCGAATGAACTCGATCGACTTGTCCGCCAGGTCTTTCGACAGGTGGTATCCGTCCTCGGGTGTCCCGGGCGCGTTGATCGGGTGGTTGTCGTAGACGAGGTCGGGATACCAGCTGTTCGACTCGCCACCGAGGAAGCCGTAGAAACGCTCGAATCCCCGGCCCAGCGGCCACCGGGTCTTGACCGCAGACATGTTCATTTCCTCGCCCGGGGTCAGATGCCACTTGCCGACGCAGTAGGTGTTCCACCCTCGCTCGGCCAGCACCTCGGAGATGAACCCGTTCTCGAAGGGAATGTGGGTCGAGAGTCCCGGAAACCCCGAACTCAGTTCTGCAATGGTGGCCATGCCGTTGCTCGTGGCGTTGCGGCCGGTCAGCAGGGAGGATCTGGTCGGGGAACACAACGCCGTGGTGTGGAAATTCGAGTAACGAGCGCCCATCTCCCCGATGCGGCGCATCGTCGGGGCCTCGATCGGACCGCCGAAGACATCCATACTGCCGTAACCCACGTCGTCCCAGGCGATCAGTAGGACGTTCGGGGCGCCGTCGGGTGCCTGCGCCGGCAGGTACGGTTCCCAGTCCGGAACCGAGTCACGAACGTCGACCGCGATTTTTCCCTGGTGTGTCTTGCCCATGGCGTCGCTCCTGGTGTCGAGCCGGTTCCGTGTGCACTATCACAGGCGGAAACCTCACGTGCATTCATTCCACCATGCGGCACGTGTCGACCGGGGGTCTTCACCCGAAACGCATGAGTTGCCCTGTATCAAGCCGCCGCTTGTTCGTGGGCGAGCACTCGTTGGAGGGGCATGGGGGTGGCCGCGGGCAGCGGCTCGGCGGTAGAGGTCCGTGGCCCAGGGGTTCGAGTGGCGGGAGTCGCCAGGCGAAGTCAGTGACGGTATCGTGGAGTTGTTTGTTTGCGGCCCAACGGAATCCGACGGTTCGCATTCTTCCGAACTGTCGCGTGGAGGGGGCGACGCCGACGAGGCAGGCCGGCGACTCGGGGGTGAGAATCGGGCGCGGCAGTTGCCGACCTGCTCGGTGAGCGCCTGGATCTGCTCGACCAGGGTGATCAGTCTGGCGAACAGCGAGATTCCCCCGTCGACCTGGATCCGACGCGAATTCTACCGCCCGTCGACAAAGCGGAACAATGCCGCCTCCGCCTCCACGCTGGCATCGAAAGTGGTTGCAGGCCAGTAGATTAACACGATCTTCGAGGTCGACCACGGGTTTTCGGCGAGGGCGTTATCGAATCTGTCGCCGCCGCTCCCGGTGGACGGGGCAGATGCCCGGGTCGACGAGCCGCTCAGTGAACCGGACGGCGGTATATCGACAGCCCTTGTCGCTACGGTGGATCAGCTCCGGGGCCGCGGTGTGCCGCGGATTCTTCTTGGTCCACCCACCCTTCCAGCCTTTGGCCAGCCGCCGGGTTTCCTCCACCATCGACGTCGTCGGCCGGTCGGCCGGTCGGCCGGTCGGCTTGCTCGCCGGCGTCGGTCTCGGTCTGGCGGATCCAGTTCGCAACGCCTCGGCGTGGACGTTCAGCTACTCGGCGAGCCGCCGGATCACCGGCATCGGATCCGACTCCCGACACAATCGCACCGCATGCTCACGCAGCTCCGGCGGATAGTTCCTCGTTCCCACAATGACGTCCTTCCCCGGTCTTCACGATCAAACCTGGTTCGGAAGTCTCCGGAGAAACGGGAGAAGCTCAGCGGCTAATTGGTTACGACCTGTCGGCACAGCGTCTTAATTCTCCGTTTCGTGGCCAGCACGGCGGCGATCTCCTCCTCTAGGACCTCGGCGTCGGCCCGGGTGCCCTTGACCATCAGGCACCAGTCGTCCGCATACCGGACGAGCCGAAACTTCGGCAGGCCGTGACCACGCCGTTTGGCACGCTCCGCGTTGCTGCTACGCGTTCCGCCGGAAGCCTGGGCGATGTGCTCGTCCAGCACCGACAGCGCCGCGTTCGCCAGCGGCGAGCGAATTCCACGCTGGGGTTCCGGCGGTTGTGCACTCCAGCTGGCGGTCCTCTGTGAGGAAGCCCGCGTTGAGGAATGCCTTCACCAGGGCCAGGACGCGGTTGTCCCTGATTCGACGACGACCCGCCCCACGAGGGCGATGTGGTCGATCTCGTCGGAGTAGGCCTTGATGTTGCCCTTCACCGATCCCTTATAGCGATCCAGTCATAGCATCGGTGGGCCGGCGCTTCGGACGGAAACCGTAGGAACATGGCACGAAACTTCGCCTCGAAGATTGGCTCCAGAATCAGTTTCAGCGAAAGGTACGCCTTCATCACATCAGTGACATCTCTTCCTCTGGGCCGTTCACGCCCCAATGTCCACGATGTTCTCACTCACGTGGGAAGCCAACCCCAAGATCTCCGAGGCAACCGTCGCGTCATCGACCGAGTGCGACAACTACGGGGCCGGCAGCGGTGTTCTCTCGACCGCCCCGAGAGCTGCACCGTCGCTGGGACAGGACGGCTGGTCGGATGACGGCTGGGCTCGAGTTGCCGACTCGTCATCACAACGCCCGGTCGCCCACAGTTGACAGTCAACTCCACCTGATTGGTGCTGGGCGCGCCGATCGGCCCGTTCCTCCTTCGGGCTGGCAACCAAGGCCGATACGACCCGCAATGGCCCCCTGGTGGACGCGTTATCAGGCCCCGCCGATCGAGAAGACACGTCTGACCTGGCGATTTGGTGGGATGGTTGGAGTCGCGTAACTTATTCGGAGTCAGAGCGACACGGACACCAACCCCGGCTGCAAGGTCGGGGACACGAGGTTGGACGTAGGGCGCCTGGTAATCCGGAGTCACAGTGTCTTGTATGGTTGTGCTTCGTCCCGGTTTGTTTGGTTCGGCTCGCTGGTTTGCGCTGGTGTGGTTGATCGGATAGGCTGGGAGAGTTGCCCCTGATCGGCTGGTGTGTGTTGCTGGTGGTGATGGTGTGTGCGTGTTCTTTGAGAACTCAACAGTGTGTCGATG
>NZ_JBAQEO010000168.1:0-2952 GCF_049286785.1 Rhodococcus sp. (in: high G+C Gram-positive bacteria) | reverse complement strand
CCTTCGGGAGGACATCCTCGGTCAGGCCGCGGCGCACCCCGTTCAGCAATTCTGTAGTAGTCGGTCTCAGCACCAGGCCCATCCTGTCCCGTTGTCGGCAATCCAATCCAAGGTTCGTTTCAAAGACGCGGTCACGGTTGCGGCCCGATCGGCCAAGCGGAGGTTCCCGCTCACACCATCGGCGAACGAGCGTGACGCCCGTAAGGAGATGGTTGCGAACTTCACTTCGGAGAAGACCCGGTAGAACCGCAACGCGTGTTCGGTGACCTTGGGTCCACCGAACTCCTCGTACGAACGGACGAACTCCTCGAGGCCGACGAAACCTTCTGGACTCCACAGCGCGCGGTATGCCCAGGCGAGATCTTCGACCGGATCGCCGAGATGCGCCATCTCCCAGTCCAGCAGCGCAATCACGGTGTTGTCCTGGTAGAGAAAATTTCCTGGACGGAAATCGCCGTGGACAACGCTGAGCCGGGCTGGCTGCGGGAGGTTGTCCCGCAGCCATGCGAACGCATATCTCAGCGCTGGGTGCGGTTCCAACCGGCCGGCGAGGAACTGCGCCTCCCAGGTTTCGATCTGTTCCAATGGGCTCCGGTCGGTTGGCCCGGAGGTGAGGATTTCCCTGAGGCCGAGACCTTCCCAGTCCGCGGAATGCAGTTCCGCGGCGGCCCGCGCGAGATCGAGGGTCAGCTTTCGGCCACCTTCCCGATCCTCGGACCGCAGGTAGCCCAGTGGGTCCGCGCGTCCGGGCAACCGCTCGAGCACGATCGACGGCGTCCCGATGATGGAGCCGTCCGCATCGAGCGCCAGTGCGTGTGGAGCCCGCGTGGCGGTGTGCCCGAGGGCGCTGAGTACGCCGAACTCCCATTCCGGATCGGCATCAACCTGCGATCCGTCGGTGCGACTGAGCATGATGACCGATTCGGAACGGTTGGCACCGGACTGCTCTGTCCACGTCGCCGTCGCCGCCCATGCGCGCCTGGCGTTCCCGCCGAAGACACGCTCGACGCCTTCGACACGAACCTCGCGTGCGCCGGCGATCGAGGCACGCAGCAGCGCCTCGATTCGCTCGCCGACCTCCGAATCGTCCATGGTCAGCGCACCCCGGCCGCGACCCGCATGACCTCACCGGTGACCGCGTCCGACTGCGGCTCGAGGAAGAAGGCGATTGCCTCGCCCAGGTCCTCGGGGGTAGCCAGGTCGCCGAGAGCGGTGTAGGCGAGGTGCCGCTCGTGGTAGCCCGGTTCGATCCAGGACTTGACGCGGTCACTCAGGACCAGGCCGGGGGCGATGCAGTTGGCCCGAACACCCTTCCTGCCCATCGACATGCTCATGCTGCGGGTCAACCCGACCACGGCGGCTTTCGCGGAGTTGTATGCGGCGTTACCGAGTTCAGGGCGGTTCGCGAAAGCGGCGAGTGAGGCGACGTTGACGATCTTGCCGTATCCCTCGTCGTAAAAGTGTTCTTCGATGGCCTTCGACAGCAGGAAGGCGCTGTTGACGTTGAGGGCGAAGGTTCCGGAAAAGTAGTCGAGTGAGATGTCCGACAACGGGAGGTCGTACACGTCCTGATTGATGTTGACCATGCCACCGGCGACGTTGGCGATGCCTTGCACGGTGCCGAACTCTGACAAGGCGAAAGCGACGGCGTCCTTGGTTCCGGACTCGGTGGTCACGTCCACCTTGATCGTCTTCAGGGTCCCGGGGAGATCATCGGTGTTCGCCGCCGTCTCCGCGAGTCTGCGCGAACTGAGGTCGACGGCGACGACGTTCGATCCCACCCGAAGCAAACGGGCGACAGCCGCGCCGCCGATACCACCACCACCGCCGGTGACGATGTATGTGCGGTCCTGAGGAGCCCGGGTGGATCTGGGCGGAGCGGTAAAGGGTTGCGTTGACATACGGGAGTTGTCCTTCTGATGTGGTCGTCGGTGATCAGATGAATGAGCGCTGCTCGAACACGGGCGGCCGCTTCTGCTGCAGCGCGGCGAGTCCTTCTTTGGCTTCGGGGCCGGTGAAGCCGAGGATTCCGAAGGCCAGCGAAGCTTCGAAGGACGGCCATTGGGCGCGGAACCAGTTGTTGAGAGCATGTTTGGTAAATCGAATCGCGCTCGGTGCGCCACGGGAAAGGCGAATCGCGATCTCGAGTGCTCGGGCATCGACCTCGTCGTCGTCGACACAGAACGACACCAGCCCGATGCGTTCAGCCTCTTCACCGGTGATCGCGTCACTGGTCATGAGGTAGTACTTGGCCTTGGCCATCCCACACAGCAGCGGCCACAGTGCTACGGCGTGGTCATCGGCCGCGACGCCGAGAGTCGTGTGCCCGTCGACCAGTTTCGCCGTTCGTCCCGCGACACTGACGTCAGCCAGTAGTGCTGCTGCCAGGCCGCCGCCGGCCGCCGGGCCGCTGATAGCCGAGACGATGGGTTTGGTGCAATCGAGCATGTTTTGAACCAACGCACGGCCTTCCTTCCACATCTGGCAGCGGAAGTCGTAGTCGTCGATGATCCGCTGGACCATGTCGAAGTCGCCGCCTGCGGAGAAGGCGCGGCCCTCGCCCGCCAGCAATACCGCGGAGACGGTCGGGTCCTCGTCGATCAGGCGCCAGATGGATCCGAGATCCTTGTGCATCTGGAAGTCCAGCGAGTTCATCTTGCCGCGGGACAGCATCACCCGCAGCACATGCGGAGCCGGGCGGTCCAGCTTCAGGCTTTCGTAGTCGGGATAGTCAACCTCCGGCGTGTCGAGCGCCGTCGCGGAGCTGTTCGTGGTGGGCATCAGGCGGTTCCTCCGATATGTTCTAGTGGTGCGCCCGTCCCGAATTCACGGCGTAGAGCGTCTTTTTGGACTTTTCCGTACACGGCTCGCGGCAGGTCCTCCCGGAACACCACCTCGCTGACCCGCTGATATTTGGCTAGTTGTTCGTTGCCCCATACGCGAAGTTCCTCC
>NZ_JBAQEO010000167.1:0-3732 GCF_049286785.1 Rhodococcus sp. (in: high G+C Gram-positive bacteria) | reverse complement strand
CATGGAGATGCGGCGTGCGGGTAAGCGCAACGCGATCAACAGGGCAATGGCCGATGAACTGGATCGGGCTTTGACGGTGCTGGACGAGGACGACGATCTGTGGGTCGGTGTCCTCGCAGCGGATGGGCCCGTGTTCAGCGCGGGCAGCGACCTGACGGCCGGCGGCGACTACTACACCGAGCGCGGTGGTGAGTACGGAGTCATCCGGCGGCACCGCGCGAAGCCGCTCATCGGTGCTGTGGATGGCCCAGCGCTCGGCGGCGGATTCGAGATCGTGCTCGCGTGCGATCTCGTCGTCGCGTCGGAGGCTGCAACGTTCGGTCTGCCCGAGGTGGCGATCGGACTCGTGCCCACGTGCGCCGGGCTGTTTCGCGCGCCGCGATCGTTGCCACTCAACCTCGCGCGCGAACTGGTCCTCACCGGTGATCCCATTTCTGCATCGCGCGCGTACGCGGCGGGCTTCGTCAACGTCCTGGCACCTGTGGGTGAGGCGAAGTCGGCGGCAGTGCAACTTGCGAAGCGGATCTGCAAGAACGCTCCCGTTGCGGTGCGGGCGTCCCTTGCCGCGGTCAACGAGATGGCCTCCGCCGACGATGCGGCCGGGTGGGAGATCACCGGCACCGCAATGCGTGCGATCGCCGGCTCCGCGGACGCCGCCGAAGGTGTGCGTGCGTTTCTCGAGAAGCGTTCCCCCGAATGGACGGGCCGCTAGGTGCCCACCACATACATAACGTAGTAAACTATGTATACGCTATCTGACCTGAGGGGAGCTTATCCGTGGAAACTTTGAAGGTGGAACGCCACGACGGTGTCGTGACGGTGACCATGTCACGCCCGGAGAAGAAGAATGCTGCGAACGAAGCGATGTGGCGTGAGCTCGCCGAGACGTTCACGGCCGTCGAGCGCAACGATCAGGACCGCGTTCTCGTCCTCACCGGTGCCGGTGGCGATTTCTGCTCCGGAGCCGACCTCGCAGGGATGCGCGAGGACGCCCTCCGGTACATGGCCGACGCCGGTGAAGCCGCTCGTACCCTGCACGCCTTGACGATCCCCACCATTGCCAAGGTCGACGGCGTCGCCGTCGGTGCAGGCTGGAACCTCGCGCTCGGTTGTGATCTCGTGGTCGCCACCGACCGCGCTCGGTTCTCCCAGATCTTCGTTCGCCGGGCGCTGTCGGTGGACATGGGCGGGTCGTGGCTGCTGCCCAAACTCGTCGGTATCCAGAAGGCCAAGGAGATCGCATTCTTCGGCGACATGTACTCGGCCGCCGAAGCAGCCGAGTTGGGTCTCGTCACACGCCTCGTGACACCCGACGAACTCGACGACACGGTCGATGCGATGGCTCGCCGCCTCGTCGACGGACCCGCGCAGGCATTGTCTCTGGCCAAGCAACTACTCGATGCGAGCGCCGAAGGCGGCGGCATGGAAGCAGCGCTGCGCCGGGAAGCTCACGCTCAGGCGAACAACATCAACGGTGACGACGCCAAGGAAGCCAAGGCCGCCTTCCTCGAGAAGCGAGTACCGGTTTTCCGCCCCGGCGCAGCGGCAGCTGTATAGCAGGCGCTTCGCCGAGTGCTCCAGGCTGAAAGGGCCGTCCATGACCGATGTCGACACCGGTACAACCGATGCTGGGGACCTGACGACACTGAACGATATCTTGAGGATCGAGCAACTCGACGGAGATCTGTTCCGTGCCTTACCGGTCCATCACGACGGTAGGCCTCTGTTCGGTGGACAGATCGCGGCCCAATGCCTGCTCGCGTGCGGCGCGACGGTTCCGGAAGGCCGGCATCCGCATTCGCTGCACGGCTACTTTTTGCGACGAGGTGATTCTGCACGGCCCGTGGTCTACCGAGTGGACCGCGACCGTGACGGTCGTAGCTATTCCGCACGTCGCGTCGTCGCTCTGCAGGATGGCGAGGTGCTCTTCAGCATGGCGGCGTCGTTCCGCGTCCGCACCGACGGCGCAGAACTTGACGGTGAGCCGCCTGTGCCGATGCCCCCGCCGGAGGAGTGCCGTCCCATCCCGAGCGAGCTGCCCCTCGATGCGCGGGTCGACGAGTGGCCGAACCGCACACAGTTCTTCCCGACGAGATTCCATGTTCGTCCGACATGCGAGTTGCCGGCGGGAGATGTGCTCGTGCATGCGGCCGCGTTGACGTACATGTCGGACTTCTCTACAGGATTGCCGAGGCTCCTCGGTGGGGAGGTTCTCGGCCCGAGCCTCGACCATGCGCTGTGGTTTCACGATGTGCCGAAGTGGGACGGGTGGCTCCGCGTCGACTACGAACCGGGCGCCGCCGGCGGCAAACGCGGCTGGTACTCCGGGGCCATTCGCAACGAGGCCGGTCGCCGCATCGCGAGCCTCACGCAGGAAATGGTCTATCGCGACGACGATTCTGTAACCATGGCGGGATGAGGGGAATTCGATGAACGAGGTCGATTCGGGGTCCGGCGTTCCACTTGCCGCCGAGGTCGCTGCCCAGGCGGTCCGCCGGCTCACCTCTGCGATACTCGACGCCCGATCGCGCAGTGTAGCGAATCCGGATGTCTCGGAAAAGATTTCGGCTCTTGCGGATCGACTGGAGGCCGTAGCGGCAGACCCGCGGGAGTGCGTCACCGGAGAGATCGGAACGCAGGAGGGAGTGCTCGAGCGCAGTCCCGTGAGCGGTCCGAAGAATCCTGTCGCGGTGCCGCTTCGCTTCGAGCACTGCGAGGACGGATCGTCAATTGCCCGCACCGAATTCCCCCGGCAATACCAAGGGCCGCCCGGGATCGTTCACGGCGGCATCTCGGGTCTCGTGCTCGACGTCGCCATGGCGGTCGCGAACCGCACGGCCGGACGAGCCGGTATGACCGCGGAGATGACGCTGCGCTATTTGCGGCCGACGCCCCTGCATACGGAAGTGACAGTGCGCGGGCGACATCTGCGCGTCGAAGGACGCAAGGTCTGGTCGCAGGGGACGCTCGAAGTGGACGGCGAGCCGACCGTGGTCTGCGACGGACTGTTCATCATGAAGGAACCCGCCCTGTGACCATCGTCGAAAGTCTCTCGCTGCCTGTCTCGGAGGTGGAACTCGAGTACGCCGCTGCGCTCGAACGTGACGCCGAGCAGTTACGCCGAATCGTGGATCTGCTCCAGCGCGTCGACGCCGACGATCCACTGCTTCTCGACGTCGCCGCGGAGCTCGATGCACTCTCCGAGCATCTGGAGAATCCGACCGCAACGGTGACCGAAACGATCCGCAACCCCGGTTGGCGCCACGACCCGGTCAGTGGAGTCGAGAACGCGATCGCGCCCCCGATCGTCCTCGAGGCCGGCCCCGGAGGAACCGTAACGGCGGAAGTCGAATTCGGACTTCCGTATCAAGGTCCCAACTCCTTCGTGCACGGCGGAGTCTCTGCGATGGTCATGGACCACGTGCTCAGCGCGGTCACCGCGCCGAAAGACGGACCCATCTTCACCGCGCAGCTCACCGTCCGGTACCACCGGCCCCTGCCGCTGTTCGTGCCACTGACTGTCGTGGCGCGGGTGAAGGAGCGCGAGGGACGCAAGATCTGGACCACCGGAGAAATCGCCGTCGACGGAAAGGTCGCCGTGTCGGCCGAAGGCCTGTTCATCGAACAGCGTCCGACGCCTGCACAGTAGACATTCGGACCGGTCGGACAAGGAGGCAACGTGGTCACGTGGAATATTCCGGATTCGCGGAAAGAGCTGTCGCGCTATTACAC
>NZ_JBAQEO010000166.1:0-4247 GCF_049286785.1 Rhodococcus sp. (in: high G+C Gram-positive bacteria) | reverse complement strand
GGGCATCGGTCAGATCGGACGGATACGGCGTCGGCTTGCGACGTTTCCTGCGAGCAACCACGGCCCCAATCATGCCGCCACCGGCCGGTCCGCCGCGCCCGAATCGAACACTTTCAAAACACTCTCTGAGATTCGGGGACGGGCCAAATATGATGGCGGAACTTGTTTCTGGGGTTGGGGGGACGTATGGATCCGCGGGGAGGAAATGCCGGCACTGCCGCCCGGGGCGGGGTGCGTTCGTTGTGGCCGTATGTGCGTGAGCATCGCCGGTTGCTCGTGGTGGCGGCGGTGTTCTCCATTGCCGCCGCCGGGCTGAGTCTGGTGCAACCGGTGCTGGTGGGCCGGGTCATCACCGCGGTCGGAGACGGTGCCCCGCTCAGCGGTCTGGTGTGGGCGCTGGTCGGGCTCCTCGCCGCCGGTGCGGTCCTCGGCACGATCCAGTACTACCTGCTGCAACGGACCGCGGAAAGTGTGGTGCTCACCGCCCGCACCGAGTTGATCGGCCACCTGCTGCGGTTGCCGATGAGCGAGTACCGCAGCCGCCACGTCGGCGACCTCGTTTCCCGGGTCGCCTCGGACACCACCCTGCTGCGCGCCGCACTCACCGATGGTCTGGTCGAACCCCTCGGCGGGATCCTCGTCCTGGTCGGGGCGCTGACCGCGATGGTGCTGCTCGACCCGATTCTGGCCGGGGTCACCGTCCTCGTCGTGGCGATCGTGGTCGCAGCGTCACTTCATATCACCCGGCGACTACGTGCGTTGACGTTCGAAACCCAGTCCCGGCTGGGGGACCTGACCGGCGACTTGAACCAAACTTTGGCGGCGATCAGCGTCATCCGCGCCGCCGGGGCCACCGAACGGGCCCGGTCCCGGCTCGGCGACAGGGTTCGGGAAGCATTCGACGCCGGGGTGCGCGCGGCCCGCTCCGGCGCGGCTATCCAGCCGCTCCGGGAGATCACCGGGCACGCGTCGTTGCTCGTCGTCCTCGGCGTCGGCGGCTACCGGGTGGCCACCGGCCATCTGACCGTCGCCGAGCTGGTCACGTTCATCCTGTTCATGCTGTTGTTCATGGGGCCCGGTGAACACCGCCTTCACCGCGGTGCAGTCCGTCGCCGCCGCCCTCGGGGCGCTGCAGCGCATCACCGACATTCAGCAGGTTCCCGCCGAGGACGCCACCGACACCATCCGGCACCGCGAGATACCTGCACCGTCGGAGGCGCCGATGCTGCGGTTCGATGGTGTTCGGTTCGGGTACCGCCCGGACCATCCCGTCCTCGACTCGGTGAGCTTCACCGTCGCCCGCGGTTCACGGACGGCGATCGTCGGACTGTCCGGCGCCGGCAAATCCACCCTCCTCGCCCTCGTCGAACGGTTCGACGAGGTCGAGAGCGGCCGCATCGAGATCGCCGGCGTGGATATCACCGACGTGCCCCGTCCCGTGCTGCGTTCGCAGCTGGGGTACGTGGAGCAGAACGCGTCCGCGGTCTCGGGCACCGTCCGCGAGAACCTCACCCTCGCCGCCCCTCAGGTGACGGACGAGCAGTGCTGGGCGGCCCTGGACACCGTCAACCTGCGCGACCGGGTCGACACCGAGGCCGAGGGTTTGAACGCGCAGATCGGCGAGCACGGTATCCGCCTGTCCGGAGGGGAGCGGCAACGGTTGGCAATCGCCCGCGCACTCCTCGCCCGACCACCGCTGCTGCTGTTGGACGAGCCGACGTCGAGTCTCGACAGCCGCAACGAGGAAATCTTCCAGGCCGCACTCGAGGCCACCGGAGCCGATCAGACCGTCGTCATCGTTGCGCACCGGCTCGCGACGGTGAAGAACGCCGATCAGATCATCGTCCTCGACCACGGCCGGGTCCGCGCGATCGGCACCCACAACGAGTTGCTCGGGACCAGCGAGCTCTACCGCGAACTCGCCCACCACCAATTGATCGGTACCCCGAACTAAACCCGCGGGAAGCAACCACCGGCGCCGGCATCAGAACCGAGGTGACGGCCAACCGGGTGCCTGTCCCGAACGGGGATCCCTAGCCGGGGTCACCAGCGACGTTCTCGCTTGAGTTGAGACTGCTGTATCCGGCCGTCGTGACAGGATCACGGGCATGGATGAGCGCACCCTGCCGGTCAGCGAAACACAGGTGACCGTGGCGATGGACTACGGCCAGTTCTGTCTCGACGGCGGGCTTGGAGATCCGGACGTCGAGCTCGCTCTCCTCGAACGAGCCCAGGCCGATCAACCCAGCGCCGGCAATGGGGCCATGCTGCTCGTGCTGTGCCCCCACCAGAACAACTTCCAGATGGCGGTGACCGTGCAGGTGTGGCCGTCACGACCCCCCGCGGACCGGGATCAGTGGCAACAGGTCAGCGAAGGGCGCCTGGAAATTGACCCCCGCGGGGTGCTGACCTTGTCATCACCGACTACCGACCCGGTGGACGTCACCGTTCCAGTCGGCCGTTACACCGTGGAGGTCTCCGGGCGAGGATTCATCAACTACGGGTGGCCGGGATCGACGACACCCGGTGACGTGTGGCGGATCCGGCTGTGGCCGTACGACGGGATCACGAAGTCCCCGGCCCAGATGTGGGACATGCCCGGCTTCGGCATACCCGAGAACACTCCGCCCACGGTACCCGCAGGCGAGGAGCAGCCGGCTCACGGCAGCTCGTCGGCCACGGTCACGACAACCACGACCGCGACCACCCGGACCACGGCGATCGACTTCGAGGCACATCCCGAACTGCAAAAGGTGCTGGCGATACGCGATTTCGACGACTGTGCACCGGACGTCGCAGCCGCGATTGTGGCGATGGACCCGCAGACCCAGCGGCGACTGGCGCAGTGGGCCGCGATCCGTGCGTTCGAGTTCGCCGGACTCGCCGACTGCGCTTGGGTCACACCGGCACTGGCGGCATTGGGTAACGGTGAACCACTCCCGGCACCGTTCGACGATCCACAGTCCGCGTCCAGCCGTCTCGCGGCCGAGAACCTTCCGCCCCAGGGCAAGGGCGGACCCTACCGCTTGAGTGCGGTGCCGGGTGGGGAGAAGTCACCGACCGGGAAGATGTTCGACCACGGGCCGATTCACCGCCCGTACTACGCGATGCCGGCGCTGTTCAGCGCGGCAGACCCACGGCCGATCGTCGCAGCCTTTCAGGCGTTGTCGCACGCCTGCGCCACCTACGCTGAGCATGTGGACACACTGCTCGGCGCGACCCGCACCGAGTTCGGCATCCCCGGATAGACACCGAGCGCCGGAAAATCCAGGTCATCGCCCGAAACTTATCGGCCTCCGCGCCGCGCGAGTACGCGGACGCGGCCGGGATCCGAGCGCCGGGCAAGGGCGAGCGTGGCGAGGACGGCGGTGACGGTCGCGACGACGATACCGAGGGGCAGCGGCGAGACGACGGTGACCACCGGTCCCGACTCGGAGGTCGGGTAGCCGTTCGACCACCCGTAGTCGGCGACGGCCAGTGGCGCCGAGATCGCGAAGAACGTCATGGTCAACGGCAACATCGCGGCGCTGACCACCACCGGTGCGTCCGCAGGGGTGGTCGAGAGGACGGAGGTGATGGACAACCCCAGCGCACCGGGCGATACCAGCGTGTACGCCGTGATCGTCACGGCGTCGAAGATGCCACCGTCCGGAAGCAGCCCGGTGGCCGTGACCAGGACGAGAAGAACCATCCCCACCGCCGCCATTGGGTACCGCCATCCGACCATCACCCCGGCGACCAACGCGATGAGACCGCCCAGGACCCACCACCAAGCGCCCGACAAGTAGTGCACGTGGCCGACCGTTGCAGCGGCCACGGCCAACCCCACCAGCAGCACGCGCCCCTCAGGGGCGGGCAGCAGCCATGCGCCGCCGAGAGTCGCTGCGACGGCGAGCCCAACCGCGACAGTCCACGACACCGGGCCGGACTCGGTCGTTCCCAGCACGGTGTAGAGCAGCAGGAATACCACCGGCAGCCCGACACCGACGATCGCCGGCCGACCCCCGGCACCACGCTCGTCGGGGCGGGTGACGAGCGCAACTCCGCCGAGAACGATCACGGCGACGGCCAGGATGGGCAGCGGCACGGTCGCGGGAACGTAGAACGGATCGCCGGGCAGGGTGACCGACCATCGTTGCGCCGGAACCCGCCACAAGCGGGCCACACGGGCCTTACCCCCGGCTTGTGGACACGGGTGGTGGATTACGCGGCGGATGCCAGCGTAGCGGTGTAGAGGGTCTCGTAGG
>NZ_JBAQEO010000165.1:0-16908 GCF_049286785.1 Rhodococcus sp. (in: high G+C Gram-positive bacteria) | reverse complement strand
GTCCCCGGGTTGATGAAAGGTCACCAACTGGCGGACCTCGAGGTCCGCGCCCGCCCGCTCATCCTCCGCGGCGCACCCGAGGACATCGCCTTCGAGGTGTTCCGTCTGCTCGACCTGTTCTGCCTGCTCGACATCAGCGACGTGGCCGACATCGCCGAACGTGACATCGACGAGGTCGCCGAGCTGTATTACGAACTCGACGCGCATCTCGGAATCGACTGGCTGCTGAGCGCGGTGTCCAATCTCGCGCGCGGCGACCGGTGGCATTCTCTGGCCCGGCTGGCCTTGCGGGACGATCTCTACAGCTCGCTGCGCCAGCTCACCATGGAAGTGCTGCTGGGCGGTGAACCGGACGAGTCGCCGGAGGAGAAGATCGACGATTGGGAATCGACCAATGCGTCGAGGCTGGGCAGGGCTAGGTCCGCTCTCACCGAGATTTTCGAGTCTGGGACCCTTGACCTCGCGACGCTCTCGGTGGCGGCGCGTCAGGTACGCAGCATGGTGCGCACAGCGGGCACCCGATCGGAGGTATGACCTTGAGCGAGGGTTTTCATGCGCAAGTCGAAGTTCGGTGGTCGGACATGGACGCTTTTCAGCACATCAATCACGCCCGGATGGTGACATTGCTGGAGGAAGCGCGGATCCCCTGGCTGTTCGATGACGGTCAGCCGACGGTCACGTTGCGTGACGGCGCGGTGGTCGCGGACCTCCATGTGCGCTATCGCGGGCAACTTCGGCACAGCGACTCCCCGCTCGACATCCTGATGTGGGTGGACAAGATCCGGGCCGTCGATTTCACGATCGGATACGAGGTGCGCCCCAAAGGGGTGGATGTGTCCGTTCCGGCGTCGGTGGTCGCGTCGACGCAGATCGCGGCGTTCGACATCGACACCCAGAGGCTGCGTCGGCTCACAGCGGCCGAGCGCGGGTATCTGCAGAGTTGGCAACGTGTATGAGCGGGTCCTGTCCGTCCCGGACCGGGCGGAGCGGAGTGATCTCGTCACGTTCCTGCGCCGGGTCCTCGGAATGGACGAATCCGCGGTGGTCCGGCTTCGGCAGCGCGGACCCGGTCGGCTGACCATCTGGGCGGCAACGGGTTTCGACGCTCTCGCGGTGCGCACGGTAGGCGGCACCGTCAGTCCCGACGACACGTCGGTGGCCGGGGACCAGCTGCTAGCGGCTCTCGAATCGGCGACCGACGGTGACATCGATCCCGGGTTCTCGATGGAGTCCGCGTGGCGGGGAGCACTTCCCCCTGCGGAAGGCTTCCTGCACCTCGACGACGTTCCCGCGAGGGTTCTCGTGGATCTCGCCCAGCGCGGCGCCGCGCTCGCCCAGGAACACGGCAGCAGTCACGGTCCGCCTGCGTCCCTGCTCGATCAGGAAGTGCTGCAGGTGCAGGGCGCCGACAGAACGGCCGGGATCTCGATGCGGGTGGTGTTCACTCTCACCGCGATGGGGTTCATCCCGAACGCCGGCTCGGACCGGACGACACGAGACATCGACCTCGAGCGGATAGACCCGTCCGAGATCGTGCGGGTGCGCGCTACTCCGTCGTGGCTGCGGGTGGATGCCAGGTTCGGGTCCGTCTACCGCCATCGCGGGGGCCCGATTCCCCTGTCGGTGTCCCGCTGACGTCAGCTGGCCGACCTCTCGTTGTGCTCGGCGGCGCCGGAGGAGCGCACCGAGTGCGATGCACCGGCTGTGGGCAGGAGCCCGGTCCGCTCGAGGTTTGCGGCGGACCGGGCTGATCTGTCCGATGGTCCGTCCCGAGGGATCAGACGGTCCAGGGCTTGCCGTAGGTGGTGACGTTGTCGCCGTTGGCGGTGATGGCGCGCATGAACGGACGAACTTGGACGGCGCCGATCACGCCGGAGGCGGTGCCGTGCACGTTGGCGAACTGCACGGACTTGACGTCGCCGTCGAACTCGCGCTCGGCGACGACGAGCTCCTCGGTGCCCGGGGCCGGGGTCAGCTCGAACTCGGCGTAGCCCTGCGGGAGGAGATCGGTGACGGTGACGCTGTCGCCGACGGACAGCTCGAGGCCCGGGGTCGAGTAGGTGACACCGATGGCGCCGTCGATGCTGCCGGCCCACGCGAACTGGTAGCCGAACTGGAAGGTGGTGTCTTCGGCGTCGGCGGCACCCGCACCGATCAGGGTGGCGGTGCCGCGGCCGTTGTGGAAGAACTCGCGGTTGAACGGGCTGCCGCCCAGAGCCGGCACAACCTGGATGACGGTGTCCTCCTGGGTCACGACGACTTCGTAGCCTTCCGTGGAGACGATCCGGTTCTGGTCGTCGACCGCCGCGTGCGCGGAGCCGGTCGCGCCGAGAACCAGGCTCAGGGCGGCGGCACCGGAAACAGCGGCGTTGTGGACGGTGCGACGGATGGGCGAGTGGATGTGCATGTTGCTCCGTTGATGTCGAGGGGATGAGGAGTGCGAGACAGCGGGGGCCTGCGCGGTCTGTCGGCCTGAGCGCTGTCGTCGTCAGCCCTGGCGGCCTTTGAAGCGCGGGTTCTGCTTGTTGATCACGTACACCCGTCCGCGTCGGCGGACGACCTGGGATCCGGGTTGGTTCTTCAAGGACTCGAGCGACGCACGAACTTTCATGGGAAACCTCCTAACGAAAACGATTGTCGTTATAGTAAGGCATCGCACCTCGACCTCAGGACACCCCCATGGAGATCTTCGATCCGGTGCACGTGCACCTCTTCTTCACACAAACCGGCTGCAGCCACCGCGTAGCGTCGCGCGCTGGGCCCGTCGACCGCTGACCGGCTCGTCGAGTTCGACGCCTTCCTGCCGCACCTGCGCTCGGCCGCCGACGTCACCGCTACGGACGCGCTGCTGCGTTGCCGCACTGCTGCGTTGCCGCGAGGGCCGGTGCGCAGCACGTGATCTCCGAATAGTGCTCGATCGGCACGGATTCGACGTCGCCGAGGCGAGCCTCAACCGTGCGGGCTGGATGCACGTGCTGAGCGACACCTTCGCCCCGCGCACTGTGCACGCACGGTTTCCAGTCCGGTATCAAATCTTCGCCCACCCCGGCCGGCTGGCTGCGTTGTTCGACGCCGGGGTGATTTCAGGACAGCGATGCGGTGCGCGACCATCGCCCGCATGCTGCCGCCACGACCCCACCCCAGACACACCGGGGGACATATCGCCTGCCAGGTGCAGGAGCTGCTGAATTGCTTGGTGCGCAGCACTCTTGACCAGCGAAGATCAGAAGATTACTGCGAGGAGCGGCGGACCCCCATAAGCCGTACAGCCCACTCCTGAAACTGGCATCGAGGCTCGGGTCAGATGAGCCACGCAGCAGCGTTCGGTGGCAGCTGACCGCCCATCAGCGGCACACTGCTCAGGAGTACCTCACCGGGAGGAAGTGAGATCGGTTCCTCGGTGGCATTCAGCGCGCAGATCAACCCGCCGCCGCGGCGGAATGCGAAACATCCTTCGGGGCTCCCGTACCAGTCGATGCCGGCACCGGAGAACTCCGGACGGAACGAGCGCAGTTCCAGGGCCGCGCGGTAGAGCGACAGTGTCGAGGTGACGTCCTCGAGTTGCGCTTCGACGGTGAGCGCAGCCCACTCCGGTGGGATGGGCAGCCAGGTGACGCCCGAGGTGCTGAACCCGAACGGAGGCGAGGTGCCTTCCCAGGGAATCGGGACACGGCATCCGTCGCGTCCGCGTTCGGTGTGGCCCGAACGCTCCCACACGGGGTCCTGAAGCACCGAGTCGGGGAGTTCGGCGTTGGGAAGACCCAGTTCGGCGCCGTTGTAGACGAATACCGCCCCTGGCAAAGCCAGCTCGACGAGCGTCATGGCACGGGCCCGCGCGGTGCCCAGTTCTCCGCCCCCGTACCGGGTGACTTCCCGCTCGACATCGTGATTCGACAACGTCCAGGTGGGTGTGCCGCCCACCTGGTGGACGGCTTCGAGCGAGTTCTCGATCGCGGCACGAACGGACTCCGCCGAGAATTCTGCCTGCGCCAGACGGAAGTTGAAACCGAGATGCAGTTCGTCGGGGCGGATGTACTCACCGAAACGTTCGTTGTCGTGAACCCAGATCTCGCCGACCGCCATGGTGCCGGGGTACTCGTCCAGCACCTTCCGGATGCCCCGGTGGATGTCGTGGACCGCGGGGTTGTTGAAGCGCGGATCGTCGTCCGCGTTGTGCAGGAGCACGTTGGTGTCCCAGTCGTGGTCCGGCAGCCCCTCGGGCTTGGCCATCCCATGGGCGACGTCGATGCGGAAACCGTCGATGCCGCGATCGAGCCAGAACCGCAGCGTCTTGTGCAGGTCCTCCACGACGTCGGAGTTCTCCCAGTTCAGATCGGGCTGTTCCTCCGCGAAGATATGGAGATACCACTGACCGGGGCTGCCGTCGGCCTCCGTGACGCGGGTCCACGCCGGGCCGCCGAAAATGCTGGGCCAGTTGTTGGGGGGCGTCGAGCCGTCGTCGCCGCGACCGTCCCGGAAGATGTATCGATCGCGTTCGGCGCTGCCGGGGGGCGCCTGCAGTGCGGCACGGAACCACTCGTGCTCGATGCTGGTGTGGTTGGGAACCAGGTCCATCGTGACCTTGATCTGCCGCGCATGCGCGGCCGTGACCAGCGCGTCCATCGCGGCGAGGTCGCCGAACAGCGGATCGATATCGCGGGGATCGGACACGTCGTAACCGTGGTCGGCCATCGGGGACCGCATCACCGGACTAAGCCACAGTGCGTCGACGCCGAGCAGTTCCAGATAACCGAGTTTGTCCCACACGCCCTGGAGGTCGCCGATGCCGTCCCCGTTCGCGTCGGCAAACGAACGGGGATAGATCTGGTAGAACACCGCGTCGACCCACCACGATCGGGGAGGTGTCTCTTCGACGGGACTTTCGGCGGGAGTACTCACAAATGCCCATCGTGCCAAACCTTGGACCCGGCTACGACCCGAGTCGCACAATCGTCGTGTGTCCGGCGGAACCGCGAGGTCAGAAAGCGGAGTTCATCATCGACGCCGCCGCCATGTCCATGTACTCGGTGAGAGCACGGCGGTGCGCGTCGTCGAGTGTTCGCGCATCGATCGAGGCGATGGCGGTATGCATGCACCGCAACCACGCGTCACGCTCGAGGGGGCCGATCTTGAACGGCTGATGGCGCAGGCGCAGCCGTGGGTGGCCCCGCTCTTCCGAGTAGGTGTGCGGTCCGCCCCAATACTGCTCGAGGAACATGCGCATCCGGCGTTCGGCCGGCGCCAGATCCTCTTCGGGATACAGGGGTCGCACGATGTCGTCCTTGGCGACTTCCTCGTAGAACCGGGCGGTGAGTTTGCGGAACGTCTCGGCTCCGCCCACCGCCTCGTAGAAGGTCTGCTGTACGTCAGTCATGTCGCTGTCCATTGTGCCTGTGTACCCGGCCGGTCGCCGGGTGAGGTCGGTCCGGGGCGCCCCGTCACCGTCCGTTCACCGAATGTCCTGCAATTTTGTCCGGTAATGGACGTGCGCGGGCAGGTGATTCATGATGCACTTGGTGGCAATCTCTCGGAGGTCGCATGAAGAACCGACACAGCGCCCGCGCGCACCGACAACTCGTGCCCACTGATGCCCGGGATGACGGGTTTTCAGGGGCGTTTGCTCTGCAAGTGATTACCGAAGGCTCCGCGCAGCGCGCTGGGCCTTCTTTCCCGGGTGAGAATGCGGTTCCGTTCTGGATCAAGCGCCGAGTGCTGCTTCTGAATGCCACCTACGAGCCGCTCACCGCCCTCCCCGCCCGACGCGCCGTCGTCCTGATGACGTGTGGTAAGGCCGACACCGTTCACGAGGATCCGCAGGCGCCCGTCGTCCATTCCGAGCAGTGGTCGGTGCAGGTGCCGTCCGTGATCCGGCTGCGAAAGTACGTGCGCGTCCCGTACCGCGCCCGTATCCCGATGACGCGAGCCGCCCTCATGCACCGCGACCGCTTCCGGTGCGCCTACTGCGGGGGCAAGGCCGAGACCGTCGATCACGTGGTTCCCCGCAGTCGCGGTGGAGAACATTCCTGGGAGAACTGCGTAGCCTGCTGCGCACCGTGCAACCACCGCAAGGCGGACAAGCTGCTCAGCGAGCTCGGATGGACGCTGCGGGCAGCGCTCGTCCCACCGTCGGGTCCGCATTGGCGACTGCTGGCCTCCACCAAGGACCTGCACCCGTCGTGGATGCCGTATCTCGGTGAAGGCGCCGCGTGAATCGGATTCGTAAAAAATGAAAAAGGGGCCCTGACGCTTCTCCGCGGCCCGTTCTGGGCTACCGTTTGCGGTGTGAGCATTCTCGAGACAGTGCTGATATTCGTAGGAATTCCGGCGTTGATCACCGCCTTCTTCGCGGGGATGTCGTTCGTCGGCAAGAAGACGCCGGGCCCCGTGCCGCCTGCGTTCCACCTCGGTGAGGAATGGACGAACGCACCTGTGCTGTGGAGCGCGGTCGACGAGGTGACCACGCACGGTCATCACGGCGCACACCACGAGGCAGCGGCCACCCCGGCAGACCTGATTGGAGGCTCGGCAAGTGGCAAGTGGTGAAGTGATTCCCGCGGTCTCCGCGGAAAACCTGCCCGTCGGCAGTGTCCTGACAACAAGCGGCCGCATCTCGGCGGTGCATCGGGTGGGGGAGCCGTTCACCGGCGACCTGCCGTTCACGACGGACGAACTGGTCCGCATCGACGATGCTCTCATCGACGCCACCCGCAAGACGAAGGTGCGGTTCAACGCGTATATCGGCGACCTCGGTGCCGATCCCGCGGCCGGTGCCGATGCCTTGTTCCCGAACACTCCCGAAGCCGAGCGCTCGGTGCTCATCGCCGTCTCGCCCAACGCACGGACCGTCGAGGTTCGCAGCGGGCGAGCAGTGGCTGATCGCGTCACGGATCGGGTGGCGCAACTCGGCGTCACCGCCGCGGTCGCGTCGTTCGCCGACGGTGATCTGATCGACGGTCTCGTCAGTGCCATCCGGGTGATGAGCGCTGCTGTCGCGCTGCGCTAGAACCTCCACACACCGAACGAGGGGAACCTGCCGGATGGCAGGTTCCCCTCGTTTCGTTTGCCGCCGGGTGTCAGCTCCCGTCGAATGCGCGGGCTTTCAGGGAACGCACGATGCCCGCCCGGCCCTCCGACACGAGCCGGCGCAACGCCGGCGGGTGATCGCCGGCCAGGAACGCGTCGGCTGCTGCGACGGATTCCTCACAGATCGACCAGGACGGGTACAGACCCACGACGACGGTCTGCGCCACCTCGCTCGAACGCCGTTCCCATACAGCGGGGATGTCGGCGAAGTAGCGGGCCACGTACGGCTCGAGAATCTCGTCCTGATCATGACCGGCGAACGCGCCGATGATGGCCCGCGCGGTGATGTTCGGCAGCGAGTCGTCATGCACCGCGCTGTTCCAGGCCTGCTCCTTCACCGCAGCCTGCGGACGGGCCGCTGCCGCTGCCGCGGCCTGACGGGCGCCGGCTGCGGTGGGATCGCGCTTCGCCTCGGCGTCGATGAACGGGGTCTCGATACTGTCTGCATCGATCTCGCCGGCACCCGCGAGAGCGCCGATGATCCGCCACCGCAGGTCGGTGTCCACGGCGAGACCCGGCAGCCCCACGGTCTCCGGGGCGGCGTCGAGCAGTTCCTGCAGGACCTCCGTGTGCCACGGTGAGAGCTGCGCACCCGTCAAGGCGTTCACATACGCCAGCTGATGGTCCGAACCCGGCTCCGCCTCTCGGGCAAGTTCGAGCAGGCGGTTGGCGAAACCGGGCCAGCCGTGTTCTTTGGCCCATCCGGGCTCCGCGTAGCTGCCGATCGCGGTATTGGCCTGCATCAGCAGCCGCTGGACCACGCCGACCTCGGTTTCGGCGTCGATACCGCGCTGGACCAACGCCACGAAGTCGCGGGCCGCGAGCTCGGCCTGACGGGTCATCTCCCACGCCGCGGACCAGACGAGCGTGCGGGGGAGGGACTCCGCGATGTCGCCGACCCGTTCGATGGCGGTCGCGAGCGACTCGGGATCGAGTCGCACCGAGCAGTAGGTGAGGTCGTCATCGTTGACGAGGATCAACTGTCCCCGCTCCACACCGACAAGCTCGGGCACCTCGGTACTCTCGGCAGCCTCGAGATCGAATTCCACGCGACGCGTACGTACCAGCTTTCCGTCCAGCTCGTCGTACACGCCGACCGCGATCCGGTGCACCCGCCGCTCGCCGGCACCGGGGTCGGCGCCATCCTGCACCACGCTGAAACGGGTGAATTTTCCGTCGCTATCCACGTCGAAGTCGGGGCGCACGATGTTGAGGCCGGTGGTCTTGAGCCACTGCGAGCCCCAGCCGGACAGGTCGCGGCCCGACGACTTCTCGAGGGCGCCGAGCAGGTCGTCGAACGTCGCGTTGCCGAATGCGTGCTCGCGGAAGTACTCCCGCAGACCCGAGAGGAAGGGCTCGAGCCCCACATACGCCACGAGCTGCTTGAGGACGGAGGCACCTTTCGCGTAGGTGATGCCGTCGAAGTTCACCTCGACTGCGGCCAGATCCGGGATGTCCGCGGCGATGGGGTGGGTGGAGGGCAGCTGATCCTGTCGGTACGCCCACGACTTCTCGACGTTGGCGAAGGTGGTCCACGCGTTGGTGTATTCGGTGGCCTCGCTCTGGCACAGCACCGACGCGAAGGTGGCGAACGACTCGTTGAGCCACAGGTCGTCCCACCACCGCATGGTCACCAGGTCGCCGAACCACATGTGCGCCATTTCGTGCAGCACGGTCTCGGCGCGCCGCTCGTACGAGGCACGAGTCACCTTGGAGCGGAACACATAGTCTTCGAGGAACGTGACCGCTCCGGCGTTCTCCATCGCGCCGGCGTTGAATTCGGGCACGAACAGCTGGTCGTACTTCCCGAAGACGTAGGGGGTGCCGAAGTTGCGGTGGTAGAACTCGAAGCCCTGCTTGGTCTCTGTGAACAGGCGGTCTGCATCCATGTGCTCGGCGAGCGACGCGCGGCAGTAGATGCCGAGTGGGATGTTTCCGTGCTCGTCGGAGTAGCTGTCGGTCCACTCCGCATACGGGCCGGCGACGAGTGCCACGAGGTACGTGCTCATCTTCGGTGTGGTCCGGAAGAGATGACGGCCGGGCTCGGACACGGCGGTGTTGACGGTGGCCGAGTTCGAGATCACCTTCCAGTCGTCGGGGGAGGTGACATGGACGTCGAACGTAGCCTTCAGGTCCGGCTGATCGAAGCACGCGAACATCCGCTTGGCGTCGGCCGTCTCGAACTGGGAGTACAGGTAGACCGCGTCGTCGGTGGGATCGACGAAGCGGTGCAGGCCCTCACCCGTGTGCGAGTAGGTGCAGTCGGCCTCGACCACCAGTTCGTTGCGTGCCGCGAGATCGGCGAGGGGTATGCCTGTGGACTCGTCGTACCCCGACACATCGATCGGGGAACCGTTGAGTGTGGCGGAATGCACCCGCGCCGCAACGATGTCGATGAAGCTGGAGGAGCCGGCGGTGGCCGCGAAGGTCACGGTTGTGCGCGACGTGAACGTCTCGGTGCCCGGCTTCCCTGCCCCGTCGGTGAGGTCCAGTTCGATGAGGTAGTTGTCGACGGTCAGCAGTTCAGCGCGTTCGGCTGCCTGCTCGCGGGTCAGGTTCGGTGGGGCCACAGAGGTCTCCTCGTGATCGGCGGTGGTGCTCGTACTCGATGCTGCCATCCCATCACGAGAGCGGCGACGTCGTTAACCGGAGAGGTCGGTGAGCGGCACCGCAGGATCGGCGAGGCCCCGGGGGTCCACCGGATTCGGGGAAGCCACCAGTTGTTTGATCTGGTCGGTGACGTCCCAGATGTTCACGTTCATACCGGCGAGGACGTGATCGCCGGAGTCGAGCCAGAAGGCGAGGAACTCGTGCCGGGCGTAATCGCCGCGCACCACAACCCTGTCGTAGGAGCCGGGCGCGGCGTAACCCACGTACTCCATGCCCACGTCGAACTGGTCGGTGAAGAAGTAAGGCAGGTTGCGGTATTCCGACCGGATCCCGAGCATGGTCGAGGCCGCCACCGGGGGCTGGTTGAGCGCGTTCGCCCAGTGCTCGACCCGGATTCGGGTACCGAGCAGCGGATGCAGTTGCGCGGCGATGTCACCGACCGCGACGACGTCGGGATCGCTGGTCTGCAAACCCGCATCCACGAGGACGCCGCCGCCCTCGACCGCCAGCCCGGCCTGCTCGGCGAGTTCGACGTTGGGGGCGGCGCCGACAGCGACCAGTACTGCGTCGGCGGGCAGGAAGGTGCCCTCGCCGAGCCGGACGCCGGTGGCCCGGCCGTCCTCGGCCACGATCTCCTCGACGCTGACGCCGAGATGGAGTTGCACGCCGTGCTCGAGGTGCAGTTCAGCGAAGACCGTGCCCATGGCCGGGCCGAGTGACCCCAGCAAAGGCACGTCGGCGACCTCCACCACCGTCACGTCCGCGCCCCGTTCGCGGGCCGAGGCGGCGACTTCGAGGCCGATCCAGCCCGCGCCGATGATCACCAGGCGTTTGCCCCCCGAGGTCGCTTCGATCAGTGCGTCGGATTCGTCGACGGTCCGCAGATAATGCACACCCGCCGCGTCGGCCCCGGGTATCGGTGGACGCCGAGACCGTGAACCGGTGGCCAGTGCCAGCTTGTCGTATCCGATGGTGGAGCCGTCCGGCAGCATCACGGTGTGGGCGGCGAGATCCACCGCTGTGGCGGTGGTGCCGAGTCGCAGATCCACGTGATGGTCGCGGTACCAGTCACCGTGGTGCACGGTGAAGGCGTCGAGTTCCTTCTTGCCGGCGAAGTGTTCCTTGGAGAGCGGAGGTCGCTCGTACGGGAGGTGATCCTCCGCGGACAGGAGAACGATCGACCCGTCGAAATCTTTGTCACGCAAAGCTTCTGCCGTTTTGGCTCCGGCGAGGCCGCCGCCCACGACGACGAAGGTGCGAGTTGAGGACATACTAATAGTCCCTTCCAGTGGCGTCATGACGGCGGGGCCGTCCGGCTTGTCGGGTTCCTCACCTCGACACTACTGCCGCCCGTCGCACGGGGAAGGATTCTCGTACGGTCGGTGTTGGATCGAGCATTGCTGGTGAAAGACAAAGACGAAGGAGCCTCACGTGACTGCTGGGACGAATCACGGAACAGCGAAGGACACCGCCGATTTCTGGTTCGATCCGCTGTGCCCGTGGTGTTGGATCACGTCCCGCTGGATCCTCGAGGCCTCCCAGGTTCGGAACCTCGAGGCGAAATTCCATGTGATGAGCCTGGCCGTCCTGAACGAGGGCCGCGATCTCCCCGAGGAATACCGGGAGATGATGACCCGCGCGTGGGGGCCGGTGCGCGTACTGATCGCGGCGGCGCAGCAGCACGGCGACGACATCCTCCTGCCGCTGTATACGGCGATGGGCACCCGGATTCACAACGAGGGCAACAAGGATCTGCCCGATGTGATCGTGAAATCGCTGTCGGAGGTCGGGCTCCCCGAGGAGTTGGCCGCGGCCGCCGAGTCCGAGGACTACGACGCAGCGCTGCGCACCAGTCACGCAGCCGGCATGGACGCCGTCGGACCCGATGTCGGAACCCCCACCATCCACGTCAACGGCGTCGCCTTCTTCGGCCCAGTGCTCTCGCGCATTCCGCGTGGTGAGGATGCCGGCAAGGTGTGGGACGGTGCTGTCGCGCTGGCGGGATATCCGCACTTCTTCGAACTCAAGCGCACCCGCCACGAGGATCCCGAGTTCGACTGAGTCGGAGAAAGAGGGTCAGTGGGAGACAGGCCCGGCCGGACTGGACGTTGCGTACCGCACTTGCTGCGGGTCGCGGTAGATCCGGTCGGGTTTCGTGAACAGGGCCCCGTGCCGTGTCCGGTCGCGCAGCGCTGCTGCCCGCCAGGTCAGGACCGGATGGCTCGACAGCAGGTTCACGAACCACGGGAAGAAGCCGCGCTCGGTGGTGGCCCGGTCGGCGAGCTCGTCGAAACCGACGACGCTGACGAGATACTTTCCGGCGCCGAGAACGCCCATCGCGCCGCGCGCCCCGTGTGGGCGGACGCAGTAGCCGTGGTTGTCGGCGGTGTATTCCATCGAGCGGGACAGAGCCGAGCCCACCACCGGAATGTAGTGGGACGCGAACTGCCCGAGTTGCCGCCAGTACGACGCGTGGCCGGCCGCGATGTGGCCCACCTCGTGGCCGATGATGAATGCGAGGGCATCGGGTTCACGCGCCGCACCGCCCACCTCGAACAGGTCGCTGTAGACCACGACGAAGCGCCGGAAACCGTGGCCGGAGGCGAAGGCATTGATCCGGCCGTTTCCGAGAACCACGTACGCATCCGGGGGTTGCGCCATCCCGAGACGCGCGGCGGCCTCGGCCACCATCCGATACCCGTCCGGGAACTGTGTCGGCGACATTTTGATCCCGTTGACCTGCTGGGAGCCGTACAGCTGTCCGCGGGCGATCGCGATCAGTATCGGTGCGGCCAGCACCACGAGGATCCAGGTCGAGATCAACCCCAGCGCGACCGCGATCAGGGCGGTCACGTAGGTCACCACAGACAGCAGGATCGCGACCGCGAGCAGCGGGATCTCCCACGGATGCCGCGCAGGCCGCTCATGCGGCATGAGACCGCGCGGGGCGGGAGACGCGTTCCAGGCAGGGGAGATGTGCCACCGCTGCACGGGAGGTGGCTGGAAGTGGCCCGGCTGCGGTCGGCTCCAGTTCTGTCCGTGGGCAGGATGCATGACGTTCACGATAGTGACTGTCGCGACGGCCAACCCCCGGCCGCCGACACGCTGCACCGGCCCTGACAGAATCTTCAGTCATGCGCGTATACCTGGGTGCCGACCATGCCGGATTCGAACGTAAGAACGAGATCATCGAACACCTCACCGCTACCGGTCACGAGGCCGTGGACTGCGGTGCGCACGTCTACGACGCCGTCGACGACTACCCGGCCTTCTGCATCGAGGCCGCCCGCCGCGTCGTTGCGGACGAGGGAAGCCTCGGCATCGTGCTGGGCGGCAGCGGCAACGGCGAGCAGATCGCGGCCAACAAGGTTCCGGGCGCCCGGTGTGCCCTCGCCTGGAGTGTGGAGACCGCTCAGCTGGCACGTCAGCACAACAACGCGCAACTTATCGGTATCGGCGGGCGTATGCACTCGCTCGAGGAGACCCTTGCGATCGTCGACGCGTTCCTCGCCGCCGAATGGTCGAACGAGGAACGGCACCAGCGCCGGATCGACATCCTCTCCGAGTACGAGAAGACCGGTGTCGCGCCGGCTCTGCCCGAAGCCTGACCGAACCGAAGCTCTGATCGAGACCACCCATGCCTGAAGGGCACACACTGCACCGGCTCGCCCGGTTGCATCAACGCCGCTTCGCCGGGGCGCCGGTGCAGGTGCTCAGCCCACAGGGGAGATTCGCCGACGATGCCGCACTCGTCGACGGGCGGGTGCTCGTGAGGTCGGAAGCCTGGGGCAAACATCTGTGGCATCACTACGAGTCGGGGCTCGTCGTGCACGTCCATCTCGGACTGTACGGCGCGTTCACCGAGTCGCAGGTTCCCATGGAACCGCCCCTCGGTCAGGTCCGGATGCGGATGGTCGGTGCCGAATTCGGTACCGACCTCCGCGGCCCGACCGCCTGTGAGGTACTCGATCCGCCGCAGGTCGCGGCCATCGAGGCCCGGCTGGGTCCGGACCCGCTGCGCAAAGACGCCGATCCGGACAAGGCATGGCGGCGGATCTCGGGTTCCAAGAGCCCGATCGGTGCACTCCTGATGGATCAGGCGGTCATTTCCGGAATCGGCAACGTGTATCGCGCCGAGGTTCTGTTCCGGCACAACATCCATCCCGAGCGGCCGGGCCGTTCGCTCTCGCGCGACGAGTGGGATGCGATGTGGACCGACCTCGTCGCGCTCATGAAGGTGGGCGTGCGCCGCGGAAAGATGCACGTGGTTCGTCCGGAAGACGATCACGGTGACCCCGCGTACGCGAGAGACCGTCCCCGTACCTACGTGTACCGACGTGCCGGATCTCGTTGCCGGATCTGCGGCACACCCGTGGCGCACACCGTCATGAAGGGTCGCAACCTCTTCTGGTGCCCGGCCTGCCAGCAGTCCTGAGCGGCGACGGCCTAGAAGTCGAACCCGCCGAGGTCGAAACCTCCACCGCCGTCGCCGCCGAAGTCCGTGAAGCCACCGTCGTCTCCACCACCGGCATCTCCGGTATCTGCGCCGTCTCCGCCGTCTCCGCCATCGCCCGCGTCCCCGACGTCCTGGGACGCGTCGCCGGTACCGCTCTCCCAATCCTGCGCCCCGTAGGCCACGCCCGACATTCCGGAGAACATCGCCGAGAACAGGAACATCGACCCGAGGCCCCAGGCGCCGGCGACCAGGGCGGGCTTCCACCACGGTTCCGAGTACCACCCCGCAGGCACCGGCCGACCCGCCACCCGTCCGCCGGGGTAGAAGTTGGGCGTCTTCGGCGACGGATTCGGCGAGGCCGCCACGTGCCGGCCCTCGTACTCGATCTCCCGGTCCTCGCTCACGTGTCCGGCGGCTTTCTGGCCCTCGATCGTGGGGATCTCGGGTCCGGGGTCGAGTCCCATGGCCGTCCGGGCGGCCCGGATGTAGTAGAGACCCTCGAGCGCGGTCTGCTTCGCGAGACGGGCCTGCACGGGAGTGCCCGCCTGATCGATCTGTGAACCTGCCGCGGTGTAGCGCTCGGCGGCGTCGGCCAGCGCCTGCTTCGAGGCAGGATCGGATCCGACGAGGTTGTAGACCTGCCCGCCGAGGCGTTCGATGGCCTGGCGGGCATCGGCCTTGGCGTCCTCGAGTTGATTCGCGGTCCTGCGCGTTCGGACGCTGCGATTCTGCACGACCAGGAAGGCGACGACCGCCACGATCACCAGGATGAGTAGAAGTTCCACGAGAGCCTCCCAGTACTGGGACAACGACCGGTGGGCCGAATCGGACAATTCCAGCGTACCGAGCGGAGGTGCGGTTACGCTCCCGGCGAACGTCCGGAGGTCCACGGCGATGGCAGGGACCCCGTGACCCCTGTTGTGATGTATGTCATACGACCGGGGCGGTGTTCTGCACGAAAGAAAGGAGCACTCCCGGGGACGGAAGCGCTCCTGTGTGGAGGGGATGACGGGAATCGAACCCGCGTAATCAGTTTGGAAGACTGAGGCTCTACCATTGAGCTACATCCCCGTGCACACGACAACTTGGGATCGCCATGCATGTCGTCTGCGATGACAGACTGTACCCAATCCCGCTTTGGATTTCATAATCGGGGGGCCGTAGGATTCTCCCTCGGGTCCTCGCGAGGTTGGCGAGAGCCTGCTCGAACCGGGGTGTAGCGCAGCTTGGTAGCGCATCCGCTTTGGGAGCGGAGGGTCGCAGGTTCAAATCCTGTCACCCCGACCAGAAGAACCGGGCAGCAAACTGCCACACCGAAGAAGTGCACGACCAGACGAAGGAGCCAGTCCGTGAAGAGCACCGTCGAGCAGCTCAGCCCGACGCGAGTCCGTATCAACGTTGAGGTGCCCTTCGAGGAGCTCAAGCCTGATTTCGACAAGGCCTACAAGGCCCTCGCGCAGCAGATTCGTCTTCCCGGCTTCCGCCCGGGTAAGGCCCCGGCCAAGTTGCTCGAAGCCCGCGTCGGGCGCGGCGCCGTGCTCGAGCAGGTCGTCAACGACGCACTCCCGTCCCGCTACTCGGAGGCTGTCACCAGCGCTTCGGTGAAGGCCATCGGACAGCCCGAGATCGAGATCACCAAGATCGAGGACGGCGAGCTCCTCGAGTTCACCGCCGAGGTGGACGTGCGTCCCGAAATCAGCCTGCCCGACTACAGCACCCTGAGCGTGACCGTCGACCCGATCGAGATCACCGACGAGGCCGTCGAGGAGCAGCTGCTGTCGCTGCGCCAGCGTTTCGGCACCCTCACCGGTGTCGACCGTGCGGTGCAGGACGGCGACTTCGTTTCCATCGACCTGTCGGCCGCCGTCGACGGTGAGGCCGTTCCGGAGGCCACCGCCAGCGGACTGTCGCACGAGGTCGGTTCGGGTCAGCTCATCGAGGGCCTCGACGAGGCGGTCATCGGTCTGAAGGCGGGCGAGTCGAAGGAGTTCACCTCGACGTTGGTCGCCGGTGAGCACGCCGGCAAGGAAGCCGTCGTCACGGTCACCGTCGGCACCGTCAAGGAGCGCGAGCTACCTGCTGAGGACGACGAGTTCGCCCAGCTGGCAAGCGAGTTCGACACCCTCGACGAGCTGAAGGCCGACCTGCGCGAGCGTGTCGGACGCGTCCGCAAGGTCGAGCAGGCCGGGCAGATTCGCGACAAGGTGCTCGAGACGCTGCTCGAGACCGTCGAGGTCCCCCTGCCGGAGGCAGTCGTCAAGGCCGAGGTCGACGCCGCGCTGCACGATGCCGTGCACGGTCTCGATCACGACGAGGACGCACTGAACAAGCTCCTCGAGGACCAGGGCAGCAACCGCGAAGAGTTCGACAAGGATGCCAAGGAAAGCGCCGAGCGTTCGGTGAAGACCCAACTCCTGCTCGACGCCATTGCCGATGCTTCGAACGTGACCGTCGGCCAGGACGAACTCACCGAGCGCATCCTGTTCCAGGCGCAACGGTACGGAATGGCGCCGGAGCAGTTCATCCAGCAGATCCAGCAGGCCGGTCAGCTCGGGGCCGTCTTCGCCGACGTGCGCCGCGGCAAGGCCCTCGCGGGCGTCGTCGAGCAGGTCACTGTCACGGACACCACCGGTGCTGCCGTCGACACCGCCGAACTGTTCGGCACAAGTGAGTCCGAGGGCGCCGAGTCCGAGGGTGCCGAGGCGGAGGGTGCCGAGTCCACGACGGATTCCGCCGAGAGCGAAGAGCAGAAGTAACGC
>NZ_JBAQEO010000164.1:0-2019 GCF_049286785.1 Rhodococcus sp. (in: high G+C Gram-positive bacteria) | reverse complement strand
TGGGCTGACGCGAGGACGATCAAAACGATTGGGCTCGTCTTGACAGATTACGGAAACACGCCGTCGTTTCGAGGCCGGTGTGCTGGACATGCCTGGTGGACTACCGCACGCTCAGGACGGCGGGTGTCTGCCAGACCGAAGTGTGTCACCGGCTCCAGCGCGGCCCGCTTCATGGTGCGGCGCGAGACCGCACCATGAGTCCGGCGGCGTTGGTAATGCGAACGGATGCTCGAGAAGGACGTAGCCATGAACGGCTTCAGAACCGGGCTGATGGACGGTGCACTGCACACCCGATTCGCCCCGGACCTCCTGCTCCGCACCACCCGGCAGCTCGCCGCCGCGGGCCGAGCAGACTCGATGTGGATACCCGATCACCTCAACAGCGTGTTTCCGTCGTCGATCTGGAAATCGAAATACCTCGGCGGGGCCAAACTGGCGCCGCGGGCGGACGCAATCTATGAACCCTGGACCACCCTCGGCTACGTCGCAGCTCAGAACCGGCTCACCCGACTGAGACTAGGCGTGGGGGTCACCGACGCCGGACGGCGAAACCCCGCCGTGACGGCGCAGGCCGCCGCCACGCTTCACCACCTCAGCCGCGGGCGGGCCATCCTCGGTATCGGCCCCGGCGAACGGGAAGGCAACGAACCCTACGGAGTCGACTGGGCGAGGCCCGTCGCTCGATTCGACGAGGCAATCGCCACAATCCGCACCCTCTGGAACTCTGGAGGCGCACCGGTGACCCGCGAATCACAGTTCTTCCCGCTCCACGACGCCGTGTTCGACGTCCCACCACACCAGGGAGGATGGCCGGAGATCTGGGTCGCGGCCCACGGCCCCCCGGATGCTGCGCACCGCAGGCAGGTACGCCGACGCCTGGTTCCCCGCCTACACCCAACGGCCAAAGCAATACGCCGAGAAACTCGCTGTAATCCGGTCCGCGGCCGCAGACGCCGGACGCGATCCATTGTCCATCACGCCGGCGGCGTACTTCTACGTCTTGACCGCGGGCAGCAGCGCCCGGGTCGACGAGATGACCGGCTCGGTCGCCGCCCGGGCACACGCGCTGACCGCATCCGCCGAGGTGTGGGCACGCCACGGCGTCGAGCATCCGATGGGCCCAGCTTTCTCCGGCATCCAAGATCTGTTGCCGCAGAACATCGACGAACACACCGCCCTCAGCTATGTCGAACGTGTACCACCGTCGCTGGTCCACGAAACATGCCTGGCCGGGACCCCGACGGAGATTCTCGATCAATTGAGCGAATGGCGCGACAACGGTGTTCGATACGCCGTCATTCTCAATCTCGGCCCCGTCCACCCCAAACTCCACGTCGGGCTCGGCACTTCACTCCCCCTCGTGCAGCTTCTCCGCGGTATGCGCCGACTCTGACCACATCCTGACGGAGTCTCCCAGTCTGACGTCCCACTAACGGTCGTTACTGAGATGCCGAATTCTATGTACGTAGACGGCGATCTCAGGGTTTCCCCCGATGTGGTGTTGAGCCGGGTGCCTACGATCGTTTGCATGGACATCGCCGAGTGGTGGAACCTCCTTTCGCCAGAATCGCGTGAATGGCTCATGGCGCACAACGGTGAACCACTCGAGCCGTCGATCAAGTCAGAAATACTCGCTGCCGCCAAAAGTGGAGCGCAGTCGAGTTGGTGGAGTGGGGAATCTACCGACGGACAGTCCGAACTAACAGACGAGGCCATCGACTGGATCGAGGCATTCGCGAACCGCGAGGACTCAGCCAACGGGTAAGTGGGCCGAATCAAGCATCTCGGTATCGGCCGGTGGTGGAACACCAAGTTTCGATAGGTAGAAACGTGTTCCTTTTCGAGACGCTGACGACGGCACTGATCGGATGTGGAAATTTCGGCCCACTCGACGGTAATCTCGGCACGCTCGACGGACTCCCCCGCCGACCACCGTCGAGCGTGCCCTCAATGCAGGTGCGGTATCACCCGGCCTAGGGGAAGTTCACAATCGCCAGGTTGAGCGGCATTTCATTGGTC
>NZ_JBAQEO010000163.1:0-8926 GCF_049286785.1 Rhodococcus sp. (in: high G+C Gram-positive bacteria) | reverse complement strand
GAGACCAGTGAGGCCATGATCAAGTGGGCCATGATCGGGTTGATGGTCCGACGCCTGGCGCCACCGCCCGGCCGCAAGCCCTGGCAACGTAGCTCAACCGCCGCTTGAGACTTTCCCAACACGTTCTGAGGCCGACAAGGTTCGAGCCGCGTGCGAATCGACGATTCTGGCGCGAGGCGGACGATTCCGGAAGTGATTGTCCTGGTCGGACGTCCAGGGCGACTTTCGGCCGAATCCGCGCGTATACCGTGCGGTCGGCACCGTTAGTCTGGGAGTGTTCCGCTGAGAGCGGGAGCACACCCAGCGGGGGGGTGCCACTGTAACGCCAGGATATTTACCGACGATGACTGATACGAGCGAGGAGTTGGACTCCGCTGTCGCAGCTGCAACGCAGGGCGACCGGGCCGCTTTAGCTCTGGTCCTGGAAAACATTCGCCCTATGGTTGTGCGTTACTGCAGAGCCAGGGTGGGTGCTGCAGAGCGGGGAAACCTCTCTGCAGACGACGTGGCACAGGAAGTGTGCCTCGCCGTGATGACTGCCTTGCCTCGATACGAGGATCAGGGTCGGCCCTTCATGGCATTCGTCTACGGGATCGCCGCGCACAAGGTCGCCGACGCGCACCGAAACTCTGCACGTAACAAGTCGGAGCCGGTGGCCGAAGTACCAGATGTCGTAGCCAACGATGACGGACCCGAACAGAGGGCGCTCGATTCGGAAGCGAGCAGGCAGATGAACGAACTGCTCAGCACGCTTCCGGAGAAGCACCGGGAGATCTTGATTCTCCGCCTCGTGGTCGGTATGTCTGCGGAGGAGACGGCAGTGGCAGTGGGCAGTACGGCAGGCGCGGTGCGCGTGGCTCAACACAGAGCCATCGCGAAGCTGAAGAAAGAAGTAACGAAGGCAGGTGAGAGGTTTGGCTAGGGGCAACAAATGGGGCGGCAATCCCGATGCCGATCTCCCCGGGGAGGACGCACCGGTGGACGTAGCGGCCGTGCGCCGTGATGACGCGTTGATCGATGCCATCGCCGGCGGTGGTCCGGTTGCGACCGACTCGCCCGAGCAGTACGAGCTCGCGCTCCTGCTGGCCAATTGGCGCGAAGACATCGTTTCCACTCCGATGCCGACCGGTCCGTTGCTCGACGATGTCGTCGCCGCGATGGAGGCGTCCGATTCTCGTGCCGCCACTCGAAGCGCTGGGCGTGAACGACTTCGGCTCCTTCGTCCGATCGCCGGCGCTGCCGCTGCCATCGCTGTCGTGATGGGCGGTGCCACCATCTTCTCCTATAACGCAGAACCGGGCGACCCGCTGTGGAGTGTGAAGTCGGTCGTCTTCAGTCAGCAGGCTGATTCCACTGTCGCGAAGATAGACACCGCGTCGCAGCTGCAGGAAGCCGAAAGGCTGATCTCTGTGGGCGATGTCGCATCCGCGAAGCACATGCTCGACACCGCTGCGCAGCGGGCCGGCGAGGTGCGCGAGGCCGATCAGCGGAACGAGCTCGAGGTGTGGAACCAGAAGCTCGCCGCAGAGCTCGAGAAGCTGGCGCCTCTGTCGCCGGCGACGACTGCACCCGGGACGACCACGACAAGTGCATCCGCCCCGACGACGTCGGTTCCTCCCTCGGGTTCGGTGACTCCGAATACCACCACCCCGGGTGTTCCACCGCTCCCGGGCACTGTCCCGCCGTCCGATCTTCAGATTCCCGGGCTGCCGCCGCTTCCGTTGCCGCAGTTGCCGCAGCTGCCCACGGACTTGCAGGGAATACCGGGTACGCCGCCGTCTCCGACCACGGGCCCCACCATTATGTCGGTTCCCGAACAGCCGTCCGATATTTCGAGCACCATGCCGTCGACTCAGTCGTATACGCCGGTCCCGCCGACCACCACGACGGCGGCTCCCATCCCGTTGCCTCCGACAAGCTGATCGCGGTGAGCTGACCTTTCAGCACGATCCCCGGCACAGACGACTGTGGCCCGACACTCGAGGTGTCGGGCCACAGTCGTCTGTGCTGAGTGTGTCGGTTCAGGAATCGAAGCCGTCGCCGTGCAATGCGTCGTTCATCGAGGCGTCGGCATAGCCCCGGCAGTAGTCCCAGGTGACGTAGGCCTCGGGCATAGGATCGTAGGCGGGCTCATGCGGGCGCACGGTGCCATCGACCAGGAGCTGGAGAAGATTGGCACGGAGCATGTCCCAATCGTGATAATGATCCTGCTGGCAGTCTTCGCAGCAGACGACGAGTCCGCGGATCCCGCGATGCGCCAGCAGCGCCTCGTACACGGCGAGGTCGGCCAGATCCTCTTCCACGGCGAGACGCTCATGGGGATCGAGTGGCTGACCCGGTTCGATGGCATCGAGAGCTGCAGACGGGTCGGCGGGGTCGCCGGCGAAGGGGTCCGGGGGCAGACCTGGAGGCAATTGATCACGCACAGCACCACGGTACGCAGGTAGGACCGGTCTGCGCCAGCCGTTCCGCATATGTCCAGCGTGGGTGGGCTCGCATGCTGATCGCACCGAGCCGATATCATGAAGTACGGAGCCGGGAATTTCGTTCGTTGCTCCGGCCTTTTGTCTATACCCGAATTCCTGACATTCACACAGATCCGATCTGTACACACCGAAAATCCGCAGACGGCGCTGCTCGCGCTGCATCCCGAGTTCCACGGAGGGCCCGAACCGCATGACAAGTTCAGCAGGGCATGTACACACCGGCGGTGACGACCCGAACAAGGTCGCGATGCTGGGTCTCACGTACGACGACGTCCTGCTCTTGCCGGCGGCGTCCAATGTCATTCCCGGCCAGGTCGACACGTCGAGCCAGTTGACCCGGGACATCAGACTCCGGGTGCCCCTGGTCAGTTCCGCGATGGACACCGTCACCGAAGCGCGGATGGCCATTGCCATGGCCCGCGCCGGTGGGATGGGTGTCCTTCATCGGAACTTGTCCATCGAGGCGCAGGCCGGGCAGGTGGAGACCGTCAAGCGGTCGGAGGCCGGGATGGTCACCGATCCGGTCACCTGCTCACCGTCCGACACCCTTGCCGAGGTCGACGCCAAGTGCGCCCGGTTCCGGATCTCCGGCCTGCCGGTGACGGACGAAGCGGGACAGCTCGTAGGCATCATCACCAACCGCGACATGCGGTTCGAGGTCGATCAGAACCGCCCGGTGTCCGAGGTGATGACGAAAGCTCCGCTGATTACCGCACAGGAAGGTGTCACCGCGGAGGTTGCGCTCGGTCTGCTGCGCCGCCACAAGATCGAGAAGCTCCCCATCGTGGACGGCCAGGGCAAGCTCACCGGGCTCATCACGGTCAAGGATTTCGTCAAGACCGAGCAGCATCCGTACGCCACCAAGGACCGCGACGGACGGCTGCTGGTCGGCGCTGCGGTCGGTGTCGGTGACGAGGCGTGGACCCGGGCCATGGCTCTGACCGATGCGGGTGTCGACGTCCTCGTCGTCGACAGCGCGCACGGCCACTCTGCCGGTGTCCTCGCGATGATCTCGAAGCTCAAGGCCGAGGTCGACGAGCGGGTGCAGGTAATCGGGGGCAACGTTGCGACCCGTGCCGGTGCGGCAGCGCTCATCGAAGCCGGCGTGGATGCCGTGAAGGTCGGTGTCGGGCCCGGTTCCATCTGCACGACCCGCGTGATAGCCGGTGTCGGCGCCCCGCAGATCACTGCGATCCTCGAAGCGGTCGCCGCGGCCAAGCCGCTCGGCATCCCGGTCATCGCGGACGGCGGACTCCAGTTCTCGGGTGACATCGCCAAGGCGCTCGCGGCCGGTGCGTCGACGGCCATGCTCGGTTCGCTCCTCGCCGGGACCGCGGAATCGCCCGGGGAGCTGATCCTCGTCAACGGCAAGCAGTACAAGAGTTATCGCGGAATGGGTTCGCTCGGGGCGATGCAGAGCCGCGGCGCCGCCAAGTCGTATTCGAAGGACCGGTACTTCCAGGACGACGTGCTGTCCGAGGACAAGTTGGTTCCGGAAGGTATCGAGGGCCGCGTCGCGTTTCGCGGACCGTTGTCTCAGGTCACGCACCAGCTCACCGGGGGTCTGCGCGCCGCGATGGGGTACACGGGTGCGGCGACGATCGAGGATCTGCAGAATGCGCAGTTCGTCCAGATCACTGCGGCTGGTCTCAAGGAAAGCCACCCGCACGACGTCACCATGACGGTCGAAGCACCGAACTACACCGCTCGCTAGCAACCACTCACGAGAAAGGGGCGCGCGTGCGCGACCTCGTCGAGATCGGCATGGGGCGAACAGCCCGACGTACCTACGAGCTGGACGATATCGACATCGTCCCCTCCCGGCGAACACGCTCGTCGAAGGAGGTATCGACCACCTGGCAGCTCGACGCGTACCGGTTCGACATTCCCGTTCTGGCACATCCCACCGATGCTCTCGTGTCACCGTCGTTCGCTATCGAACTCGGCAAGCGTGGAGGCCTCGGGGTCATCAACGGTGAGGGCCTGTGGGGTCGCCATCCCGACGTCGAAGCCAAGCTCGCCGAGCTGGTGGACCTGGCGGAGTCTGATGTCGACGTGGACGCCGCCGTCAAGCGGTTGCAGGAACTGCATGCGGCGCCGCTGCAGCCGGGTCTCCTCGCCGCTGCGGTAGCGCAGGTGCGCGATGCCGGGGTCACGACTGCGGTGCGGGTGAGTCCGCAGAACGCCCGGGCGCTGACTCCGCAGCTTCTGGAGGCCGGTATCGACCTGCTGGTGGTGCACGGCACGATCATCTCGGCCGAGCATGTGGCACACGACGGCAGTGAGCCGCTCAACCTCAAGACGTTCATCGCGGAACTCGATGTTCCGGTGGTTGCGGGTGGAGTGAGCGATCACCGCACCGCGTTGCACCTGATGCGCACGGGAGCGGCGGGTGTCATCGTCGGGTACGGGTCCACCGAGGGAGCCACCACCACGGGTGAGGTTCTCGGAATCGGTGTCCCGATGGCCACGGCCATCGCGGACGCGGCGGCCGCCCGTCGCGACTACCTCGACGAGACCGGTGGGCGCTACGTCCACGTCATCGCCGATGGAGACATCACCTCGTCGGGTGATCTCGCCAAGGCCATCGCCTGTGGTGCGGACGCTGCGGTTCTGGGTGCTCCGCTCGCCATCGCGGCGGAAGCACCCGGCGGCGGCTGGTACTGGCCGTCGGCGGCGGCTCATCCGTCCGTGCCCCGGGGGGCATTTCTGCCGGTCGCCTTCGGTGACCGGCCCTCCCTCGATCAGGTGCTCACCGGCCCTTCTGACGACCCGTACGGATCGCTGAACTTCGTCGGTGGTCTGCGCCGGTCGATGGCGAAGTCGGGCTACTCCGATCTCAAGGAATTCCAGAAGGTGGGTCTGACGGTCCGCGCCTGAAGTCCACGCCTGTCCTCGCGCCTCTTTCCTCGTCGCTCGATGTCACACCGGACCACCTCGTTCTCACTGTGACATTGGGCGACGGGCGTATCAGGCAATTCCCTCGTACCTGATACCTGCCGTTACAGTTAGGCAACCCTTGTGGCAGCTATCACAAACACTGGGTGCATACTGGCCGGTAATAAGGCAGTGTTCTCGTTGGAGGTCGAGTGATGAGCAAGCAGCGCACAACGGATTACGACGTCCTGATCGTCGGTTCCGGATTCGGTGGCAGTGTGACCGCGCTCCGGTTGGTGGAGAAGGGTTACAAGGTCGGCATCCTCGAGGCCGGTCGTCGTTTCGCCGACGCGGATTTCGCGAAGACCAGCTGGGATCTGAAGAAGTTCCTGTGGGCTCCCGCTCTCGGGTTCTTCGGTATCCAGCGTGTCCACCTGCTGCGTGACTGTCTGATTCTCGCGGGCGCGGGTGTCGGCGGGGGGTCGCTCAACTACGCGAACACGCTGTACAAGCCGCCTGCCTCGTTCTTCGAAGACACGCAGTGGGCAGGTATCACCGACTGGCACGACGAGCTGAGCCCGTACTACGACCAGGCGCGGAAGATGCTCGGCGTGGTGACGAACCCCCACATGACCCCCGCCGACGAGATCATCAAGTCGGTGGCCGAGGACATGGGTGCGGGAGACACTTTCATCCAGACCCCGGTGGGTGTCTTCTTCGGTGAACCGGGCAAGACCGTGCCCGACCCGTACTTCGGCGGCGTGGGACCCGACCGCACCGGTTGCATCGAGTGCGGGGAGTGCATGACTGGTTGCCGGCACGGCGCGAAGAACACGCTCCTCAAGAACTACCTCGGGCTCGCCGAGAAGGCGGGTGCCGAGATCATCCCGATGACCACGGTTTCCGGACTCCGAGAGGCTGCCGACGGCACCTGGGACGTCTTCACCCGCCGCACCGGGCCACGAAAGAACAGGCATCGCAAGACGTACACGGCCGACAACGTGGTGCTGGCTGCGGGTACATGGGGTACCCAGCATCTGCTGTTCGACCAGAAGGAGACCGGGGCGCTGCCGAAGCTCTCCGATCGCCTCGGTGTGCTGACCCGGACCAACTCCGAGTCCATTCTCGGAGCCGCCAAGCGCAAGGTGGACCCGAACCTCGACCTCACCAAGGGTGTCGCGATCACCTCGTCCTTCCACCCTTCCTCGGACACCCACATCGAGCCGGTGCGGTACGGCAAGGGTTCGAACTCGATGGCACTGCTTCAGACTCTGCTCACCGACGGTGGTCCGCGGCGCTGGCTCACCTTCCTGAAGGAACTCGCGAAGAACCCGCTGGCGATGCGTGCGCTAACCCCGTACCGGTGGAGCGAGCGGACCATCATCGCCCTGGTGATGCAGAATCTCGACAATTCGATCACCACCTACACGAAGAAGGGCTTCTTCGGCCGGCGCAAGGTCACCAGCAAGCAGGGGCACGGTCAGCCGAACCCCAGCTGGATTCCGGCGGGCAACGAGGCGACCCGGCGCATCGCCGCCAAGATCGACGGCCTGGCGGGAGGCACCTGGGGAGATGTCTTCAACATCCCACTCACCGCACACTTCCTCGGTGGATGCGCGATCGGTTCGGATGCCACGCGCGGCGTCATCGACCCGTACCACCGGGTGTGGGGATATCCGACCCTGAGCATCGTCGACGGGTCGGCGGTGTCGGCGAACCTGGGCGTCAATCCGTCGCTGACGATCTCGGCGCAGGCCGAGCGCGCGGCATCGTTGTGGCCGAACAAGGGTGAGCAGGATGAGCGTCCCGCACAGGGGGAGGCGTACCGGCGCCTGAACCCCGTGGCCCCGGTGAATCCGGTGGTGCCGAAGAACGCGCCTGCTGCGCTGGTCCTGCCCATTGCGGAGATCCGCAGCGGGTCCGCGGCCGTGTCCGAGCCGGAGCATGGGGTCGCGTAGGGCGCTCAGCTGGGCAGATTAGACTGACCCGGTGACAGATATCGAGCAGCAGAGACCGGTCCTCGTCGTCGACTTCGGTGCGCAGTACGCGCAGCTGATCGCCCGCCGGGTTCGTGAGGCCAAGGTCTACTCCGAGGTGATTCCGCATACCGCGACGGTCGAGGAGATCGTGTCGAGGAAGCCGCTCGCCGTCGTCTTGTCGGGTGGACCGTCGAGTGTGTATGCGGAAGGGGCGCCACAGCTCGACCCGGCCTTGTTCGACCACGACATTCCGGTGTTCGGCATCTGTTACGGCTTCCAGGCGATGGCCCAGGCCCTCGGTGGCACGGTGGCGCACACCGGCACCCGCGAATACGGCCGCACCGACTTGTTTGTTCAGGGCGGGTTGCTGCACGACGGACTGCCGGAGCATCAGCCGGTGTGGATGAGCCACGGCGACGCGGTCACCGAGGCGCCTGAGGGTTTCGTCGTGACAGCCAGGAGCGAGGGCGCACCCGTTGCGGCATTCGAGAACCGGGCGCGGGCTCTCGCCGGGGTGCAGTACCACCCCGAGGTTCTTCATTCGCCGCACGGTCAGCAGGTTCTGAGCCGCTTCCTCCACGAGATCGCGGGCATCGCCCCGGCCTGGACCGCAGCGAATATCGCGGATGCCCTCGTGGATCAGGTGCGGGAACAGGTCGGCGACGGCAAAGCGATCTGCGGGTTGTCGGGCGGAGTCGATTCGGCGGTCGCGGCGGCTCTCGTGCAGCGCGCCATCGGCGACCGTCTCACCTGTGTCTTCGTCGATCACGGTTTGATGCGGGCCGGCGAGCGCGCCCAGGTGGAGAAGGACTTCGTTGCCGCGACCGGCGCGAAGTTGATCACCGTCGATGCTGCGGACACGTTCATCGGTGAACTGGCCGGGGTGTCCGATCCGGAGACCAAGCGGAAGATCATCGGCCGGGAATTCATCCGCAGCTTCGAGGGGGCGGTCAGTGACGTGCTCGGTGAGAACGCTGCTCATGGCGAGACGGTCGACTTCCTGGTGCAGGGCACCCTCTACCCGGACGTCGTGGAGTCGGGCGGCGGAACCGGCACCGCGAACATCAAGAGCCACCACAACGTGGGCGGGCTTCCCGAAGATCTGCAGTTCAAGCTTGTGGAACCGCTTCGATTGCTGTTCAAGGACGAGGTTCGTGCGGTGGGCCGTGAACTCGGACTGCCCGAGGAAATCGTCGGGCGCCAGCCATTCCCCGGCCCCGGACTCGGTATCCGCATCATCGGTGAGGTCACCCGGGCCCGGCTCGAGATCCTGCGTCACGCGGATTCCATTGCGCGCGAAGAACTCACAGCTTCCGGTCTCGACGGTCAGATCTGGCAGTGCCCGGTGGTGCTCCTGGCCGACGTTCGTAGCGTCGGCGTGCAGGGCGACGGCCGCACCTACGGTCACCCGATCGTGTTGCGTCCGGTCTCGAGTGAGGACGCGATGACCGCGGACTGGACGCGGGTGCCCTACGACGTTCTCGAGCGGATTTCCACCCGTATCACCAACGAGGTGCGTGACGTCAACAGAGTCGTCGTCGACATCACCAGCAAGCCGCCGGGCACGATCGAGTGGGAATGATC
>NZ_JBAQEO010000162.1:0-9846 GCF_049286785.1 Rhodococcus sp. (in: high G+C Gram-positive bacteria) | reverse complement strand
GAGACGCGCGCATTCGACGGCTGCCTGGGTGTGGAGGTGCTGGTCGACTCGTCCGATCCCGCACACTGGCTGCTGATCGAGAATTGGGAGTCGGAGGAGCACGACGCCGCCTACCGCACCTTCCGTGCAGGTCCGGGCGCGATCACCGACCTGGGGCCACTGCTCGCGGGTGCCCCGGCCGTCGCGAAGTACACGGCCGACGACACCGTCTGATTCGCCACGTCGATGCGGGCGCCCGGGAAGATGACCCGGGTGCCCGCATCACGGCGCCGAGGATGAGGTGGCGGTGCGGTGCCTCAGCGAGGCGAGGTCCCCACCACCAGCGGCAGCGACGCGTCGGCCGTCCACGCGGTGAGAGAGCCGTCGTATACGGCGACGTCACCGCGTCCGGCGAGCGCCAGCGCGTGCGCGACACCGGTCGCCGCGATGCCGCCTCCGCAGTAGGTCACCGGAGTCACTGCCGGATCCAGCAGGCCTGCCTGTTCGAAGAGCGTGCGCAGGTCCTCCACCGGCCTGAGCGCACCGGTCTCCGGGTCCTTCAGCTCGAACACGGGCAGATTGACACTGCCGGGAATGTGCCCGTTGCGGGCGTAGGTGCTGCGCTCGCCGCTGTACGTCTCGGGGTCGAGGACGTTGACGATCACGGTTCTCTCGTCGTCGATCGCGTCACGCACTTCCTGCGTCGAACGCAGCAGCTCGGGTCGCCTGCGCGGCGTGAACGACGCGGGGGTCACCTCGGCGGGCCGGTCGGTCACGGGGTGTCCGGCAGCACGCCACGCAGGCAATCCGCCGTCGAGTACGGCGACGTCGTCGAATCCCTCGAGGCGCAGGTGCCACCAGAATCTGGTGGCCCAATACCCGTCGTGCTGGTCGTAGACCACCACGCGGGTGCCATCGCCGATACCGAGGGTGCCGGCCGCTGCAGCGAATCGCTCGGACGACGGAACGGTCCAGGGCTGCGAGGCTTCGGGGTCCGCGAAGTCGGTGAGCAGATCGGCGAAGACCGCACCGGGAATGTGCTCGGCGTCGAAGGTGGCGCGGCCCGGTTCGACGGTGTAAGAACCGTCGGCAGGGAGCGTGAGGTGGGTGGACGAGTCGACGATGACGAGATTCGGGTCGCGCTGGTGCTCACGCAGCCAATCGACCTGGACCGAATTAGGGAATCCGCTGCTCACGTGAATCTCCTTGTGCTCGAGCAATGTTTGGATGGCCCACCTTAGCCCGCGGGATAATCGGGTGGCAGGCAAGGAATCACCACGAACAAAACTCTGGCGCGTTGGAGCGCATCCAGCCGAAACGCAGTCAGGCGGCCGGGTCGAGGTCGACGACCAACGGCACGCCGGTGGCTGCCTGGACGTCGTCGACGGTGACACCGGGTGCGACCTCACGCAGGGCGAGTGTGCCGTCGCCCACCACGTCGATCACCGCGAGGTTGGTGATGATCCGGTTCACGACGCCCTGGCCGGTGAGCGGCAGGGTGCACGTGTCGACGATTTTGGCGTTGCCGTCGCGGTCGGTGTGCTCCATCAGGACGATGACACGCTCGGCGCCGTGGACCAGGTCCATCGCCCCACCCATGCCTTTGACCATCTTCCCGGGAACCATCCAGTTGGCGAGGTCACCGGTGCGCGAGACCTGCATGCCGCCGAGGACGGCGGTATCGATGTGGCCGCCGCGGATCATTCCGAACGACAGCGCCGAATCGAAGTATGCGGCACCGGAATTGACGGTGACGGTTTCTTTGCCCGCGTTGATCAGGTTAGCGTCGACCGCGTCCTCGGTGGGGTACGGGCCGGTGCCGAGGATGCCGTTCTCGGAGTGCAGGATCACGCGAACATCGTCGGTGAGGTAGCCGGGAATGAGCGTCGGCAGCCCGATTCCGAGATTGACGTATTCGCCATCGATCATCTCGGCGGCGGCGCGAGCCGCCATCTGGTCACGGGTCCAGCCGGTGACGGGGACTGTTGCGGTCACGACGGGCTTCCTTCCGCGCGCACGGTGCGCTTCTCGATTCGCTTGTTCTGAGGTCCGGTGTGCACGATGCGCTGGACGAACACGCCCGGCAGATGCACCTGCGCCGGATCGATCTCGCCCGGCTCGACCAGCGTCTCCACCTGAGCGATGGTGATCCTGCCGGCCATCGCGGCGAGCGGGTTGAAGTTCATGGCCGTCTTGTCGAAGACGAGGTTGCCGTCGGTGTCCCCGATTGCGGCGTGGACCAGCGCGTAGTCGGCGTTGATCGCCTCTTCCAGCACGTAGCGCTTGCTGCCGAACACGCGCGTCTCCTTCGGCGGCGAGGCGACCGCGATGGAGCCGTCGGGCGAATACCGCCACGGCATTCCGCCGTCGGAGATGGGAGTGCCGACGCCTGCGGGGGTGAAGAAGGCCGGAACACCGGCACCGCCTGCGCGCAGTCGTTCGGCGAGGGTGCCCTGCGGGGTGAGTTCCACCTCGAGTTCCCCGGCCAGGTACTGGCGCGCGAACTCCTTGTTCTCTCCCACATACGACGCCGTGACGCGTCGAATCCGTCCGGCGGAGAGCAGAATTCCGAGTCCGTGGTCGTCCACTCCGCAGTTGTTGGAGAAGACCTCGAGATTGTCGACGCCTGCTTCCTCGAGGGCGGCGATGAGCGCATCGGGAATGCCGCAGAGCCCGAACCCTCCCACCGCAAGCGATGCCCCGCTCGTGATGCCCGCAACCGCCGCTGCCGCGGAATCGTGAACCTTTCCTGCCATCGTCTTCCCTTCTCGCAACTTGCGTCCATTCGCTAGACGCCGATGTTCCGATCTCCAGGCAGTTTTCTTTGCCGCCGTGGCGACGCAGCACCCAGTAGAACGTGCACGTCCTGCTGTTTCAAGCGTTTCTACGAGATCCATGACATCTTGTTCGCCGCCCGGACGCCACGGTCCATTCCGTTCATTGAGTGAACGCTATGATCGGACAGATGAACGAGGAGACACGGGGACCCCATGTCGTAGGACGGGTCGGAGCCCTGCTGCGGGCTGTCGGGGCGCACGAGCCCACCGGCGCGTCCACCACGGTGCTCGGACGCGAGGCCGGGCTGGCCCGTCCCACAGCGCACCGGCTGCTGTCGTCGTTGGCCGACGAGGGCCTTCTCGACCGCGATCCCAAGACGGGCCGGTGGGCCCTGGGCCCCGAGCTCTACCTGCTGGGTGCGGCCGCCGCGACCCGCTACGACATCACCACCCATGCCCGTGGCGTCCTCGACCGGCTGGCACGGGAGACCGGTGAGAGCGCCTTCCTCTCGGCTCGGCGCGGAGACGAGACGGTCTGCATTGCAGCCGAGGACGGCAGCTTCCCCCTACGCTCACACGTCCTGCACGAGGGGATCCGTTTTCCGCTGGGCGTCGCCTCGGCGGGACTGGCGATACTGTCCCATCTTCCCGATCGCGAGATCGACGACTACCTTGCGCGGACCGACCTGGAGCCGCGGTGGGGCGCCGACCACAGCGAGCATGCGCTGCGCGAACGCATCGCCCGCACCCGTCAGACGGGGTACGCGGTGAATCCGGGGCTGATCGTCGAGGGCAGCTGGGGCATGGGCGCGGCGGTGTTCGACCGGGACGGCAGACCGGCGTGGGCGCTGAGCCTCACGGGTGTCGAGACACGGTTCCGTCCCGAACGTCATCACGAACTGGGCACCATGCTCCTCGAGCAGGCGCACGTGCTCTCACAACTTCTGCAGTCGCGCGGGTAGGCACGATCGTTCGAGGACCGGTCACGCAGGCCTGCTCAGTTCCGGATGTGCTGAGCCGCACGCTCGACGGCCCGCTTGATCTCCAGCTGCGGCGGTTCGGCGGCCGGCTCGCCTTCGCGGGTTTCGCTGCTGCCCTCCGCCGTCAGGAACGGGCGAACCAGGTCGAGTGGGAGCGGGAAGACGATGGTGGAGTTGTTCTCGCCGCCCATCTCCCCCAGCGTCTGCAGATACCGCAGTTGCAGGGTGGTGGGATTGCGGCTGATCACGTCGGCGGCGTCGGCGAGCTTTGCCGAGGCCTGGAACTCGGCTTCCGCGTTGATCACCTTCGCGCGACGCTCACGTTCGGCCTCTGCCTGGCGGGCGATGGCCCGTTGCATGTTGGCAGGAATTTCGACGTCCTTGATTTCCACGGTGGTGACCTTCACGCCCCACGGTTCGGTCTGCTGATCGATCACCTTCTGCAGGTCTTCGTTGAGGCGTTCCCGTTCGGACAGCAGGGCGTCGAGTTCGGCCTTACCGAGAATCGAGCGCAGCGTGGTTTGCGCGATTTGCGAAGTGGCCGCGAGGAAGTCCTCGACCTCGACGATCGCCCGGTTCGCGTCGATCACCCGGAAATAGGTGACGGCCGTGACCTTGGCGGGCACGTTGTCGCGGGTGATCACTTCCTGGACGGGAATCTTCAACGTGACCGTCCGCAGACTGACTCGTTCCATGCGGTCGATGGCCGGAATGAGCAACACCAGACCGGGGCCCTTGAGGTCGATGAGTCGGCCGAGCCGGAACACGACACCCCGTTCGTACTCCCGCAGCACCCGCACGGCGCTGCTCGCGAGCAGCGCGAGGAGGGTGATCGCGACGAAGAGGGCGATGACGATGGTGGTCATAACGGCAACTCCCACGGTTCGCGGCGGTGCACGGTGAGGGTGAGGCCACGAACCTGTTCGACGATCACGGATTCCCCGGCAGTGGGCATTTCGTCGTCACCGAAGCGCACCTGCGCCCGCCACAGGCCGTCGGTGGTCTCGACCTGCCCTTGGCGTCCCGACCAGGTGCGGACCGTCGCGTCGGTACCGATCAGTGATTGCACCCCGGTGCGTACGGGTGCCCGACTCGACCTGAGCACCTTCCGGCCCGCCACCGCGGTCACACCCAGGCCCACCACCGCCACACCCACGGTGGCCGGAACCGCGACGACCTGATCCACATCGGTGGAGGTGAACAGCAGCCACACACCCGCCGCGGATGCCAGTGCACCCAACCCGCCGAGCACCCCGGCGGTGGGCGCGTGGGCCTCGACGACGATGAGCAGCACACCCAGTATCAGGGCCAGTACACCTAACGCGGCCATTTCTCGTCACCCACGATCACGTTCGTGAGAGCCTGGCCGCACCGCACAGCCACCTGGCGATCAGGCCCTCACCTTCAACCGTAAGCGAGTTTGCGGGGTCATGCCAGGGGCAATCGGCTCCCGCTCTGCCACACTCACCTCATGCACACGAGTCCTGTTGTCGTCACCGTCGCCGGCCATGGTGAAGCGACGTTTCCGCCCGAGCGGTGCACGGTGTCGCTCGTCGTCCGGATCGAGACGGGCGACGTGGAACGGTCCGTCGCCACGGCCACCGCGACGGTCAAGCAGCTCACCGCCCTGATCGCGGAGCGGTTCGACAGCGACCACGGCCCCATCAACTGGTGGTCGCTCGATCAGGTGCGGCACTCCCGGCACCGGCCGTTCAATCAGGACGGCCTTCAGCTGCCGTATGTGTACCGCGCCGAGGCCGCGCTGGAGGTGAAGTTCAGTCGGCTCGAGGCGATCGGCGCGTTCGTCGACTCCGCGTCGACGCTCGAAGGAGTGAACATCGGGAATTTCGACTGGGCGCTCACCACCAAGAGTCGGGCGGCCCGCATCGCCGGCGTACGGGAGCTGGCGATCCGAGATGCCCAGTCGAAAGCCGAGACCTATGCGAAGAGTGTGGGACGCAGCAGTGTTCATCCCGTGGCCATCGCCGACCCCTGCATGCTCGGTGTGGATTCGTCGTCGTATCACGGCGGTGTTGGAGCACGCGTCTTCGCTGCGGGCGGGGCAGCGGAGCCCATTGCGTTGAAGCCGGAGAACATCACCCTCACCGCCGACGTGCACGCAAGGTTCGAGGCGTGGTGAGTCGGAGGTCCATCCGGGCAGCCGCCTTCTGGACTCCCGCGTAACGTTCGGGCAATGACCAACACAGATCACGGCGATCCCGGCGACGCCCCGACCGTTCCACCGGCATTGACGGAGGTCGTGAACCCCACCCGCCCGTCCGCGGCCGAGGAGGCCAGGACGGTCGCGGCGTCGACCAACATCGGCACTCTGGCGAGCCTGACCAAGGACGGCGACCCCTGGGCGTCGTTCGTGACGTACGGCCTGCTCGACGGCGCCCCGGTGCTGTGCGTATCGCAGATGGCCGAGCACGGTCGCAACCTCGCGCACGATCCCCGCGCCAGTATTGCGATAGTTGCTCCGGCTCCACCGACCGATCCGCTGGCCAGCACCCGGATCACGCTCGCCGGGTTCGTCGAGCGACCGGAAGGCGACGAACTCGCTGCTGCTCGGGAGGCCCATCTGGCAGCCGTCCCGGCCGCGCACGTGTACGTCGATTTCAGCGACTTCTCGCTCTGGGTTCTGCGGGTGCAGCGGGTTCGGTGGGTGGGCGGATACGGACGGATGGACTCGGCCACAGCCGAGGCATACGCCCAGGCCTCGGCGGACCCGATCACCCCGTCGGCCGGCCGCGCGATCGCACACCTCAACGCCGACCATGCGGACGCCGTGCTGGCAATGGGCCAGAAACTCGGCGGCTTCCCGGACGCGACCGCCGCCACCTGCGAGGGTGCCGATCGCTACGGGTTGGACCTCAGGGTCACCACGCCGCGCGGAGTCGCCATGACACGCGTCGGTTACGAGTCTCCGCTGAACTCGATCGACGAGTTGCGGGCTGCATCAGTTGCTTTGACGCGTCAAGCTCAAGGGGCCGGCAACTCCTGAGCCAACGGGGCACCCTGAACACGTTCACGTTGGGGAATCGGGTGCGGGGTTCTCGAAGTGCCCGTGGCGTCCCGCACCGGCCGCGAACTCGGCCGCTCCGCGGGCGCCCTCGGCGGCCACGATCGGATTGCCGGCGACACCCTCGGCCCTGAGCGCCTCCGCGAGCGGCAGATCGAATGACCGGAAGACGGATGCGCGGTCTGCCAGCATGCACAGCTGCGGAAACACGGTGAGCTGGCGCGCGAGGTCCTGCGCAACAGCCAGCGCCTGACCGTCCGGCACCACCCGGTTTGCGAGCCCGAACGACAACGCTTCCTGCGCGTCGACGGGGCGCCCGGTCAGGATCATGTCGAGTGCGCGCCCCTGTCCCACTATTCGCGGTAGCCGCACCGTTCCGCCGTCGATCAGCGGCACTCCCCAGCGGCGGCAGAACACGCCGAAGACCGAGCTCTCCTCGCAGACACGCAGGTCGGCGAGCAAGGACAATTCGAGGCCCCCGGCCACCGCATAACCACTGACAGCTGCGATCAACGGCTTGGACAACACCATCCGAGTGGGACCCATCGGTCCCGTGCCGCCGCCTTCGGGGTCCAGTTCGTGAACACGCGCGGGATCGGAGACCGCCGTCAGATCGGCTCCCGCGCAGAAGGTTCCGCCTGCACCCCACAGAACCGCCACCTGCTGAGAGTCGTCTGCGTCGAACTCCTGAAATGCCCCGCGCAACTGGGCTGCCATCGGACCGTCGACGGCGTTCTTGCGATCCGGCCGGTTCAGGACGATGGTGGTCACTCCACCGGCGCATTCGGTATAGACGTCGGAGTCGCGCCGATTCGGCTCTGTCACGGAAAGGTCCTCGCTCCCTGATTGGGTTCCCCGTGGCGACGAGGAATTTCCAACACCAGCTTTCAGGAGTCGTCGGAGAATCGCTACACACGGCACCGGTCGCCTGTGCCGGTGCAAGCATGCGCGGCGGCTCCCCTACCGGAGCGCGCTGCGCATGAGTGCCGCGGTGTCGTCGTCGAACGCCACCAAGGTCACTATCTCCACATCGGTGCCCGCGGAGGTGATCGCGTTGACTGCCTGCTCCACCGCATCCGCCTTGGGCCAGCCGTACACACCTGCGGAGATCAGCGGGAATGCGACGGTCCGGGCGTCGAGCGTGTCCGCGACCGCGAGGCTCCGCGTGTATGCCGCACGTAACAGGTGTGAGCGGTCCTCATGGTGCGAGTACCGCGGGCCGACGGTGTGGATCACCCAGCGCGCCGGCATTCTCCCGGCAGTGGTCGCCACGGCAGCTCCGACGGCCAGACCGTCGGGCAACGTCGTGGACCGCAACCTCTTGCAGGCCGCGAGGATCTCCGGCCCACCGGCCCGGTGGATTGCCCCGTCCACTCCCCCGCCACCGAAGAGCGACGAGTTGGCCGCGTTGACGATGGCGTCCCTGGTCAGCCGGGTGATGTCGCCCTCGACGACGTCGATGATGGTCATGCAACTCTCCTGAATTGATGTCGGACGTGCTCGCTACCTGCCGGAGTTCCGCCCGAACCATGGTGTCGAGAACATTATTCGGGTTTCGGCCTAGCAACGTCGAGTACCGGGCCGGCTCCGTCGCGCCCGCCATTCGTGGTCTTCACGGCCAAGCGCACCAGGTCCGTGGTGGTGTATCCGGGCCAGCCGTGCAAGATCCGACGCCAGCGGGCCGGGACGGCGGACGCTCCCCAGCGGGCGCCGAGCAACCCGCCCGCAATCGCCGCGGTGGTGTCGGTGTCTCCGCCGGCGCGGACCGCGGCCTCGAGAGCCCGCTGCAGATGCCGTGCGTCCGAGGCATCGGTGGAGGTGATGGCCCACCACGCGGTCTGCAGGGCATGGACCACCCACCCGTTGTTCGCGAAATCTGCGGGTGCTCCGTGTTCGGCCTGATCGAGCAGCGGTCCCCAGAACTCGGTAACCTCCGACGGCGTGACCTGTAGGTAGCCACGAACCCCATCGAATGTCCCGTGCACCACCGCGTGACGAATCGCGTACGTCCACAGTTGGCAGGCCTGCGTGGCCGTCGGATCGTCGTGCGTGAGGGCACCGATCTGCAGCGCCGCGTCGAGGCATCCTGCCTCGTCGTCCAGATACGCGAGAGCGACCGGTGCGGTGCGCATCAGTGACCCGTTGCCGGCCTTACGCCCGGCCAGGGCCTCGGCCCGCCGTCGCATCTCATCGGCGCTGCCCGGACGGTGCGAGAGCACCGAACGGGTCTGATTGCCAATATCTTTCGGGCGCGAGTCGAACCATCGAACGAACTGGCCGGCAATGGCATCCAGTCCTGCACCCTGCCGGAGGTCCGTTCCCGTGGCCGCGACCTCGGCGATGGCCAGTGCCATCGATGTGTCGTCGGTCCACTCCCCGGGCGCCCACTCGAACGGTCCCCCGCCGATCATGTCGATCGACGCGTCCGTCGCCGGATGGGTGAACTCGTAGCCGGCGCCGAGCGCATCGCCCGCGGCCGTCGCGAGCAACACTCCCGCGGCACGATCGCACTGCCGTGATGCCACCTTCATCTCACACCCCTTTGATCAACTATGCGCTAACAATAGATCAGCAATGAGATAACATGCAACAGTGCCCGAATGGATGGATTCGAACGGAAAGCGACTAGCGGACTACGAGCACCCGTCGGCGGCAGTCGACACCGCGGTGCTCACCTACTGCGACGACGCGCTGCAGGTGCTGGTGGTCGAACACCGCCTCGGGAAGCTGGCACTGCCCGGAACCTTCCTGCACGCCGACGGCCGACGCCGCGAACGGTTCGCCGACGCCGCCGAGCGCGCGCTGCGGGAGAAGACCGGCCTGTCGGGAATCCAGTTCCATCAGCTGGCCGTATTCGACGATCCCGACCGCGACGAACGGGGCTGGGTGATCTCGATGGCCCACACCGCGGCGGTCCCGTTCGAGGCACTCTCCGACGATGCCGTCCTCGTGCGGGTGATCGACGGCAAACCTGAGCAGAGCCTGGCGTTCGATCACGACGACATGGTGCGACTCGCCGTCGACAATCTGCGAGCCCGGTACACCCAACAAGTCGACCCGGCCCGGTTGCTGGGTGAATCGTTCACCG
>NZ_JBAQEO010000161.1:0-25088 GCF_049286785.1 Rhodococcus sp. (in: high G+C Gram-positive bacteria) | reverse complement strand
AATCGACACGGTCCGGTAAGAACGACCTGCTTGCACATCGATTTGCCGGAAACAGACGCAATTGCGTGTGTTTCCGGCAAATCCGTGTGCTTCGGTGCGACACCCGTCAGACGACGAGACCAGGTTCGGACATCACCGGATCGACGGCCAGGGTGTTGTAGGCGGCGGCCACTGCGTCGACGCCGCGGCGCAGTTCGTCCGATGTGTGTGCGTAAGGCAGTCGCAGGAAATGCTCGAAGGCGCCTTCCACACCGAATCGCGGTCCGGCGGCGAGCAGAACCCCGAACCCCGGTGACGTCGCCGCCAACGCCGTCGACACCGGCGCCGGCATCCGCAGCCACAGCGACAAACCACCCGTACCGATGGTCGGACTCCAGTCGGGCAGCCGCGCAGCGAGGGACTCGAGCATCACCGCACGCTGCTCCCGCAACGAGCTGCGCCGCGGGCCGAGCACCGGCTCTTCGTCTGCGAGCAGGTGAGCGGCGGCCAGCTGGTCCATGACAGGTGTACCGAGGTCGACGGCGGCGCGCGCCCCCGCCAGACGCGTGATCAGCGACGGGTCTGCCCGGATCCATCCCACACGCAGCCCGCCCCAGAACGACTTGGCCGTCGAACCGATCGTCACCACCTCCGATTTGGCCGCCCCACGCCCGTACGCGGCGACCGGGCCCGGTGACGGCTCGTCCAGCCACAGGTCGACCATCGTCTCGTCCACTACCAGTGTCATGCGCGTCTCGCGGGCGATCCTCGCCAACTCTGCCCGGCCGGGTGCGTCGAGGCACAGCCCGGTGGGGTTGTGGAAGTCCGGGATCAGGTAGGCCATCCGGGCGGCCGTCTGCCGGGCCGCACTGCGGATGCCGTCGAGATCCCAGGCACCCGACGCGCCACCCTCGGGACGGACGGGAACCGGCACAGGTCGGGCGCCGACCCGGCGGATCGCCTCGAGCGCGTTGGGATACGTCGGATGGTCCACGAGCACCCGTTCGCCGGGTGCCGTCAGGACGTTCAGCAGCAGTCGAAGCGCGTGCTGCGCGCCCGACGTCACCATGATCTGTTCCGGTGTGGTCGCGAGCCCTCGGGCCTGATAGCGGGCGGCGATCACGTCACGAAGCGCGCCGATCCCCACCGGTTCCATGCCGTGCGTCGGAAGGAATTTCGGAAGCGCTTGCAGCGCAATGGAGTACGCCTCTTCCACCGCTTCCGCCGGCGCCGCCATGGCCGCATAACTCAGGTCGATCACCGAACTTCCCGCGCCAGGCAGATGGGCCCGGAACATCGGTCCGCTCGGCTTCACCCCGGCCGGCAGCGCGACGGTGCTGCGCGAACCCTGACGGCTGATCAGATAACCTTCGTCCCGCAGAACCGCATACGACGACGTGATCGTGGTGCGGCTGAGTCCCAGCACCGACGCCAGTTCCCGCTCACTCGGCAGAGCCACTCCGAGCGGTATCCGGCCGTCGTGAACGAGCAACCGGATGCCGTCGGCGAGGGCCCGGTAGGCGGGGCGGGCGGCCGAACGACGGGTGGTGTCGTCCTGCCAGTTGCCGAGGTCCCTGGTGAGTGAGCGCACGCCGAGTACACGAGTCATCATGCAGTCCAGTATCAGTCTCTTGGCTATTCGTTTCCAAGCCGGTTGCGACCAAGCTCGGCGTCATGACAACAGTGATCGCCCTCGTGTGCATGGTGCTGATGGCTGCGGCAATCGCCCGTTATGGGCCGAAAGAAGATGGTCAAGGACTGTTTCGGCTCGTGCAGTTCCGATTCGGCGCGCCGCTGGGCGGAATCTTCCAGGATGTTCCGCCGAGCAGTCCAGTTTCCAGCGATTGGCCTGATCGGCAGTGACCACCGAATGTCGGAGGTAACGCGCATACTGGTGCGGTGACCACGGGACTCGCCCTGTTCGACACCGCCTTCGGCACCTGCGCCATCGCATGGCGCGCGGCCGGGATCGTGGGCGTGCAACTGCCCGAGACCTCCCCCGAGGCCACCCGGCAGCGCATCGAGCAGTGCTTTCCGGACTCGGTGGAGCATCCACCGCCCGCCCCGGTCCAGCGAGCGATCGACGGAATCCGCGACCACCTCAGCGGTGCCCTCGACGACCTCCGGTGGATCGACCTCGATTTCGAAGGCATACCGGAGTTCGACTGCAACGTCTACGAGGTTGCCCGCAGCATCGACCCCGGATCCACGCTCACCTACGGTGACGTGGCTGCCGAACTCGGCAAACCCGGCGCCGCCCAGGCCGTCGGCCAGGCCCTCGGACGAAACCCGCTCCCCATCGTGATCCCCTGCCATCGAGTACTCGCCGCAGGGAACCGGGTGGGCGGCTTCTCCGCCGGCCGCGGCGTCCTCACCAAACGCGAACTACTGGCGCTCGAGCACGCACCCGGTTTCGACGACCCGGTCCTGTTCTGACCACAGTCCCGTCCGTCCCGCGCCGTTACCCCCACCGCGCCGCCGCCCAATGTCACAGTGGTTCAATCCAACTGCACCGGTGTCACATTGGGCCAGCAGGTGTCCCCACCGCGCCGTCGCCCAATGTCACAGTGGTTCAATCCAGCTGAACCGGTGTCACATTGGGCGAAACACGCGGGACGACGGAAGCGCGGAACGCCGGACGACGGGTCAGCGCACCACGTCGCGGCGGACGATGGTCTCGTCTCGACCGGGGCCGACGCCGATGCAGGAGATGTACGCACCGGACAGCTCCTCGAGCCGCTGTACGTAGTTCTGCGCGGCGACCGGCAGCTCCTCGAAGGTGCGGCAGTGGGAAATGTCTTCCCACCAACCCGGCATTTCTTCGTAGATGGGCTTGGCGTGGTGAATGTCGGTCTGCGACATGGGCATTTCTTCGTGCCGCACTCCGTCGACGTCGTAGGCGACGCAGATCGGGATGGTGTCGAGACTGCTGAGCACGTCGAGCTTGGTGAGGAAGTAGTCGGTGATGCCGTTGACACGGGTGGCGTAGCGGGCGATCACGGCGTCGAACCAGCCGGTGCGACGGGCGCGGCCGGTGGTGACGCCCACTTCGCCACCGGTCTTGGCGAGGTATTCACCGTGCTGGTCGAAGAGTTCGGTGGGGAACGGTCCGGAGCCGACACGGGTGGTGTAGGCCTTGAGGATTCCCAGCACCGTGGTGATCCGGGTGGGCCCGATGCCCGAGCCCACGGCCGCGCCACCCGACGTCGGGTTCGACGACGTCACGTACGGGTAGGTGCCGTGGTCGACGTCGAGAAGCGTTCCCTGCGATCCCTCGAGGAGGATGGTCTCGCCACGTTCGAGGGCCTGGTTCAGTTCGAGCCGGGTGTCCGCGATGCGGTGCTTGAAACCGCTTGCCTGCTCGAGGACCTCGTCCACCACCTGCTGGGGGTCGAGAGCCTTACGGTTGTAGATCTTGACCAGCACCTGGTTCTTGAATTCGAGAGCGGCCTCGACCTTCTGGGTGAAGATCTTCTCGTCGAGCACGTCCTGGACGCGGACGCCGACGCGGGCGAGCTTGTCCTGGTAGCAGGGACCGATACCGCGGCCGGTGGTGCCGATCTTCTTGGCGCCGAGGAAGCGTTCGGTGACCTTGTCGATGGCCACGTGGTACGGCATGATCAGGTGCGCATCGGCCGAGAGCAGCAGACGGCTGGTATCGACATTCCGCTCCTCGAGACCGGCGAGCTCGGTGAGCAACACTCCCGGATCCACCACGACCCCGTTGCCGATCACGTTCATGACGCCGGGCGTGAGGATTCCCGACGGGATGAGGTGCAGAGCGAACTTGTCGCCGTTCGGAAGAACCACGGTGTGGCCGGCGTTGTTACCGCCCTGGTAGCGGACCACCCACTGCAGGCGTCCGCCTAGTAGATCGGTAGCTTTGCCCTTGCCCTCGTCGCCCCACTGGGCGCCGATCAGGACGATTGCCGGCATGACGTTGTCTCCTACGGTCGACGTACAGCCGTGTCCGACTGTGTGGTCCTGCCGTCGAGGCAGTGGCCGGGGGAACAGTCTAGCCGAGGGCTCCGACAGCAGGCTTTCCGAGCCGTTCTGGAGCGGCCTCCGAAGGGTTGTCCGCCGGCCGACATAGGATGGTCGACAGGGAATGCTGCGGGAATCGCGGCGGGAGATCCGGGCGAGGAGTGGCGTTGACCCCCGTAGTGCTCATTTGCGGTGATGCGCCGCTTCCCCTTCCTCTGGGATCCGTCTCGGCGTCCAGTGCACCTGCGGTCCCCGGCAAGGACGACTTCGACGAGGTCTTTTCCAAACTGCAGGTGGCCGAGAGTCCTCGGCTCATCGTGGTGGGCAGCGATGCCGCCCTGGCCGCAACCCTCACCCGGCTGATGCGAACCGATCGCCTGCACATCGAGCTGGCCTACGTCACCGAACACCATTCCGACGCCACCGATGCGTACAGCCTGGCCGTCGGAGCCCGCGCCGCGCGCACGGCCCTGAAGGGAATCGCCAAGCCCGTCCCCCTCATTCGCGACGACGCAGGCATCGCGCTGGTCGGTCTCGCCTCCGTCACCGGCCCGGGCGGCGAGCCTCTGGTCGGTGAAACCTACGTCGACGACACAAGGTTGTTCTCCGGCGCCACGCCCGGCATGCAGGTCCGGCCGATCCCGCGCATGCCCGGTCTGCGGGCCTCCGTTCCACCGCGCCGGCGCTGGCTCCCCCGTCGCTGGGTGGAGGGACGCGCGGTGCAGCTGGGATCGCCTGCCGCAGCCCTGACCCGCGACGGTGTCCTCAATCCTCGTGACCTGAAGCGTTCGACGTTCTACCGGCACGACCGAGAGTGGCTGCTGGTTCGATGAACCGTCCCGGTGTGCGGCCGACCGTGGTCCGGCCCAGTCCTGTCTTCCTGCTCGTGACAGCCGTCGCCGTCACGGGCGGGGTGCTGGCATGGCGGGCCGAGCCGGAGTCCGTGCTCGGCCACGTAGGTGTCTTCCTGTTGGTGGTCGCCGGGTGGGTGGTGACGCTCTGCCTCCACGAGTTCGCGCACGCCTATACCGCCTGGCGGCATGGCGACACCGACGTCGAGGTGCGGGGTTACCTCACGCTCGATCCGTTGAAGTACAGCCATCCCCTGCTGTCGATCGGTCTGCCGGTGTTGTTCATCGCGCTGGGTGGTATCGGATTGCCGGGCGGCGCTGTGTATCTGCGCACGGGACTGTTCTCACCGAAAGTTCAAGCCCGGGTTTCGCTCGCCGGCCCTGCCGTGAACCTGGTATCTGCGGTGGTGCTGCTCGTCGTCATCCGCTGGTTCGGCCTGGGCGGCGAGCATCAGGTGTTCTGGTGGGGCCTCAGCTTCCTTGCGTTCCTGCAGGTGATGGCGACCGTCCTCAACCTTCTTCCCGTTCCGGGCCTCGACGGCTACGCGGCCCTCGAACCGTTTCTACCGTCGCGCACCCGGCGGTCGATCGAGCAGTACAAGCCGTACGGACTGCTGATTCTCGTGGCCCTGCTGTTCGTGCCGTCCGTCAACGTGGTGTTCTTCGACGCCATCTATGCGCTGTTCGAACTGTCGGGAGTACCAGGGATCTTCGCGCAGTACGGCAACTACCTGATGCGTTTCTGGCTTTAGCGCCGAATGCGGCGGGCTTCTTCCGCCGTGAAGTTGGGAGTCAACCGCAGTTCGGTGAGCGGAACCTCGCGATCGGGACTGCGCACCTCCACCCGGACGGGTTCGCCGGTGGTGTCGTCGCGAAGTCCGATGGGTCCCCCGCGCTCGCCCTGCAGGTACTTGTCGCCCCATTGCATGAGCGCCAGCACCGCGGGCAGGAGATCGCGACCCTTCTCGGTGAGCAGGTATTCGTAGCGGGTCCGCTGGCCGGGCACCTTGTACGGCGAGCGCTCGAACAGTCCCTCGGCGGTGAGTTCACGCAACCGTGATGCCGCTACGGCCTCGGTGATCCCGACGCGCCGAGCGAAGTCGTCGAAACGCGTGGTGCCGTAGTACGCCTCCCGCAGGATGAGCATGGCCGAGCGTGTACCCACCACCTCCATCGCCCTTGCGATGGAGCAGTGCGTTGCCTGCCAGGCATCACGATCCGCGAGAAATCCGTCCAGTCGTGCCGCATCCATATCCCCAGGCTACCTAACTTTTCCTCACCATAGCCAGACGTCAAAGGCCCGGGAGAGCCGGGACAACCCCCCGGCATCGAATGCTGACTTGCTAACCCCATAGTCAGATGTAGAGTGTCTGACTATGTACCTCAATAGTCAGGTGAGTGAGGAGGTGCGGCTCGGCCCGCTCCTCACCGTCCTCTCCGGCGCAGCGTTCGTCGCGAGCCTCGACCTCTTCGTCGTCAACGTCGCCTTCGGGGACATCGGCGCCAGTTACCCCGGTTACAGCCTCGGCGACCTCAGCTGGGTGCTGAACGGCTACGCGATCGTGTTCGCAGCCCTCCTCGTCCCGCTCGGACGCTGGGCCGACCGCGTCGGCCGCCGCCGTGGATTCCTCCTCGGACTCGCACTGTTCACCGCCGCGAGCGCAGCGTGCGCCCTGAGCCCGTCGCTGTGGCTACTCGTCGCCTTCCGGCTCGTGCAGGCCATCGGTGCCGCCGCCCTCACACCCTCCGGGCTCGGGCTGCTGATCAGCACCGTCGCCGAGGCGAAACGAGCCGGTGCCGTGCGTATCTGGGCTGCGGCCGGTGCGGCCGCGGCAGCGCTCGGACCGGTAGTCGGCGGGCTTCTCGTCGAGGCGTCGTGGCGATGGGTCTTCCTGATCAATATCCCGGTCGGTGTCGCACTGCTGATCGCGACGGTCCGGGTCGTGCCCGAATCACGCCCCGCCGTCACCGACACCGAACTCGACCTGCTCGGTGCCGCACTACTGACCCTGGGCATCGGTGCCCTGTCGCTCGGTCTGGTTCAGGGACCGGACTGGGGATGGACGGACGCGAGAATCGCCGTCGCGTTCATCGTCGCTCTCGTCTCCCTCGCGCTCTTCTGGCGGAGCAACAGCCGCCACCGCGCGCCTCTCCTCGAACCCGCCCTGCTGCGGGTGCGTACCTTCGCCTGGTCCAACGTGACCGCCCTCGCCTTCAGCGCCGCATTCGCCGCCGGGCTGCTCGCGAACATCCTCTGGCTGCAACAGGTCTGGGGATACTCGGCGCTCCGCACCGGTCTGGCCATCGCCCCGGGACCGTTGATGGTGCCCGTGTTCGCCGTCGTCGGCCAGCGTCTGGCGCAGCGGGTATCCGCCGGCGCCCTCACCGCAGCGGGCAGCGCGCTATGGGCCGTGGGCGCCGTGCTCGTGCTGGTGTCGGTCGGACCCGAACCGCACTACGCGTCGCACCTGCTGCCCGGTTGGCTGATCGCCGGAGTGGGAGTGGGCCTGGCACTGCCCACCATCTTGTCGTCCGCCACCGCCGGACTACCGCCGTCCCGGTCGGCCACCGGCAGCGCCGTCATCAACATGACCCGGCAGATCGGCACCGTCCTGGGCGTGAGTGTCCTCGTTGCGGTCCTCGGCACGTCCGTCGACCATGGCGCCACCCACGCGGCGTTCCGCTCCGCCTGGTGGCTGGTGGCAGCGGTCGCCGTCGCCGCAGCAGCCACCGCATTCGGAATGACTTCCCGCACCCCCTCAGAGAAAGCCGAGGTCCTGTCATGATGCCCGCGATCACCGATGCGTTTCCCCACGAATTCGACTCCACCTGGAGGGGTTTCGGAGGTGTGCACGGCGGTCTCGTCGTAGCCTCGATGGTGCACGCCGCCACGGCCGAGTCCGGAGCCGTCCCGGTGTCGGCGTCCGCCCACTTCACGAGGCCGGTCCAGCCGGGACCTGTCGACGTCCGGGTCGATGTCGAGCACGGCGGACGAACCCCCAGCGTCCGCACCGCGATGGGCGACTCCGCCAACGGCATGGTGCGGCTCACCCGCACGCCGGGGCTCACAACTTGGCCCCCGGTTCCGCGCGACTTCGACAATGTCGATCCCGAAAGTCTTTCGCCACTGGAGATTCCGGTCGACTTCGTCCCCTTCTCTCAGTATCTCGACATCCGGCCGGTCAACGTGGCGCGCCCCTTCGCGGGCGGCGACGTGCCGGAGTTCGAGGTCTGGATCCGCCTGGTCACTCCCATCGCGTTCACCACGGCGGAACGTGCGGCCGTCTTGCTCGACGCACTGCCGCCGGGATTGTTTGCGACGTTCACCACGCCGGTTCCCATCCCGACGGTCGAGTTCACCGCCCATTTCTCCCCCGTGAGCACATCACGCACCGACTGGCACCACCTCCGGAACCGGACGGTCTGGGCCACCGGCGACCTGTGTGTCGACGAATCCGAACTGTTCACCTCCTCCGGTCACCTGGTGGGCCAGGCCCGCCAGGTCCGCCGCATTCTCACGTCCTGATCACCTCGGAAAGTGATGAATCATGAGAGGTGTAGGCGCGGTTGAGCGCGCGTGAACCTCAGCACGTCACGAACGTCACGCGGCGCCGGGGCCGCGAAAGTGGTCGAATGGGAGGACACAACCGACAGGGGAGGACCGGCAATCATGAACCTCGAACCGGCACACGCGCAATCGTGACGGAGGCAGCGGATGGCGGCATTGCCATTCTCGGCGCGGGTCTGAGCGGACTGACCCTCGCCGCGCACCTTGCGCAGATCTCCGCGCGTCCCGGCCCGATCGTGCTGGTCGACGACGGCTCGCGGGACATCCGTACCGCAGCCTGGGCGTCGTGGTCACGCCGTCCCGGTCTGCTCGACACCGCAGCGGGCGAACAGTTCGACCGTCTCCGAGTCCATGCGGGGGGCCGGGCCCGAACACTCGCACTCGGCGGGTTTCGGTACCGCACCGTACGCGGCGCCGACCTCGCTGCACTCGTCCACGACCACACCGAGGCCGCAGGCGACATCAGCTTTCGTACCGGTCATGTGGTGGCAGTGGAGGACCCCACGCGTCCTCGGGTGGTGCTCGCCGACGGAAGCGAACTGCGCCCCGACTGGGTTTTCGATGCACGGGGCGTGGAACGGACCGACGCCGCGCCCGATGCCTGGCTGGATTTCCGCGGATGGCGGGTGCGCACGGAGTTACCACATTTCGGAACCGAGATCCCCACGCTGTTCGACTTCCGGACCGCCCAGGACCGGGCGGCCTCCTTCGTGTATGTGCTGCCCACCACCGCCCACCGTGCACTCGTCGAACACACATCGTTCGCCCACCCGGCCGCACCCCCCACGGGCGACGACGCACACGATGAGGCGCTCGGCGAATACCTCTCCACCGTGCTCGGTATCGACGAGGGCTCCCGCGTGATCGAGACCGTGGAATCCGCGAGATTGCCGTTGTCGTCCTCGAGGGCTCCCACCCGCCGGGACGGCCGGATCATGACGATCGGTTCGGCCGGCGGCCTGCTCAAGGCGAGTACCGGGTATGCGTTCCAGCGGATCCAGCGCGACAGCGCGGCGATTGCGCGGTCCTTCGTCCGGCACGGTCACCCGTACGATGTGCCGACGCCGCCGGCCCGTTTCGCCCACTACGACAGGGCGTTACTCCGGGCGGTCGTAGACGAGCCGAGCGTGCTCGAGCGTGCCTTCGCGGGGCTGTTCGATCGAGCCTCCGCCGAACCGATCCTGCGATTCCTGGACGAGGACTCGACCCCGTGGGAGGAGGCCAGACTGTTCGCCTCCCTCCCCGCAGCCCCGCTGGTCAGGGCGATGGCTCGTCGACAGGAGGTCTGAGTCTCAACCGTTCCGGCGCATCATCGCTTCCCCGACGCCGCGGAGTGCGGTCCGTAACGATTCCGGCTCGAGCACCTCGATGCCGGCACCCGCCGCCGCCAGCTGATCGAGCGCCACGTCCTCCGCTTCGAGTAGCAGGTCCACAGTGACCCAGCCCTCCTCGTCCGGCGGCCCGGGATCCACGCGGGCGGCCTCAACTCCGATCCGTTGCGGCAGCTGGCGCCACGCCCACGGAGACAGCCGCACCCGGCACGGGAACCGCAGCAGCGCTCGGTCGAACTCGGCCGCCGAGGTGGTCCACCACTCCCCCAGGTCGAAGGCGTCCGGACGCACCGCGGGCGCAGCGAGAACCGTTGCTTCGGCGATCTTCGACACCCGGTACGACAATGTCCTGCCTCGATGCTGCGCAACGAGATACCAGACGCCCGCCTTGGCCACCAGCCCCAGCGGGTCGAGGGTTCTCGAGGCTGCGCGACTTCCCTTGCGGTAGCGAATCTGCAGACGGCGCCCGCCGAACACCGCGGACGCCAGCTCGGCGAGGTGGCCGTTGTCGTGCGGTGCGGTGAACCAGCCGGGGGCGTCGACGTAGAGACGGTCGCGCCACAACTGCGCCCCCGCGCGTAACGGAATCGGCAACGCCCCCAACAGCTTCGACCGCGCGGCGTCGGCCACGTCCCGAAGACCCAGGTCGTCGGCAATCGCCGGCACACCCAGCAGCATCAGCGCCGACGTCTCCTGGCCCGTCATGTAGGCAAGCTTCGACTGCCACCCGGCGAGTAGCCGGATGCCGCCACCCGGGCCGCTCTCCGTCCACATCGGGACACCCGCCCCGGACAGCGCCGACACATCGCGGTACACCGTCCGCACCGAGACACCCAGTTCGTCGGCGAGTTGCCGAGCCGTGACGCCGCGACTGCCCTCCAACCGCAGCATGACTTCGACCAGCCGGCTCGAACGCATATCCGGAGTCTAGGAAAAAATTGCTGACAACACGTGTCAGTGATGCCCGCGCACACTGACAGTCATGACCAAGTGGACACAATTCGAATCAGAAGCACCCGACCTCGCCAAGGCCGTCGCCGCACGCTTCGAGGCCCACAAGCATCATGTGCTGGCGACACTCCGGAAGGGCGGTTCACCGCGGGTCAGCGGCACCGAAGTGGAGTTCCACGACGGCACCCTGCTGCTCGGCTCGATGGTCGGCGCCCGGAAAGTGCTGGACCTGCGCCGGGATCCGCGGTACGCATTGCACAGCAATCCCGGGCATCACACCATGGAGGGTGGCGACGCGAAGATCAGCGGTCGCGCCCACGAGATCGCCGGGGAACGTAAGCAACGGATCGTCGACCACTATCCGGACGAGATCGCCGAAGCCGACGTCTTCGAACTCGACGTCGACGAAGTCGTCCTCACCACCTTCGACGGCGATCACCTGTACCTCGATCTGTGGCGACCGGGCAAGGGCGTCACCCGGTTCACCAAATGACGGTCACCGTATGAAGCTCACTGCGTGACGGCGAATCCGAAGCCGAGGGTGCAGGTCGCCGCGGTGCCCTCGGTTCCGTCCGGGTCGTACGTGCCGCCCGGGACGAGGTGAGCGGTGAATCCGGGCAGGTCCTTCTGCGCGGCCTGGCCTTCCCCTGGTTCACGGGGCAGCAGCGGCCCTGACATGCCGACAGTCGGGCCTGCCTGACCGAGGTTGAGGTAGGACACCTGGGTGTCGATCGTCGCGTCAGGATTGTCCTCGACCTCGAATTCCCAGGAGACCTCGTCGCCGGTCTTCTCCACCTCCAAGGCCCCTGGCTCGCAGTTCGCCATCGGATCCGGTGTGAACGGTGCGGCGGACCCGACAGCCGGTGCGGCGAGAAGTGCGGCCGCACCGACTGCGGCAGCGATGGGCTTGACGAAAACTCCGAGCGTGGACATGGCATTCCTCCGTCGTGTGAGAGATCCCCGGTACCTGCAGTTGTGACACGCGGGTACCCACAACGCCGTCGGAGCTATCGGAAGGAAACGACGGACCCTGTCACCAGGTGACGTTCTTGGCGCAATGCTGTCCGTTCGCCGTCGACTCCACCTGCACCGTGGCGTGAGAGAGCTGGTGACTTTCGAGCACGGTGCGTGCGGACTCGAGGACCACGGCCGAATCGGCATCGGTGGTGAGGTGGACGGTGGCCACGTCCATTCCGGTGGTGAGGGTCCAGATGTGGAGGTCGTGCACGCCGGTGACACCGGGCAACGCAGCCAGGTCAGCCCCCACCGTCCGGACGTCCACATCGGCGGGCGACGCCTGAGTCAGGATCCGGAGGGACGCGGCCGCGAGTTTCGCGGCGCGGGGCACCACCCAGAGCGAGATCAGGACACCGACGACGATATCGGCGTAGACCCAGTTGAAGGCGAGCACGAGAGCACCCGCGATGAGAACTCCCACGCTGCCGACCGCGTCGGCGAGCACTTCCAGGTACGCGCCCCGCACCGCCAGGCTGTCCTTCGAGTCCGCGCGCAGCATCAGCATGACGACAAGGTTGGCAACCAGTCCGGCTCCGGCGGTGAGGATGAGAGCGAGGCCGGGTATTTCGGGTGCGTCCCCGATCCTCGTGATCGCCTCGTAGAACACCCACACGGCCACGGCGAACAGCATCGCGGCGTTCGCCCCCGCCGTGAGCACCTCCGCACGGTGCCAGCCGAAGGTCCGCGCGGCGGTGGCGCTGCCCTTGCGGGCGAGCAGAAGCGCCGTCAGTCCCATCGACATACCGACGACGTCGGTCAGCATGTGCCCGGCATCTGCAAGCAGCGCCAACGAGTTGACGGCGAGACCGACACCCGCTTCGAGAACCAGGAATGCGAGGAGAATCCCGAGGGCGATCGTCATCCGCCGGATGCGGCCCTTCGACGGGCCGACCTCACCACCGGCATGACCGTGCGAATGACCGTGCCCCACACCCATATGTGCGCTCCTCCCGAGTTCTGCCGATCATATGCATACCTACGCATATGATCAACCGCTCGGCCGCCTGTGAGGGATCCCGACCAGGATCAGATTTCCGGCGGGTATGCGGGCTTCTCGACCGTGGGCGGCAGCGTCGCAATGGCCGAGATGCGGCTCAACCCGACCACCTGAAGAAGATCGACCGTCAGCGAACGAACCTGCGCGAAGACGACGGTGGCCGACAGTCCCGCGTTCGCCAGCATGTCCGGATCGAGCCCCGTCGCCACGGAACGCAGCACCCGTGCCGCTTCGACCTGGTCCGGCTGCTGACCGGGGTCGGCGAGAACCATGCGACGCAGGACGTCGATGGCCTGAGCCAGCTTCTCGATCTGATCGACGAGGAGAGGATTCAGGATCTCGTCGTCACGTACCAGGGTGAGGGATCGCCGGGCGATCACCCGGATGTTTCGCATCGCGTTATCGATGGGGTCCGCAGCGTCCGCCAGCCGCTGAAGACGTCCGCGGGTGTTCCAGTACAGCGGTGAGATGCGGCTGATCTCCCTGCCACCGGCCAGTTGCGTCCGCATTGCGTCGATGGACGTCTGGGTGGCGCGGGCCTTGCGCAGCGCCTCTTCGATCGGTTTGTCGTCGTTGGCGATCAGTCCGTCTGCCACCAACTGCAGCACCTCGCCGCCCGTTCCGAGGATGTTGGCCGCCACTCTCCTCGCACGTCCCACCGGGTGTGTGGGGATCAACGCCACCACTGCGATACCCACCAGCCCGCCGACGAGGGCGTCGACCATCCGATGGATGCCGGCATTGTCGCCCGGCGGCAGGAGAGTCGCGACGAGTACGGCGGAGTTCCCCGCCTGCATCGAGAAGATCGGACCGCTGTTGATCAAGACCGCGGCCGACATGGCCAGCACCACCACGAGCGCGATCTGCCAGGCACCGCTGCCGATGACCGACACGATGAGATCGCCGACACCGATGCCGATGGTGACGCCGCACACCAACTCGACGGATCGACGCAATCGAGCGCCGAGTGACAGTCCGAGCGAGACCACCGCCGCAATCGGCGCGAAGAACGGCGTGACGTGACCGACGACCACCGTCGCGACCCACCAGGCGCAGCCGGCGGCGAGCGCGCACTGCAGTATCGGGAGGGCGGAGACTCTCAGTCGTTGTAGTGACGCCCGAACACCGACACGACCCCGAACCTTTGCAGCGGTGAGGGCGTCAGCCGAGGCCAAGCGCTTCGGCAGCCCGGGGATCACTGTCCTCGAGAAGATCGAGGCACCGTGCGTACTCGTCCGACTCACCGATCTCCTTCGCGGCCTTGGCCAGCACTGCAACGCAGCGGAGGAATCCGCGGTTGGGCTCGTGGCTGTAGGGAACGGGGCCGAAACCCTTCCAGCCGTTGCGTCGCAACTGGTCCAGACCCCGGTGATATCCGGTTCGCGCGTACGCGTAGGCGGTGATGGTCTCGCCCGCCGTCAGGGCGGCCTCGGCCAGATACGCCCATGCGATCGACGCGGTGGGGTGAGCGGCCGCCACCGAAGCGGGATCCTCATGGTTCAACAGGGCCGACTCGGCCTCGTCGTCCCCGGGGAGAAGCGTGGGCTGCGGTCCGAGAAGGTCACCGAAAGACGTCATGCGCCCATTGTGCCCCCGTCACCGGTTCTCCACTGCGCCGCCCTACAAGGATTCGATGTCGTTAGGCTGCCACTGACGTTTCATTTCTCTGCAGACCGAGGGGCAGCGCGTGCAGGACCCGAAGAAAGACGATTCGACTCAGAAACCGGCTACGTCCACACCGGCAGCAGAGCCGTTGCCCGAGAAAGCCGGGCCCGGGAAAAGCGGCCCCGGGGAAAGTGACGGCGCCGACGCGGTCACCAAGGCCATTCCCGCGCAGAGGGCAGCGGCGCCGGCGACCGAGGCAGCGACCGTGAAGATGCGCCGCACTCCCCAGCAGGCCCAGGACGAGCAGAAGCAGCCGTCCGACACGAAGACCGTGGCGATCCCGGTCTCGAAGCCTTCGGTTCCTGCCGCTCCGCCGCCGCCTCGGCCTGCCGCAGACCAGCCCGCGGCGTCGCGGCCCCCTAATCCGCAACCGGCCCCTAATCCGCAACCGGCTCCCCCGCGTCCGGCCGGTCCCCCACCGAAAGCTGCTCCTCAGCGGATCCTGCCGCCGAAGCAAAACGAACCGCAGCGTATTGCGCCCGCCGCCGCTGCGCCGAAAAAGGTCGGGGAGAAGAAGCGCGGACGGGCGTGGCTGTTCGCTGCCATCGCGGCCGGTGTGCTCGTGATCGCGGCCATCGCCGTTGCCGGGGTGGTCGTCTACAACAACAACGGCGAGAACTCGGCCGAAGCCCAGGTACAGGAAACAATCGACACCTTCGTCGCGGCCCTCACCCAGGGTGATCTCGCAACACTGCGCGCCAGCACGTGCGGCGCCCTCGCGGACTACTACCAGGGCATTCCCGATCGGGAATTCGCCGATGTGCACCGGATGGCGGTCACGCAGCAGAACGTGCCCGTGGTCGGTGGGGTCGACGCGGTCCAGATCACCGGTGAAACCGCCATCGCCCAGGTGAAGGCGCACACCGCGGCCAACCCCGGCGAGCAGTCGTGGCGCACGTTCAACCTCGAGAAGGTCGACGGCACCTGGAAGATCTGCGACCCCCGTTGAACAACCGGGCGCCCTCCCGGGTGGCGGTAGCCCCCCGGGAGGGCGTTCGAGCACGAAGGACTATCCGGAAACGGAACGCCCTGCGGACTTGAGGTCGTTGCAGGCCTCGATGACGCGGGCGGTCATGCCGGCTTCAGCCTTCTTGAGGTAGCTGCGCGGGTCGTAGAACTTCTTGTTACCCACCTCACCGTCGATCTTCAGCACACCGTCGTAGTTGGTGAACATATGGCCGACGATGGGCCGGGTGAACGCGTACTGGGTATCGGTGTCGACGTTCATCTTCACGACACCGAAGTTCAGCGCATCCTCGATCTCCGACTTCAGCGAGCCCGATCCGCCGTGGAAGACGAAATCGAACGGCTTCGCACCCTCCCGCAGACCCAGCTTGGCGGTGGCGACCTTCTGACCGGTCTCCAGAATCTCGGGGCGCAGCTTGACGTTGCCAGGCTTGTAGACACCGTGGACATTGCCGAACGTCGCAGCGAGCAGGTACTTGCCGTTCTCGCCGGTGCCCAGTGCGTCGACGGTCTTCTCGAAATCCTCCGGGCTGGTGTACAGCTTGTCGTTGATCTCGGCCTCGACGCCGTCCTCCTCACCACCGACGACACCGATCTCGACCTCGAGAATGATTCTGGCGGCCTTCGACAGGACGAGGAGTTCCTTCGCGATCTCGAGGTTCTCGTCGATCGGGACTGCGGAACCGTCCCACATGTGCGACTGGAACAGCGGGTTGCGGCCGGCGTTCACGCGCTGCTGCGAGATCTCGAGCAGCGGACGCACGAAGCCGTCCAGCTTGTCCTTCGGGCAGTGATCGGTGTGGAGTGCGATCGTGACGTCGTACTTGGCGGCGATGACGTGAGCGAACTCGGCGAGCGCGACCGCGCCCGTCACCATGTCCTTGACGCCCAGGCCCGAACCGAACTCGGCGCCACCGGTCGAGAACTGGATGATGCCGTCACTGCCTGCGTCCGCGAAGCCCTTGATGGCGGCGTTGATGGTTTCGGAAGAGGTGCAGTTGATGGCCGGGAAGGCAAAGGAGTGCTCCTTGGCTCGACCAAGCATCTCGGCGTAGACCTCGGGAGTCGCGATTGGCACGGCGGCAGTCCTCCATAAACGAGTCGATTTCGACGCGCGCGATCAGCACGGCGCGCGATGTGTCCTAGCAGTATGGCAATACTGCAGCCGTAAGTCTCCCGGTGCCCGGCCCCGAACCCTGTTTTCGGTATGCCGAGAGCGCACCCGAAACACGGTGACCAGCAGCATTCCGACACGGCGCGCATACGCCGGTACGCTGAGGGCCGTGATTGTGCAGGCAGCGTCGGAATCCGTGACCAACCTTGCGTTGATGCCGGGATTTCTCGACCCGGTAAATCTTCTCAACTCGTTCGGCGCCTGGGTGCTGGTGGGACTACTCGTCGTGGTCTTCATCGAGTCCGGATTGCTGTTTCCGCTGCTTCCCGGCGATTCACTCCTCTTCACCGCGGGTCTCATCGCTGCATCGAAGTCCACCGAGATCGAACCGTTCGCACCCCTCTGGGCCCTGCTGGTACTGATACCGATCGCCGCGATCCTCGGCGACCAGGTGGGCTTCCTCATCGGCGCCAAGGGCGGAACGGCCCTGTTCAACAGTTACGACGCCCGCTTCTTCAAGAAGCAGTACATCGACGAGTCGCACGCGTTCTTCGAGAAGTACGGTCCGGTCACGATCATCCTGGCCCGGTTCGTTCCGATCGTCCGGACCTTCGCTCCCGTCGTCGCCGGTGCGTCCCGGATGAAGTACTCCCTGTTCCTCACCTACAACATCGTGGGTGGCATCCTGTGGGGTGCGGGCGTCACGATGCTGGGCTACCTGCTGGGCCAGATTCAGTTCATCCGCGACAACATCGACATCATCTTCCTGCTGATCGTCTTCGTCTCGGTGCTGCCGATCATCATCGAGGTCGGCAAGCGCCTCCTCAGGGCCCGCAAGACCGATTCCGTCGAAGCAGCCGAGCCTGCTCCCGTCGAAGCACCCACCGACCCCACCTCCTGATCACGATCGAGGCGACGCTCTGACCATGGTCTTCTCCGCATCGGACAGTTTCGGGCCTCTTGCCTCCGCCGGCCCGGCTCTGGTGTGGATCATCGTCCTCACCTTCGTGTTCATCGAATGCGCGGTGATCCTCGGACTGTTCCTCCCCGGCGACTCGATGCTCATCACCGCGGGAATGGTGCTGGCCGGTCACTCGTCCGGGGCAGGCCACGTGTGGTCGCTCTCGGTCGGGACGATGATCGCCGCCATTGCCGGCAACCAGGTGGGATACGCCATCGGACATCGCACCGGCAACCACGTGCTCGCGCGCAGGGGCGGCAAGTACGTCAATTACCAGAACCTCCACCGCGTCAATCTCCTCCTCGAGCGCCATGGCTTCTGGGCGGTCCTCATCGCCCGGTGGATTCCGTGGGTGCGCACCCTCTGCCCGATCATCGCCGGCGCGGCGAAGATGAACCACACCAAATACACGGTGGCGAGCAGTATCGGCGCCATCTTGTGGGCGCCGGTGCTCCTGCTCCTCGGTTTCTATGGGGGCACCTTCCTCCAGCAGGTTCCCTGGCTCCTACCTGCCGTCCTCTCGGCGATGGTCTGTCTGCTGCTGATCGGGACAGCGGTCGGAATCTGGCACTACCGCCAGGAGATGGCGCGCCCGGTCGAGGAAGTCATCGTCGAGGAAGTGCTCGACTAGGGGCTGTCACCCCGCCCCACCTCAGCGCCGCCCGATGATGCACCGGTCTCCTCAGAACGAACCCGTGTGACATCGGGTCACCCGGTCAGGGGTGCGGGTAGCCCGCCGCCGACACCGTGTGAGCGGCCTCCATCAACATCCAGCCCCCGAGTTGGACGGACAGGTCGCGCTCCGGGACGTCGGACGACCGCACGGTCCCTCCGGTGAACGTCGCGATACCCCTGCCGAGCACCGGCAGCTGGGCCTGCCTGCTCCAGTCGTGGCCGAACAGTGGTAGCCCCTCGATGAGCAGACGGTTTTCCCACGCCGCTTCCGCCGACGCCAGTACGAGAGCTGCGGCGATTTCGCGCGCCCGGACATCGGCAGCGCTTTCCGACGGGAGCATCACAGCCGTCAGGGCCAGGTACCGGGCGAGAATACCGTTGAAGAGGCCACCGTCTCCCCCACCGCCGCCGTTGATGACCCCGTTCGTGGTGAGGCGCTCGTCGATGACGTCCACCAGACGATGAATCCGGTGGCGGTGCCGGGGCGCGTCGAAGCGTACCGCCAGTTCGGTTTCGAGCCCGAGCACGGCGCCCTGGCAGTAGGAATAGATGGCCCGCTCGTACACGCCACCCCGATGTACGCCGTCTAGGATGAGGTTGCTGTGCGGGTTCCGCAGCGTGTCGTCGATCCAGTCGGCGACGGCCTGGGCGCGCCACAGCCTGCCGGTGCGGGCCAGCAGGATCCCGGCCGGACCATTGGCCGGGGCGTTGTAGAAGTCCGATCCCTTCCGCCATGGGATGCCGCCGCCGTCCTCGGGAGCCCACGCGTCGAGAAGTTGCGATTCGAGAGTCTGGACTGCACGGCGGTGGTCGACGGAGTGCAGTCGCTGCGCCCGCTCGAGGGCGATGCCCAGCCAAGCCATGTCGTCGTAGTAGTTGTTGGTCCATCCGGACAGGTTGCGCAGACGGTGACCGCGCGCCAGCTTCATGATGCGGCGCCTGCGACGGGGAGTGGGATCCCTCTCGAGTGCGTCGACCGCGCAGTCCAGGAGGTGCGCCTGCCACCAGTAGTGCCAGCTGAAGAACAGTCGTTCGCGTCGCACGGCAGGCCACGCGACGACACCGAGAGCGGTGCCCGGGAGCGCCCAGAGCCGGCGAAGGTGACGACTCACGACCGCATCCTCGGCGGCGTCCGCACGTGCCGACCACTCGTCCTGCATGAAGTTGATCTTGCCTACTCGCCGGGGGTTCCGCTACCACGCACGGTCGAGATCCGCGTGCTGCCGAATCCATGCGTGCATGGCGATTCCGGCCGCGACACCGGCGTTGATGCTGCGGGTGGAGCCGAACTGCGCGATCGACACGGTCATGGCCGCAACCTGTTTCGCCTGCTCGGTGACTCCCGGACCTTCCTGACCGAACAGGAGGAGGCAATCGCGCGGGAGACTCGCCGTCTCGAGCGGGACCGAGCCGGGGGTGTTGTCGACGGCGACGATTGTGAGCCCTCTCTCACGAGCGAACTCCACGAGATCCCCGACCTCGGGGTGATGCACGATGTGCTGGTAGCGATCGGTGACCATTGCGCCGCGCCGGTTCCAGCGCCGGCGTCCCACGATGTGCACCGCCTCGGCAGCGAAGGCGTTCGCAGTGCGTACCACCGTACCGATGTTGGCGTCGTGCCCGAAGTTCTCGATCGCGACGTGCAGGGGGTGGCGCCGGGTGTCGATATCCGCGACGATTGCCTCACGCGTCCAGTAGCGGTAGGCGTCGACCACATTGCGGCGGTCGCCGGCCGCCAGCAATTCGGGGTCGTAGCGCGGGTCCGTCGGGACGGGCTCGTCGTGTTCGTCCACCCACGGGCCGACGCCGTGGGGGTTCTCACCCCATTCGGTGGGGCCCTGCGTTTCGGTGGGGCCCTCTGTTTCGCTGGGCACCAGCGCCGTCACTTCGAGTCCGCCGTACTCGGATTCCGGTTCGCGGTCGGTCACGACGTCAGAACGTCTTGTTCGAATCGGGAGCCACGGTGAATCCGTGGGACGTCTCGTTGTTCACGCAGGTGACCGCGGTGGCTGTCGACGAACACGTGTATCCGAGCTCCACCAGTTCCGACCCGGCGGGCAGTGCCGGGTCCGGTTCGTCCTTACCGGACGTGTAGATGAGGCCACCGGCACACATGAAGGCGCCTTCACCCTCGTTCTCGACGCGGAGGCCGTGGCCCCAGTCGACCATGCAATCGGCCGGTCGCGGGGGCACCGGGGTTGTCGATCCCTGGCATCCCGCCTCGGTACGGGACGGCAGCTTGATGATTCCGCAGTGGAACGCGCCGTCCGGGGAAGTGAAGAAGTACGACTCGTTGTGCTCGTACGGCACATCGACGAGCGTGGTGGTGGTCGGCACCGTGGCCGTCGTGGTGGTCACGGGCGGAACCGTGGTCGTGGGCGGCACCGTGGTCGTGGTGGTGGTGGTCACGGGCGGAACCGTGGTGGTGGACGTTGCCGGAGCCGACGCGTCGGAGGAACCTCCACACCCTGCAAGCATCGGCGCCGAGCCAATGCTCAGACACGCCAACGACACCCGACGCCCCACCATAGGGCCACCTCCATACGCTCGCCTGCTGCCGACACTGCACTCTAACGGCAACAGCCGGGTGGTTCGCCCGCGGTGTGTGACGGCGATCGGACAGGTTCGCCGACCCTGCGGAGAGAGGTGTGTACCGGGACTACGCTGTGCAGGGGAGAACATCGTGAACCATCATCGCATCGTCCGGAACGTCAGTTTCATCACGGCCGGCTATCTCGTCGTCCTCGCCGTCTGGCTGGGATGGCTGATCGAGCACACCCCCGAGGCCACGATTCCATACCAGGTGACGGGTCTGCTGGCGGCATTCGGCTCGGCATTGGGGTTCGGGATGATGGCGGCGCAGCGACCGAGTCGCGCCGACCGCGCACTTGCCCGGCACGGACTCGAGGGCTGGGCCCGCATCGAACACGTCACGCCCCTCCAGCGCGCCGGCGACAACGGCGAACTCGCCGAATTGGACCTGAGCCTCACCGTGCCGGGGTCGGGCAGTTACTCGGGACGCGTGATCTATGAAGTGCGACGCGAGGACGCTCCTCGCTTCGTACCCGGCGAGACCATCACCGTGCTGGTGGACCCGAAGGACCGGGACCACATCATGCTCTGCCCCTGACGCCGGAGCGACTCCTGCTCGATCGGCCCCGACTCCTGCCCGATCGGCCCCCGAGTGCGAGCATTCCCTCGACGAGCAACAACTGGGCCGCCGCATAACTGGCGAGGATCGCCCCCTCGGCTACCGCCCGGCCCGGCTCGCTTCGAACGAAGAGTTTGCGCACCACGATCAGACCGTCCGAGGCCGTGAACAGCAGGCCACCCGCCCCGAGCCAGCTTCGCCGATCACGTCCCGGCACAGACATATTCGCAATGGTCGCGGAGCCGGGGGCTACCGCGGGATCAGCGGACAGTGTCGAGGTGGCACCGAGCAGAGACCCGTACACGGTGAGCGGCGCGGCGACGTCGGCGGCACGCGTGCGGAGCAGTCCCGCCGCCGCCAACCAGCCCGCCAGCCGGGGCACGAGCGCCGCCGCGGTGGGCCGGGCACCGTTCTTCGCCAGCAGGGTCGAGTAGCTGATCTGCATCACCGCGAAGGAACTCGCTCCGCGCACCAGTCGACTGTCGTCGTCCGGATCGATCATGAACACGTCGCCGACGGTCGCGGCAGCGAGCCCCCCGAGCAGAAGCGCGGCGTCCACGGGGTCGATGTCACCCCGGCGCCTCAGCACGCGTACGGCAAGCGCCGGAGCGATCAGGGGCTTCGCGGCCTGCTGAAGTGCCAGACGTCCCGTCACCGCGCCGATCACCGTCGCCAGTGTCGCTCCCACGTACACGATGTGCTCGGCACCCCAGCCGTTTCTCGACTTCACATTTCCTCCAACACTCGCAGTCGTTCCGAGGCTACCGTCCGTGAACGTGATTGACTGAGCCCGTATGGCGGCTGCGAACAGGCGAGTGTGAGGCATAGGCAATGGCACAACAGGCGCGCGCACGGGCCACCCGCCGTCACGTTCTCGAATGTGCCGCACTCAACTTCGAGAAGCTCGGGTACGGCGGCGCCAGCCTGAGCGGGATCCTCGCCTACGCCAATGTCACCAAGGGCGCCTTGTATTTTCATTTCGATTCCAAGAACGCTCTTGCCCGGGCCGTCATCCGGAAACAGCATGAGCTGGCGGTGATGGCTGCCCAGCGGGTGCTCAGCACGTCGCGGTCACCGATGGAGGCAATCCTGTTGTGTGCCAGAGAGATGGCACATCAACTCCTCGCCGAGCCCATCGTTCGTGCGGGCGTCCGCCTCTCACTCGAACTCGGACCTTCCGATGACGCTGCCACCGACCCCTACCGCGAGTGGATCGATACCCTCGTCCGCCTGGCCGACGAGGCGATGGCTGCGGGCGAGCTACGGCGGGATGTTGACACGGCAGCGCTCGCGCGTTATCTGGTCAGCTCGTTCACCGGCATGCAGTTGGTGTCGGAGGCACTGTGCGGCAGATCGGACCTCCATGAGCGACTGGCCGAGATGTGGGCGTTGCTCCTGCCGTCCATTGCGTCACCCGCGATGTTGCCGCACCTTCTCGATTTCGCCGTGTCACGCGTGGAAGCGCGTTTCTGACGCAGCACCCCTGCCTTCCTGTTCACGACCCTGCCGTGACCACTCCACGCGTCGTCGCTATGATCCGCACCACACCTGTTGTACGCAATGCGATACATCCGTTCGCTATGCGTACACCACGCCGATGCGCCGGAGTCGCCCGAGTAGGAAGGCCTCGTATTGACCACCACCGAGGGAACGGCACGCAGCGCGGCCACCCGGATCCGGGATCCTCGCTTCGAGCGCCCACCGTGGCCACCCCCCGGCCCGAGTCGTGTGATCCGCGACCTCGGCGGGACATATGCCGCGAACGGACTGATCGGATTGATCTTCTCCGCGACGGGACCGGTCGCGGTGATTCTGGCAGCCGGTTCCGCGGGCGGCCTCTCGTCCGGCGAGATGGCGTCGTGGATCTTCGGCGTCTTCTTCCTGAACGGCACCCTGACCGTGCTCACCAGCTGGTTGTATCGGCAGCCGCTCGCGTTCTTCTGGACGATTCCGGGCACGATCATCGTCGGCGGATCGCTCACCCACCTGACCTGGCCGGAAGTGCTCGGAGCATTCCTCGTCACCGCCGCCGTCATCCTCACACTCGGTCTCACCGGCAGGGTGCGCCAGGCGATGGGGATGCTGCCGATGCCGATCGTCATGGCCATGGTGGCCGGCGTCTTCCTGAAATTCGGCACCGACCTCGTTCACGCGCTGGAAACCGATGCCGCCGTAGCCGTTCCGATGGTCGTCATCTTTCTCGTCCTCGGATCACGCGCCGCCCTCGCCCGGCGAATCCCGCCCATCCTCGGCGCCCTGGTGGTAGGCGCCGCGATGGTGGCGGTCACCGGCAGGTTCGATCCCGCGCATGCGCCGACGCGCTGGCTGGCGGCACCCGCACTGCAGGCACCCCAGTTCACCTGGCAGGCGATCGTCGAGCTGGTCGTTCCCCTGACCATCACCGTGATCGTCGTCCAGAACGGGCAGGGTTCGGCGGTGCTGAAGGCGGCAGGCCACACGCCGCCCATGAATGTCGCCACCGTCGCCTGCGGAATCTGGTCCGCTGCCGCCGCCGTGGTGGGTGCGGCCTCCTCGTGCCTGACCGGTCCGACCAACGCGCTCCTGGTGGCATCGGGACAACGCACCCGGCAGTACACAGCCGCGATGGTGTGCGGGCTGCTCGCCATGGTCGTGGGCGTGTTCGCGCCACTGTTCGTGCAACTGATGCTGGCGACGCCGGTCGCGTTCGTCGCGACCCTCGGCGGCCTGGCCATGGTAAGAGCGTTGCAGGTCGCGTTCGTCGCGGCATTCGCGAACCGCTTCACCCTGGGTTCGCTCGCAACATTCCTGGTGACGGTGTCAGGCGTTCAATTCGTCAACATCGGGTCGGCGTTCTGGGGTCTGCTCGCGGGTCTGCTCGTTGCCCGCGCGATGGAGCCGGCGGACTTCCGAACGGTGTGAGGGCGCGGCTGTCTCAGCGCGTCCGGTACCACCAGCGACGGCGCGGCGACGAGGGAGGCTCGTCCGACTGCAGCTCGGCCGATTCCGGGCGTTCGGTGGTCGCCGGCCGCGGGCGCACCGGCCGCCGTCGATCCGCCCGCCACCGTTCCACCACCTCGTCCGCATCGACCGGACTCACCGGCACCTGAGGGCCCGACGGCGCCCTGATCCAGTCGACGATCTGCCGATTGAGCTGCGACACCACGTCTCGCACGCTCTGCTCGGTGGGCATACCGCGGACCGTGTCGGGCAGTCGCTCGATCTCCTTGCGGAGCTGCAAGGGCGTGGGTAACAGTGCGTCGGTGGGTAGATTCTCGCGCCGCAGATAATTCTTCACCCACCACAATTCGTCGTCGACATCGCCGGAGTGGGGAATCGGCTTGCCTGATCCGGGAAGATTGTCGAAGTCGCCGCGCTCCTGCGCGAGCCGGATCTGCTTCTCGACCCAACTCTCGAAGTTCACTCCCAGCGGTTTGCGCTCGGTCATGAGGACATTCTGCCAAGATGCGGCGGACGCGACGCCCTACCGCATGATGCTGTACGTCACCGTGGCGATGGCATCCTTCAGCAATCCCACCCAGGCGCCTTCGTCCACTGCGCCGGCACCGATGATCCCGACAGCCGCTGAAATATTTCCCGTCGGTCCGGGCACCCCCAGAGCGACACCGTATCGCCCATAACGGTATTCCTCGCGCTCTCGCGCAATCCCCGTGTCCCGCACCCGGCCGAGGTCCGCTGCAAGCACCTGCGGCACCGTCGCGGTGTATCGCGTCGCCGCGCCCAGACCGCCTGCCACCAGCCGGGCGGGCAATTCGTCCGGCGCGGACGCGAGCAACACCTTGCCGACGGCGGTCGAATGGAGCGGCAACCGGTCGCCGACATCGACCGTCGCAGGACCGGCGCTCCTGCCCGCGCGGTCGATCACGAGGGCAGCGTCA
>NZ_JBAQEO010000160.1:0-1603 GCF_049286785.1 Rhodococcus sp. (in: high G+C Gram-positive bacteria) | reverse complement strand
GGCTTCGAACGTGGCCTTCGCTTCGTTGAGTCCGAACAGGGTGTCTTGTTGGCCTTGCATGAGTAGTACCGGAATCGTCACCCGGCTCATGTACGTGGCGACCGACGACTGCCGAAGGAATTCGACCGCCGCGGGGTCGGGGAAACCGGCCACCGCAGTCTGCGCGAGAGTGGGGCAGGCAGCGTCCACGAAGTTGGGGCAACCCAGCGCCCGCGCAGGGTCCTGGGCGTACCCCTCCATCCCGGGGTTGGCGGTGCCGTCCGCCCCGAAGATGAGCGACCACAGCAGTTTCGTCGCGCCCGGCACATCGCTACTCACGCCCGAAGTGGTGCCGATGGTGTTGGGGGTCAGCGAATAACTCAGATCGTTCCAGGTGATCATCGGAATGATCGTGTCGATCCGCGGATCGACCGAGGCCGCCGCGAACTGCACGCCGCCGCCGTAGGAGCCGCCGACGATTCCGACTCGCGGATCATGCGCCTCGGCGACACCGTTGTGTGCGGTCACGTCCTGGATCACGTAGTCGAGGCCGGCCACCGGCAGGGTCAGGGCAGAATCGGCGAAGGCGATCCCGTCTCGTCCGCCGAGGAAGCTGACCAGTTCACCGGCCGCGCGACCGTCGAACTCGGGATTGTCCATGGAGATCTTGCAGCCGGAACCACCGAATCCCAACCCGGAATACGCCAGTGCCGCGTATCCCTTCGAGGCGAGGTAGGACGCCATCCCGACCAGGTCGTTCTTGGAGCCACCGAAACCGTTGGTCATGAGCACGGCGGGCACACGGTGGGACGCCGACGCCGTGTCCGGCTTGTACACGTCCCCGACGATGTTGCAGGGCACGTCACGATTCGACCCGACCAGGACCCCGAAATGCAGGGTGGTCTTCGTGAAACCCACGGGGTCTGCTGCTGCGGATCCGGCGGCGCCGAGGGGCGCGATCACGGTCGCTGCCGCTGTCAGTAACGTCGCCGCGATCGATCTGCCCGTGTACCGTCCCACGATTTCACCTGTCATCCGGCCGAGCACCGTCGAGATCGTCCCGGCCGAGATTAAACCGACTGGACATCCGACCAGTCGAGGCGCGCGGTGTGTCGCCGAAGGTGTCGCTACGCTGGGGGCGAGCCGATACATGGTGTGGGGGCAGAATTTGGGAGGAAGCGGTGGTGGCCGTACAGATACAGGTGGGCGATCTGGTCCAGGCGTCCGGGCATGCGGGGCCGTGGCTGGTGGTGGAGATCAGCAAGGGCATGGCATCGCTTCAACATCCCGACGGGCACCGTCTGTCGGTCCGGACGACGACGCTCTCGGTGGTGCACAAGGCGACCAGTCCGGCAGGCGAGGTCGAGAACGGTGACGGCGAGACTCCGGGAGAAGCACCCACGCTGTTCGATTGAGACAGACGAAGATCAAGCCGACAAGTGCCGGTACTCGGTCCGCCCCCGTTCGGACAGGATGGCGCCGAGCAGGAATCGCGTTTGAGCGCTGATGTATTGGTCCACCGAGAAACGCGGTGCGAGGTGCCAGTGTTTGAGCGCCCAGCCGTGCGCGAGCATCATCATGTCGACCGCGGTCAGATCCACGTCGAGATCACGCAGCATGCCGG
>NZ_JBAQEO010000159.1:0-1613 GCF_049286785.1 Rhodococcus sp. (in: high G+C Gram-positive bacteria) | reverse complement strand
GCATTCCGGTGGGCCGAGCCCGTTTTCGCGGTGCGGGGCTGATCGATCCGGGCCCGTGCCGGCCGCCCTACACCGACGCGCCGGCCGACATGATTGCGGGCGGCGAGGAAACCGGACGCCGCTGGGCGCAACTGGAATCGGAATATCACGTCGGACCGTAATGACTGACGCTACTTTGCTCGGCTCGACCGTCGCGTTCGTGTCTCGGCTCTTCAAGGCGGCGAACTCCGGTATCCCCGGCCCTTCACGTTCTCAGCGCGCGCTGTCGTCTGCCTGCAGGTCGTACATGCACATCCTTACCCACCGGGCCTGGGCGCGCGTGAGCGCTGCCCGCCCTACGACGTCTCGCGCAAGATTCGAGTAGCGTCGAGGGCGGAGCAGAGAGAGTGCCGCAACGATGGCGTCGATGGCGAGTGTCGGCATCGATTCTCCTTTGGTGTCGATTCGGTCGGTCATGAGTGCTGTGGATGAGCGCCCGGCGATGAACTATCCGACGAACTCGAGAGGCGCACTCGCGTTCGCAATGCCCACGCCCGGATCCCGGCATGGAAAAGAGCGGTAGGACAACACGTCAGGAATCGACACCCTGCGAAGGTTGTGATCCTCGGCGAAATCGAGCAGCTCGTCCCGCTTCGCCATCACTGTGACATCTCCGTTGCTGACCAACCCGCACAGTGCGGCAGCAGGTCGCAGCCCGGCGATATGCACAAGATCGACCGCCGCCTCAGCGAATTCGGCATTGCCGAGGACGCCCCGGGAATCGATCTGGATCACCTGGACGTGTCCTGGCCGCACCAGACTGTCCGCGACCGCGGTGGGATCGGCGAGAACCCGAAGGGTGTGCGCACGGTCCGCAGCGGAAATTCCGGTCGTCACACCAAGTCTCGCGTCGACCGCCACCGCGTAGTTCGGTACATGTGATCCATCGGGGTGGGGAGCCATGGCGGGCAGCCACATCCGCATGCAGGCCTCGGCGTCGAGAGCTGCTCGCAAGAAGCCGGAACCGTGCCGGACGAGGAAGGCGATGTGTGCTGTGGTCGCGAATTCCGCAGCCATGACGAGCTCTCCCTCCGCGTGAGGATGGTCTCCTTCGAGCAGTACGATCGGCCGGCCTGCGGCAAGTGCCTGGGTTGCGGCCCGAACTCGGCCTCCTACGCTCATGGTGGCCCTCCTGCCATCGCGGGTGGGTGGAGTGCATCTCCGAAACCTGCCGAATAATGAATTCGTCCAAACGAATCCAGTTCCTCGGGAGTGCTCGGGTGAACTCCCGAGGAGCACGGTGGGGAATCCGGAAGGGAGTCCCCGCGGTCGCGAGATGACGAACTGTTAATTGTCACCGTCGGGCTCTGTCTTTACGCGGCTGAGAATGATCGCATCGGCCGGGCAGACGTCGGCGCCGACGCGTGCCTGCTTCTCCAGTTCGGCCGGCACCGTCTCGGGCGCGACTGCGAAGCCCTGTGCGTCGATCGAGTAGACATCGGGAGCCTCCGACGCGCACAGCGTGTACCCGCAGCACTTGGCGCGATCCACGGTGATCGACAGGATTCCGTCTTTTTGCTCGGTGGTCATCTCTTCCCTTTCATTAGTGATGATGAGACAGTATAGGCAGAAAG
>NZ_JBAQEO010000158.1:0-4441 GCF_049286785.1 Rhodococcus sp. (in: high G+C Gram-positive bacteria) | reverse complement strand
AGACCGGCCTGTCGGGAATCCAGTTCCATCAGCTCGCCGTATTCGACGATCCCGATCGCGACGAACGGGGCTGGGTGATCTCGATGGCCCACACCGCGGCCGTCCCGTTCGCGGCACTCCCCGAGGACGCTGTCCTCATGCGGGTGATCGACGGCAAGCCCGAGCAGAGCCTGGCGTTCGATCACGACGACATGGTGCGACTCGCCGTCGACGACCTGCGAGACCGGTACACCCAACAGGTCGACCCGGCCCGGTTTCTGGGTGAATCGTTCACCGTGCTCGAACTCCGCCAACTCTATGAGGTGATTTTCGGCCGCGAGCTGCAGAAGGACTCCTTCCGTCGGCACTTCATCGGCGCACTCGCAAGCACGGGAGAAACGTCGAACCCGGGTAACGGCCGGCCCGCCGAAGTCTTCCGCAGAGCAGGGGACGGCCGGCTGCCTGCCCAGGCGGCGGTGCTGCTGACCGGATAACACCCGCCGGCCCCAACCCTCAGCGGATGCGCTCGACGCCTTCCTCGGCGATTCCCTCCAGCCGTCGGTGCGCATTCTGTCGGTGTATGTCGGCATACTCGATACACACGGGGAAGCCGACGGGGTGGAGTAGTAAATGGGCGGGGATTCGCAGGCGAACGTCATCGCGTTCTGGCGGGCGATCGAGTTGTTCAGTCCACAGACCGTGCCGAAGCCTGATCCCGACCATCCTCAGCGCCCCGTCGAGGTCGCTTCGTCTATTCGACCGCTTCCATGGCAGGCCGGTCATCGACTCTCCCGGCCCCCACGACGGCGTGGCCATGTCCGGGAGCACACGATCTACGTTGGTGCGTACAAGATCGACGACATCTGGCAGATCCTTGATTCCGTGCTCGACCCCGGCGTGGAGAACTTCGATCCGCGGCCCGCCGGGTTCTGCTCGCTCGCTGCGGTCGTCGTCGACGCGGACGGCCTCTACGTCGATGGATCCGCGGTCCTGTCCTCGCTCGCATGGGCGTCGGGTCGGGCGTTGTCTCCCGGACCTGATCATCGGGGGTGGCTCGACGGCTTCGATCTGCTGGCGGACCAGGCCGACGACGTCGTGCAAGAGCTCCTCGCGGATCAGGACTTCGACGACATGCCACCGGTAGTCGATCACCGGTTTCTGGAACGCTTCACCCGTCGCTGCACCGAGTTGCTCGGTCTCGCCCAATCCGGTTTGCGTCTGTCGGGCACGCGAGTGGCGTCCGTCGAGGTACCGCCCGGCAAGCGCGACGAACGAACCGACTTCCTCAACAGCTTCATCGCCGCGGATCTCGCCCACGTCGCCGGGCGGGTGGGACAGGGTGAGATCGGCAGTGCCCTCGCGCACTACCTCACCGAAGACACGCATGTCGACGTTACGCGGCGCGTCGACGTCCGCTCGGACTTCTCTTACGTGCTGAACGGTTGCCGTCCTGCGGCGACCCCGATGGGTCGGTGGGCGGTACGCCCTGATCATCCGCTCGTTGCGAGCCAGCAGTTTGCAGTCAACGCGGTCATCGAGGAATTGGGTAGCGGTTCGGGCATCTTCGCCGTCAACGGGCCACCCGGCACCGGAAAGACGACCCTCCTCAAGGATCTTGTCGCCCACGTCGTCGTCGAACGGGCGCAGCTGCTGGCCACGCTACCGCGGCCCGCCGACGCGTTCGCCGGAGAGCCACACCGCTGGAAGGCCGGTGACTTCAGCCGGGTCGTGCAACGCTGGGCTCCCGCATTCCATGGGTTCGAGATCGTGGTCAGCTCTTCGAACAACGGAGCAGTCGAGAACATCAGCCAGGAGATCCCGAAGGCTAGCTCCGACAATCCGTTCCAACAGGACTGCGACTACTTCGCCGATCTCGCCACGGCGCTTCTGAACGTGGATCGCGACGTAAACGACACCGCTGAGCCGTCACAGGGGTGGGCGCTGCTCGCTGCGCGTCTGGGGAGAAAGACCAACCGCACACGATTCACGAGCACACTCTGGTTCGACGAACGCACCGCATCCGACCCCGATCAGGCGCCGCGGCAGGGGCTCCAATCACTCTTGAAGGGCTGGGAGGCGCACGGCGCGGACCTCGCCTGGGGCACCGCCGTCTCGCAATTCGCTGCCGCTCGGGACGCAGCCGCGAACGCGCAGTCCGATGCCGCACGCGCATACCGCACTTGGGTCGAGCTTCGGGCCTTGACAGTGAAAGTCACTGCCGCCGAGCAGGAACTCACCCGTCTACATCACGCTTTCACAGAGTCTGTCCGAGCCGAGGGGATGTGCGGAGCCGCCCACCAACAACGGACAACCGAACGCACCCAGATCGAGGACGATCTCGCACTTCACATGACCCGGCGGGAGCCGTTGTGGCGCATCGCCAGCGTCAACGGACGTCAGCTGCGCCGCACCTGGTCGGCCCGGCGACACGAGCTGTCGCGACTGTTGCTCGACCTCGACGTGGCTGTGAGCGAGGCTCGATCGGCACAAAAGCAGGCTCTGCATGCCGTCCAGTCCGCCGACCTCGCCCTGCAACAGCAGCAGACCCACTGCGCGGCGCTCCGCGACCATCGCGATCAGCTCGCCCTTGCCTTGACAGCCGATCGGAATCGTGGGCTCGTTCCGGACGACGAGGTTCTCTCCGACGAAGTGGCGCGTGAACGTCTCACGCTGTGGAGTGACGCGACAACAGCCGAGGCACGCTCTCGGCTGTTCGTGGCCGCGCTCCACCTGCATCGAGCGTTTCTCCAGCAGGTACCGCGGGAGATGCGCCAGAGCCTGCACGGCGCAATTGACGTAGTGGACGGCACCTCACCGAAGTGTTTGGATCCGGAAGCTGTCGCCGATGCGTGGCGGGCGCTGTTCTTCGTCGTCCCCGTCGTGTCCACGACGTTCGCCTCGTTCGACAAGGTGTTCCGCGGTATGGGTCGAGAGTCGTTGGGGTGGCTGCTCATCGACGAGGCCGGCCAGTCGACGCCACAGAACCCGGCGGGTGCGATTTGGCGCTCCCGGCGCACCGTGGTCGTCGGCGACCCGCTCCAGTTGAAGCCGGTGGTCACCATTCCGTTCCGTGCACAACAGGCGGTGCGCCGCGAATTCGACGTCAGCGAGACCTGGCTGCCTGCGCGGGCATCTGCACAGTCCCTGTCCGATCGGCTGAATAGGTGGGGCACTACGCTTCCGTCGGTCGACGAACCGCTTTGGGTGGGTGCGCCCCTTCGGGTGCATCGCCGGTGCACGGACCCGATGTTCACCATCGTCAACCATGTCGCGTACGACGACACGATGGTGCACGGCGGCGATCCGACACCCGCGGGCACATTGCCTCCGACCCAGTGGTTCCATGTCACCGGTCCGGGCATCGGCCACTTCGTGCAGGCCGAGTTCGATCGACTCGTCGAACTTCTGGAAGCCCTCCGTGACGACGAGGTATCGATGAAGGATGTCATCGTCGTGACGCCATTCCGTGATGTCGCCTGGCGGCTGGAAAGCCTGGGCAAAACGTTTGACGGCATCACTGCGGGCACCATCCATCGCGCGCAGGGCAAGGAGGCGAAGGTCGTGTTCCTGGTGCTCGGCGGAAATCCTGGTAAGGACGGCGCCAAGCGGTGGGCAGCAGCAGAGCCGAACATGGTGAACGTCGCCGTGTCCCGCGCCAAGCAGCGCCTCTACGTGATCGGTGATCGGAGCGCGTGGTCACGGCATCAGCACTTCGACGTCCTGGCCCATCATGCAGCGCTGCTATCGGTGTAGGGCGGCGGATCTCGACCGTCATCACAACCGAGCGTGGACTCATGAAGTACGTGGCCCGATTTCGGGACCTGCCATCCGCACTCACGACAAACCGTCGTGGAGTGACTCGGATATGTTGTACCGTGCTATCGCAAAGATCACGGGGAACAAGTCGTCACGGGGGATGACACATGTCGAATGAGGTGCGGGTCGATCCGACTGCCGTAGTCGGTCTGGCCGACGACTTCTTGGGCGCATCCGATATTATCGAAACTCTTCTCCTACTATCTGGTTTCGAGCTGGCTGTTGCGGGACTACCAGGATCGCGCGCCTGCGTCGCCCTACGGGATGCCGCACAGATGGTCGATTCGACACTGGGCGTCGTGCCAGGGCGACTGCAGTCATTGGCTGCAACTGCGATTGCGACTGCAGCCCGCTATGAGGAGGCCGACGCAACGATTGCGTCTGCGCTGAATGCGATCTACTCCTGATGCCACCGACACGAGCGCAATTGGTGAGTTGGCAGCCATGGCTGCTGAAGAGCGCGGCCGATGCCAGCGATGACATCGTTGCCCGGCTCGACACGCAAATGTCTCAACTCCATTTAACCTGGATGCACCGATTCGGTTGGGTCGGTGAGCGTGTCGTAACGGCGAAATGCCCTGTCGTGGTGGAAGAATTGGACTTCTCACAGAACCTTTTCAACCATCCCGAAGGGCATCTCGTAGGT
>NZ_JBAQEO010000157.1:0-8131 GCF_049286785.1 Rhodococcus sp. (in: high G+C Gram-positive bacteria) | reverse complement strand
ACGTGTCCGAGTGCAGGGCCACCTGCACTCCGGCGGCATCGGCCACGGTGAGGCACGCGTCGATCGCGGCCGGAGTGGACCCCCAGTCCTCGTGCAGCTTGAACCCGGACACTCCGCCGCGCAGTTGTTCCCACATCGACTCGGAGCTGACGGTGTTGCCCTTACCCAGCAGGGCGATGTTCATCGGCCAGCCGTCGAGCGCCTCGAGCATCCGCGCCGTGTGCCAAGGCCCCGGCGTGACGGTGGTGGCCTTGCTGCCCTCTGCCGGGCCCGTTCCACCACCGACCAGCGTGGTGATGCCGCCGCCGAGGGCCTCCTCCATGATCTGCGGGGCGATGAAGTGCACATGGCAGTCGATCCCGCCCGCGGTGAGGATCTTGCCGTTGCCCGCGATGATTTCGGTGGACGGTCCCACCACCAGGTCCGGGTGCACGCCCGACATGGTGTCCGGGTTGCCTGCCTTACCCATCGCGACGATGCGTCCGTCGCGAATACCGACGTCCGCCTTGATGATTCCCCAGTGGTCGACGATCACGACTCCGGTGATGACGGTGTCGGGAGCGCCCTCGGCGCGGGTGGCGCGGCCCTGCCCCATCGACTCGCGCAATACCTTGCCGCCCCCGAACACAGCCTCGTCTCCGGCCAGTCCCGGTCCGCCGCTGCGGTCCTCGGTGATCTCGATCAGCAGATCGGTATCGGCCAGACGGATACGGTCTCCGGTGGTGGGCCCGAACAGCTCGGCGTAACGCACGCGGCTGAGGTCGGTCATGACGCGTCCAGCTTCCCGGGAGGAGTGAGGCTCAGTCCGTGGACCTCTCGCGTCCCGCGCAGCGGCACCAGCGACACCGTCTGTGCGATACCCGGTTCGAACCGCACCGCGGTACCCGCGGGGATGTCCAGCCGCCGACCGTATGCCGCTGCACGGTCGAACTCCAACGCACCGTTCGACTGTGGGAAATGCACGTGGCTGCCCACCTGCACGGGCCGGTCACCGGTATTGACCACGTCGAGCAGGGTTCGGGGCGCCCCCGCGTTGAGCTCGATCACACCCTCCGCACAGATCACTTCACCTGGAATCACAATCTCCCCTATGCAATCGGATCATGGACGGTGACAAGCTTGGTGCCGTCGGGAAACGTGGCCTCGACCTGGACGTCGTGGATCATTTCCGGTACGCCTTCCATGACGTCGGAACGCCGGAGCACCTCGCGGCCGGACGACATCAGCTCCGCAACCGACCGGCCGTCACGGGCACCCTCGAGGATGTGATCGGTGATGATCGCGACAGCTTCCGGGTGGTTCAACACCAGTCCGCGTTGCTGCCGGCGTCGCGCCAGTTCGGCGGCGTAGCTCAGTAACAGACGCTCCTGTTCATGGGGCGACAAACGCATGTGTCCTCCTGCGATCGATGCACGCCATAGTGCCACGCCCTCGCGCTGTGGCACCGCACACGCGGGCGCTGATGCGCCTGTCTCGCACTTGAAACACGCAGTACACATCCCGGACACATGACGTTCCTGCTGTGCCCGTCATGCCGGTACGGCGCGGACCGGTGGACTTCTACCGTCAACTCGCGATCCCGTCGATGATTCGCGGGTACCGATCAGGCTCAGTAACCGGCGGGGATACCGAGCACCCGGATCGCGTCGCGGTACATGCCGAGTTGCTGACTCTTGGTGAGCGGCGGGAACTCGGCGATCAACTGGCCTGCGCTGGTGATGGCACTCATCGCACCGACGACGGGCAGTCCCGCGACGTTGAAATCGACGGTTGCCCGACGGATGTGATTGGCGGACGTGACGACGATCGCGCCGCCGGCGCCGAGTGAGCGGGCAAGAGGAACCGAATTGAGCGCATTCCCGACGGTCGATCCCGCCCGATGCTCGGCGTGGACACGTTGCGCGGGCACTCCGTTGGCCTGCAACCACCCCTGCATCGCTGCGGCCTCGGTGATGCCGTTCTGCGGGTTACCGCCGGTCACGATGATCGGTGAGAGGGGTGACACCCACGACTGCACGACAGTGGCCTGAAGACGGTTGATCAATTCCGGTCGCATCCTGCCGTCCGGCAGCAGTCCGTAGCCGAGAACGATGATGGCGGTCGAGGGTCCCTGGATAGCCGGAAACGGATTCGGGGGTGTGAACGACGAGACCGCGATCGAGGTCACCAGGTTGCCCACCCCGACCCGCAGACCGCCGTCGACGGCGCCGAGCCGGGCGAGTGCGGCCTCGCGCGTGATGAGGTCGCCGACAGCATCGGCGTAGATGGCCTGCAACGCCAGTGCATTCCCATCCCCCGGCGCGATGCCGACCGCTCCGCCGATGTCCGCAAGGGCCCCCCGGGTGTCGCCGGCCGCGAATCTGCTCTGCGCACTGTTGAAGAGGTCGGCTGCCGAAGCGGAGGCCGGTGCGGTGGTCGAAACCGCGAGGACGATGGAAAAGACCGCGGTCATGACGGTGGCGACGGCCCCTCTTGCGAAGGCCCGGGACGGCCGGAGACGTGCATGCATGAGCGAAGACCTTTCCGTCGGAATCACTGAGGGCGGGCGTGCGATGGTCCGTGGAGCGTCGGCGCCAGTGTATTGACCGGTTCGGATACGACAGCGCGAACAGATCGTTCCGTTACCGAGTTGTCAGCAGAGGAGGTATCTTTCGGCAAATGAGGACAGTATCTGTCCTCATGCCATGGCATTCTTGGTTCCATGCGGGAAACCTCGGCACGGCTACTCCGGATGCTCACCCTGCTCCAGATTCGCAAGGACTGGTCCGGAGCAGAGCTCGCCGACCGGCTCGGAATCACGCCGCGTACCGTCCGGCGCGATGTCGACAAGCTTCGCGACCTCGGTTACCCGGTGGAGGCCACCGTAGGTGTCGGCGGTGGATACCGCCTCGGGGCGGGCGCCGAGATGCCGCCGCTGCTGCTCGACGACGAAGAGGTGCTCGCTGTCGCTCTCGGTCTGCAATCCGGGGCAACAGGTTCCGTGGTGGGCATCGGCGAGTCCTCGGTGCGGGCGCTGACCAAACTCAGGCAGGTGATGCCGTCCCGGCTTCGGCATCGTCTGGAGGCTTTACAGGTCGACGTGGTACACCACGAGCCCGCGAAGAGCGCCGTCGACGCCCGGGTACTGTCCGCCGTCGCGTCGGTGTGCCACAACCATGAACGCCTGCGGTTCGACTACAGGACGCACGACGGCACCGAGAGCCGTCGTGAGGTCGAACCGTATCGGCTCGTTCGGTCCGGGCTTCGCTGGTACCTCATGGCGTGGGACCTCACCCGCGCCGACTGGAGATCGTTCCGCCTCGACCGACTCACCCCGAAGATCCCGACAGGACCCCGCTTCGTGCCGCGTGAGCTGCCGCCAGGAGGTGCCGCCGACTTCGTGGCCCGCGGAATCAACCGGGCCGTCACCCGCATCCGCGCACGAGTGCTGCTCCACGCACCCTTCGGCCAGGTGGCATCGATGGTGCACGATGACTGGGGCACGCTCGAGGACATGCCGGACGGCCGGTGCGCCGTGGTCCTCTGCGGTGATTCGATGGAGTCGATCGCTCACTGGCTCAGCGCATTCGGCGTCGACTTCACCGTCCTCGACCCTCCTGAACTGCGGGAAGAGTGCCGTCGGGTGGCTGAACGTCACCGCCTCTTCGCGGACCGCTACGGTAACGCCTGACCGAGACACCGCTGCACGGCTACCGCCGGCCCGAAAATCCATGAAAACGGGCGGATCTGCGCGGCGTCGACGCAGGTGACGAACAGGAAGATCGGGGAGGTCGGGGTTGGAGAACACGATTGTCGAGGACGGGCGCGCACGAGCGCCGGCGGGGACGGTCACAGGAAAGGGGATGATCGTCGGGGGCCAGGTGGCACTCGGCGGGGCATCGCTGGTGATCCTGGGGTTCTCTCTTGCGTTCGCGTGCACTCTCGACAACGGTAATCAGCCGTGGATGTGGCCGGCACGGTATTCGGCCGCCTGGTTCGTCGTCGCCACGATCATGGTCACGACATTGTGGACTGCGCTGGTGACCCTCATCGCGCTGTTCGCGTCGAGACCACATCGCGGTATCGGAACTGCCACCTTCGTCGTTGCGGCGGTACTCGCCGTCGCCGCCGTCGCCGGGCTGTTCCGGTCGTCGGACAGTTCGGCAATGCAGTTGTGGCTCATTTGCGCAATGAATCTCGCATACCAGGCCACGTACGTGCGGTCCGGGTAGATTTCACCTGTCAGCAGAGACGAGTAAGGCCCCACCCGTGAACGGGTGGGGCCTTACTCGAACGTCATGTCCCGGCGAACCGGGAAGTCATGGCCGCTCTCAGATCAGGGTGACGCCGGTGGCCTGGGGGCCCTTGTTGCCCTGGCCGATCTCGAACGAAACGCGCTGATTCTCCTCGAGCGTGCGGAATCCGCCGCTCTGGATCTCCGAGTAATGGACGAACACATCTGCGCTGCCATCCTCGGGGGCGATGAAGCCGAACCCCTTCTCGGAGTTGAACCACTTCACGGTGCCCTCTGCCATGTAAATCTCCTCTAACACAGTTCTTCTTCAAGTAACCGCTTCGGTTACCCGGGTCATCTGACACGACCGTCTATGACAGACCTGTGGAGGACGTCCAAACGCTCGCAACAATCGATTTGCGAGCGTGGGAAACACAAACACAAAACTTACGACCTCCAATAGTGAACCACACCTTCGGCTGAAAGTCTCCCCCTCCCGGGAACGTGTGATGGGCGCCACAATCCGCTTCGGCCGGGTGAATGTATCTTTCGGCGCTTCCACAGCGCCGAAAGGCACATTCGCCCAGTTGCGCAAGGCCGGAGCGCTCAGGGCCGGGTGGCAGCGAGCCGGACGAAAGCCGCCGCGTCGAGCCTCTCGCCGCGAGTGGACGGCTCGATGCCGGCCTCGCGCAGTCGGCGTTCGGCCTCCGCGGGTGAACCGGCCCACCCACTGAGCGCAGCACGTAAAGTCTTGCGGCGCTGGGCGAATGCGGCGTCGATGACGGCGAATACCCGTTTGCGGTGTTCCTCGTCCACCGGCCAGGGCGATTCGGCGTACCGGTCGATGCGCACCAGCCCCGACTCGACCTTGGGGACGGGCCAGAACACGGCACGTCCGACGGAACCGGCGCGGCGGACGTCACCGAAGAAGTTGGCCTTCACGCTGGGCACCCCGTAGATCTTGCTTCCGGGCGACGCAGCGAGCCGGTCGGCAACCTCCGCCTGCACCATCACCAGAGCGGTTCGCAGGCTGGGCAGTTCGGCGAACAGGTGCAACAGCACCGGCACGGCAACGTTGTACGGGAGATTCGCGACGAGCGCGGTTGGCTGCCCCGGAATTTCCGACGACTCGACCCGCATCGCGTCCGCACCCACCACTCTGAGGCGCTCAGCGAGCTGCGGCGCGCGGTCGGCGACGGTCCGCGGGAGACGCGCGGCGAGGTTGGGATCGATCTCGACGGCGATCACCTTGTCCACGACGTCGAGCAGTGCCAGGGTCAGCGAACCGAGGCCCGGTCCGACTTCGAGCACGGTGTCGTCACGGCCGACACCGGCCGAGGCGACGATACGGCGAACCGTGTTGGGGTCGTGGACGAAGTTCTGTCCGAGCTGTTTGGTGGGGCGCACGCCGAATTCCTCGGCGAGCGAACGCACCTCGACGGGACCGAGCAGAGCGGCCTGACCTCGTGCTGAGTGGGGTAGTTCGGCGTCGGGCACCAGGGAACTTTAACGGACTCCGAGCCGGCCCGAACACGTCGGCCAGGCTCCCCACCCCTGTGTCTTCTGCGTCTTCGATGCAATGGCGATCTGTTCCTCGCGGGTAGCAAGGTCTGCCCGCGGCGCGTATTTGAGACCGCCCTGGCGTTCCCACGTGTTCTGATCGAATTGCACCCCGCCGTAAAAGCCGTTGCCGGTGTTGATGGCCCAGTTGCCGGTGGCCTCGCAATGGGCGAGCGCATCCCAGACGGCACCGTTCTCGACGGGCGGCACCTCGGTGCCCGGCTTGGCGCCGACCCGGACCACCCTGGGCTGGGCCGGAACGGTAACGGTCGCGGAGACCTGGTTCCGTCCCGCTTCCCTGCCGTTCACGGTATTGACCGCAAAGGTCACGTCCTGCACACCGGGCATACCGGGGTTCTCGACGACCGTGCGGCTCATGTTCATCGTCGGGTCCTCGATGCGCTCCTCCGGGGGATTCAGAGGCAGCGTCTCGACCTTGGTCTCGGTGCGGTCGCGCGTGACCGTCACGTTCATGCCCTCGGTCAGCGGGGTGTCCGCCGACGGCACGACGGTGTCGGCCTGCTCGAGCGGCGCACCGTGCGCGGCGAGAAATTCCCCGACGGTGGGAGCGGCCAGCCGGATGTCCACGGCGGGCAGTGCGCCGTCGACCAGCTCGACGACGAGCGGATTGAGCACCTCGAGCGCCGCACCGTCGAGCGGAAGTCGCTCGCCACGCGATGCGGACACATGCACGTCGGCGTCGAGTTCGAACTGCTTCAGAGCGTCCTCGACGGTCAATGCCGTGGTCCAGACCGTTTTCGGCCGGCCGTCGACGGTGAGGGACACCTCGCGTGCGCGGCGCAGAACCACCGTGTCACCGTCCGACAGAGACGCATCCGCGCCGGGCGCAACGGCGTCACGATCACTGACGGAATACCCGGCGTCGGCGAGGGCTGCCCCCACCGTCGTCGTCATCGTGCTGAGCGAGATGGTTTCGCCGTCCACGTCGACGGTCACGGTCTTGTGCCGGACCACCGCGAGCACTCCGCCTGCGATCAATGTGGCGAGAAGCAGGGCCACCACGGTGTAGAGCAGGGGCGAGCGAGCCGAGTTGATCTTCGCGAAGGGCGACATCGTGTTCCTTTACTTCAGACCGTCAGCGGAGTCCGAGCTTGCTGGTGCAGGCGGGCCAGGCGCCCCAGCCCTGCGCCGCCTGGACCTTCTCGGCGACGGAGATCTGCTGTTCGCGGGAGGCGAGGTCGGCGCGGGCGGCGTACTGGGTTCCGCCGAACGCCTCCCAGGTGCTCTGGGTGAACTGCAGTCCGCCGAAGAACCCGTTGCCGGTATTGATGGCCCAGTTGCCGGTGGCCTCGCAGTGCGCGATCGAATCCCAGGTGGAGGCGTTGGAGATGGCGAGTTCCTTCACACCGACCTTGACCAGTGCCGGCGCGGGCTCGCGGAGCACCTGCGAGCTGAGCTCCTGGCGTCCGGCCTCGACACCGTTGACCGTCTTCACGGACGCGGTGACGGTGCGCTCGCCGGGGACTCCGGGGTTCTCGACGACGGTCTTGCCCTTGTCGAGCGCCGGATCCTCGACGCGGTTCTCGGGCGGTGCGATGGGCAGCGTCTCGGTGCGGGTCTCGGTGCGGTCGCGGGTCACGTGGATCTCGGCGCCTTCGACGACGGGGGCGTCGGCGGGCGGAACGACCGTATCGGCCTGCTCGAGCGGGGCGCCGTTGGCCGCGAGGAGCTCACCGACCGTGGGGGCTGCCAGTCGGACGCCCGTGAGCGGTGCGCCGCCGTCGGCGACCTTGACGAGCTTGGCGTTGACGACCTCGAGCGAGGTGCCCTCCAGCGGCAGGCGCTCCGAGCGGGACGCCGAGACGTGGACGTCGTCGGCGAGTTCGAACTGCTTCAGTGCGTCGTCGACGGTGAGGGCGGTGGTCCACACGGTCTTCGGCTGCCCGTCGACGGTCAGGCTGACCTCACGTGCGCGGCGAAGCACCACGGTGTCACCGTCGGAGATCGAGGCGTCGGCGGCGGGTGCGACGGCATCGCGCTCGTCCACCGTGTAACCGGCATCGTCCAGGGCGCCGCTGACATCGGTTGCCATCGTGCCGAGCGAGATGGTCTCGCCGTCGACGTCGAGCGTGATGTTCTTGTGCCGCCCCACCGCCAGCGCACCCCCGATCACGAGGGTCGCCAACAGTGCCGCGACGACTACGTAGAGGAGAGGTGATTTTGCGTTGTTGATTCTGGCGAGTGCTGACACATTGCTTCCCATGGCTGACGAATGTTTGATCACGGTACGGTAACGAACCGGCGTTGGTATGGCAACTTTGCGGCCTTTACCTGCTATCCGGATAACGAATCGATTGAGATCAGGATTACTTTCGAACGCGACATGGGTTTCTGCCG
>NZ_JBAQEO010000156.1:0-30192 GCF_049286785.1 Rhodococcus sp. (in: high G+C Gram-positive bacteria) | reverse complement strand
GTGTCGCTGGGCGAATAGCCAGCGGCCAGCGCAAGACCGGTCAGCGCAAGACCGGTCAGCGCAAGACGGTGCCGCCGTCGACGTTGACCGCCTGGCCGTTGATCCAGGCGCCTTCGTCGGACATCAGGTAGGCGACCATGCTCGCGATGTCGCCTGCCTGACCGAGGCGCGGGCTCCGAGTCCGGGCGAGCATGGCCTGCAGCAATTCCGGTGCGGCTCCCTCCTGGATGTCGGAGGTGAGGATCAGACCCGGGGTGATGGCGTTGGCACGGATACCGTCCTTGCCCCATTTCGAGGCGACGTGGCGGGCCAGGGCGTTGATGGCCGCCTTCGTCGCCGAATAGGCGGGACGCTGGGGATCGCCCGTGAAGGACGCGATCGAGGAGGTGAAGACGATCGCCCCGCCGCCGCGTGTGAGGAGTTCGGGAACGCTGTGGCGAGCGACGAGCATGTGTCCGCGCAGATTCACCGCGATCGTGCGGTCCCACACCGCGAGGTCGATGTCGACGATGTTGCTGTCCTTGGGAACCGAGCCCATATCACCGGCGTTGATGTGCACGGCGTCCAGTCCTTCGTAGGTCCGCACGCTGGATGCGACCAACTCCCTGACCGAGTCGTCGTCGGAGATGTCGAACTGCATCGCGACGGCCTCACCGCCGGCGGCGAGGATGGCGCTTGCGGTTTCCTTCGCTCCGTCGATGTTCAGATCGCCGACGACGACCCTGGCGCCCTCTTGCGCCAGTCGTTGCGCCGAGGCGGCGCCCAGTCCCGTGGCGGCGCCGGCCACCAGGACGACCTTGTCTTTCAAACCCTGCATTCGGTTGGTCCTTCGCTTCTCGGGATACTTCCCTGGACGTGCGATGCCCGCCGGCGCCGGGCTGGCGGGCATCATCGGGAAGAGCGCTCTGCTACGTGTCTGCTACGAGTTGGCGAGTTCGTAACGACGGCGGTACTCGACCTTGGAGGTCTCGCTGACGTCGACGTCGGCGGCCCGGGCGCGGAGTGCTCCCACGGTGGCCTGTTCGCGCGGGATGTGCGCGAAGGGATCCCAGTCGAAGAAGCGGGCGACGTTACCGAAGGTGATCTTGTCGATTTCGTCGTCGGTGCACTGGGCGGCGACGAGTTCCTCCATCAACATCTCCGGCGAGTTCGGCCAGGTGGAATCCGAGTGGGGGTAGTCGCACTCCCAGGCAATGGTGTCGATCCCCAGGCGGTTGCGGTTGTTCAGGCCGCTCGGCTCGGTGATGTAGCACGCCAGGAAGTTCTTGCGCCACACATCGTTCGGTGTCATGCCTTTCGGGAGGAAGCTGATTCCTGTCCACGACTGGTTGACGATATGGCGTTCGAGACGGTCGAGCCACGGCGCAACCCAGCCGACACCACCCTCGCTCATGGCAACTTTGAGATCCGGGAACTTCTGGAAGGCCCCACTGAGCATCATGTCGTTGGCGGCAATCGTCGAGATGAGTGGTGTCAGGACCATCATGTCGTCGATGTTGAAGCCCTCGGGACGCTTGACCAGGCTGAAGCCGCCACCGATGTGCAGGCTGAGGACGATGTTGTGCTCGACGCACGCCTTGAAGATCGGATCCCAGTAGCCGGACTTGAAGTCGGGGTAGCCCTCGCCCACACCGTAGGGCGTCTCGGGGATGCTGATGGAGCGGCAACCCATCGCGGCGAGTCGGTGGATCTCCTTGACCGACTCTTCCACGTCGAAGAACGGGATGATGCCGAGTGGGATGAAGCGCCCCGGATAGGTGCTGGGGACCTCGCCGACGACCCAGTCGTTGAACGCCCGGCACGCTGCCAGGGACAGTTTCTTGTCCGGCAGGCTCGCCAGGTGTGTGCCCGCGAAGCCGGGGAAGGTGGCGAAGAGGGTTGCGGCCAGGGTGCCGTTGGCATCCATGTCGCGCACGCGCAGGTTCATGTCGTAGACACCGGGGCGCATCTCGGCATAGCCGGTGGGATCCATACCCCACTCGCTCTTGGGCCAGGAGACGACGGCGTTCAGGCCGGAGCTACCGACCACGGTGTCCTGGAACAGCCACGCCTGCACGTTGGGGTTGCGCGGGTGGATCGTCAGTTTGGGTGCCTGGTCCATGAGGCTCTTCGGGAAGTGCTTCTCGAAGATGTCGGGCGGCTCGACCACGTGGTCGTCGATGCTGACCATCACCATGTCGTCAATGTTCATTGAATCCTCTCCTGCGCTGTGCAGAGATGCCGGAAGCGGCACCGATCGACAATGAGAATATTACTTTCAAAAGCGAGAATCTAGATCTACAGTACTGACAATACTGCGATGTGCTCCCCGGATCGCGGTAAATATCGCCGAGGAGAAGAGAGCGTGCTTCCGTGGCAGAAACAACGACGTCGCTGACGCCGAGCTACCACGCCCGTCGAGCGCCGGACGTGCCGGCGATCGTGATGGGATCGAGCGGCGAGGTCGTGACGTACGGGCAGCTGGACCACCGGTCGACGCAATTCGCCCGGGCGTTGCGCTCGCGCGGGCTCTCGGCAGGCGACCACATCGCCATTCTCATGGAGAACAACAGCGCCTACCTCGAGGTTGCGTGGGCAGCGCAGCGTTCCGGTCTCTACTACACCGCGATCAACCGTCATCTGCGTCCGAGTGAGGTGCAGTACGTTCTCGACGATTGTGGAGCCGCCGCGCTCGTGACGAGCGCCGCGGCGGCCGATGTGGTCCCCGGACTGGACCTGGCGCGCATCCGTGTGCGGGTGTCGGCCACCGGCGACCTCGCGGGCTTCGAACGGTACGAGGAGGTGCTGGCGGGCGAGGTGTCGACGCCACTGGACGACGAGTGCGAGGGGCGGGAGATGCTGTACTCGTCGGGCACCACAGGGCGGCCGAAGGGCGTGCGGAAGCCGCTGCCGGGGACACCGTTCGGCGACCCGTCGGCCGCGCCCGTGCAGATCGCTCGGGGTCAACTCGTGAGCAACTCGGTGACCGACGCGGTCTATCTGTCACCCGCGCCTCTGTATCACGCTTCGCCGCTGGTCTTCTCGATGTCCTGGCATCGCCTCGGCGCGACGGTCGTGGTGATGGAAAGCTTCGACCCGCGCCGCTGTCTCGAACTCATCGAGCGGCACCGCGTCACCAGTGCACAGTTCGTGCCCACGATGTTCGTCCGGATGCTCCGACTGCCGGAGGAGGAGCGAGCGCGATACGACCTGTCGAGTCTGCGTAACGCTATCCACGGGGCGGCGCCGTGTCCGGTCGCGGTGAAGCGGCAGATGCTCGACTGGTGGGGGCCGATCATTCACGAATACTATTCGGGCACCGAGGATGTCGGTGCCTCGACGATCACGCCGGAGGAGTGGCTGGCCCACCCCGGTTCGGTCGGCCGACCCATGCAGGAATGCCATATCGTGGGGGAGGACGGCGAGGAGCTGCCACCGGGCCGGATCGGTGTCGTGTATTTCGCGGGTGGCCGCCCGTTCGAGTATCACAACGATCCCGGCAAGACCGCGTCGGTCACCAACGACAGGGGATGGCGGACCCTCGGCGATATCGGGCGGCTCGATGACGAGGGTTACCTCTACCTCACCGACCGGCAGGCGCACATGATCATCTCCGGAGGTGTGAACATCTATCCGCAGGAGGCGGAGAATGTCCTCGCCGGACATTCCGCCGTCGCCGACGTCGCCGTGATCGGTGTACCCGACGAGGAGATGGGCGAGTCGGTGACGGCGGTGGTGCAACTCGTCGATTCAGCTGCGGCCGAGGATGATCTGGCGGCGGAGCTGATCGCTTACTGCCGCGCGGAACTGGCGTCCTACAAGTGCCCGCGCAGCATCGACTTCGTCGACGAGCTGCCCCGCGACCCCAATGGCAAGCTCTACAAGCGTTTGCTGCGCGATCGCTACTGGGCCGGCCACGACTCCCGCGTCATCTGACTGTGCCCGGATGTCCCTGACTCCAGCGAGATCTCGCGTCCACACTGGGTGAGCAGCGGCCCGGGACATCGATGAGAGCATCATTCTCGAAAATGCACAAACCTCTTTCCATTCGGCCTCGGCTCTGGCATCATGCAGAGGTGAATAACTTTGCTGCCCTTCATGACATGACCGGCAAGGTCGCCATTGTCACCGGTGGATCGCGCGGAATCGGTCGGGCAATCGTGCAGACCCTGGCCGAGGCCGGAGCCGATGTCGTCATCGCGTCACGCAAGCTCGACTCGTGCGAACTCGCGGCCAAGGAGGTGGAGGCATCGACAGGACGCCGGGCGCTCCCGGTCGCCTGCCACGTCGGGCGCTGGGACGACTGCAACGAGTTGATCGACAAGACGTTGGAGCATTTCGGCCGGCTCGACGTGCTGGTCAACAATGCCGGTCTGTCGCCGCTCTACGAGAACCTCGATGCCGTGACCGAGGACCTGTACGACAAGACCCTCGCCGTGAACCTGAAGGGGCCGTTCCGGCTCGCGGTCCACGCCGGCACGTACATGGCTGCCCATGGCGGCGGCGCCATCATCAACGTCGGTACGGCAGGCTCGCTCACCGCGAGTGTCCGGGAGCTGCCCTACGCCTGCGCCAAGGCCGGTCTCAATGCCCTCACCGTCGGTCTCGCCGACGCCTTCGCCCCGAGTGTTCGGGTCAATTCGATCCTGCCGGGCCCGTTCCTGACCGATCTCTCCAAGGGGTGGGCTCCGGGTGCGGACGAGGACGCCCCGTTCGTGCCGATGCGACGCATGGGGCGACCCGAGGAAATCGCGCCCCTCGCGCTGCATCTCGCCAGCGCGGCGTCGAGCTACACCACCGGCGCCATCATCCGCGTCGACGGCGGAATCACCCGCAAGGTCTGAGTTTTGCAATGTCCCAGTGCCGCAACAAAATCCGAAGGGCTTATTATGACAGATAGTTCGCTCCTGGCAGACAAGGTTGCCATCGTTACCGGTGCGGGCGGAGGAATCGGTGGCGCCTACTCGCGTGGCCTCGCGGAGGCAGGCGCGGCCGTGGTGCTGGCCGATATCGACCTCGATGCCGCCACCGCAGCGGCCGGCGAACTCACGGCGGCGGGTCACCGCGCCCTCGCCGTCCGCGTCGACGTGCGCGACGAGACGAGCACGAAGGAGATGGCCGCCGCGGCGGCCGAGCATTTCGGCTCCGTCGACATTCTGGTGAACAATGCCGGGCTGATGGCGGAGGTGGTCGGCCAGGGCTCGCTCACCACGATGGACCTCGACCTCTGGAATCGCACCCTCGCCGTCAATCTCACCGGGCCCCTGCTCTGCACGCGTGCGGTGCTGCCGTACATGAAGGAACGCGGTTACGGCAAGGTGGTGAACCAATCGTCGAGTGGCGCCTTCATGGCTGCGCAGGCGTACGGCATCACCAAGCTCGGCCTGGTCAGCATGACGGTGTCGCTGTCGCGCGAGTTGGCGCCCTTCGGGATCCGCGTGAATGCGATCGCGCCGGGCATGGTCAACACCGACGCGGGATCGATCGCGTCGCCGCCGGAGCTGAAGGAGATGGTCAAGCACGCCATCCCGTTCCCCTTCGGTGAGCCGGAGGAACTGATTCCCGGTCTGCTGTACCTCGTCTCGTCGGGCAGCGACTGGGTCACCGGCCACACCCTCAACATCGACGGCGGCTGGGTAGTTCGCGTCTGAGCATGCAGCTCAATGCATTTCGTCCGTCGACACCCCTTCGTCCTTCAACAGGAGCAGCCGTGAAGCACTATCTGTTCGTCGAATCCTACCCCTCGCATCCCACCCGCGTGGACGAGTTCAACAAGTGGTACGAGGAGATCCACATCCCCGAGGTGGTGGCGCTCGACGGGTTCGTCGGCGCCACCCGCCTCGCCCCGGCCGCCGCCGACGGCGGCCCGTTCATCGTGCTCTACGAGCTGGAGGGCGATCCTCACGAGGCGGAGCGAAACGTGCACGCCGCCGCTGCGGCGAAGCAGCTGAACCTGTCCGACGCGCTGAGCCTCGGCCCGATCCCGAAGATGCGCATCATGCAGGTGCAATCGGAGTACACCAAACCGCGGTGACGCGTCGCGGTTCGAGGATCCTAGACGGGTACGTCATCCGATGTGCCCGCCCGGTCGCTGAGCGTTGATGACGTCGTCGAGGATGCCGAGGTCGCCGTCGAGTTCGGCCACGGTCTTCCGGACGACGGCCACGTCCTTGTCGAGGAATTCGCCGACCGCGCTCACGAATGAGGCCACCGAGCCCCTCGCCGCGATGTTTCCCATGACGCGGCTGGCGGAGCTTCCGTGGGGGAGTGCGTTCAGCAGTGTCGCCTCGTCGATGCCGAGCTGTCGGCCGAGCGCGGCGCCCTGGGCGAGCAATCCGATCTGGGCTGCGAACAAGGCGTTGTTGACCAGCTTTACCCGCTGCCCGTTGCCTGCCGGACCGACGTGGAGTACCGGATCGCCATAACTCTCCAGTACCGGCTGAATTCGTGCCACAGCATCCTCGGGACCGCCGGTGAACAGGGTCAGGTGCCCGGCGGCGATGTCGTGTGGTCCGCCGCTGACCGCGGCGTCGATCACATCGATGCCATAGGACGCCGCGTGACTCGAGACTTCCTCGATCGTCCGGGGACTCACCGTGGTGTGTACCACCAGGGCGGATCCCCGTGGCATCGCTGCGAGCAGTTCGCTGTCGAGGCAGATCTCCCGGACCTGCTCGTCGGTGAACACACACACCAGGACGACGTCGGCGCCGGCACCGACCTCGGTGACGGCGGAGAGTGCTTCTGCACCCGATTCCGTGATGGCCCTGCGTGTTTCGTCCGACCGTCCCAGTGCGCGAACTTCGCACCCCGACTCGACGAGCCGGAGCACCATGGGTAAGCCCATTCTGCCTGTGCCGATGAATCCGACGCGCGTCATCGCGGATGGTCCATCAGCGCGAGGGTGGCATCGGCGGCGTCGAGCACGATGCCGGCCTGTGCGTCGGCTGCGGCAGCGAGGCCGGCGACCAGCCCGACGTCCTTCTGCAGCAGTGTCCCGGCGTGGGCGGCGATGCGTTCGAGTGTGCCTCCGGCCGAGACGATCCTGCCCAGCGCGTAACTGTTCGCCGTGCCGTGGGAGATCACCTCGCCGAGGCGCGCGGGGTCGACCCCGAGCGACTTACCGAGGGTGAGAGTGCTGGCAGCCGTTGCGAGGTTGGCCGTGAACAGCAGGTTGTTGAGGAGTTTGGTGATCTGCCCGGCTCCGAGGGCACCCAGGTGGACAACGGGATTCGCGTACATCGAGAACACCGGACGGCAGCGTTCGAAGTCCTCGACCTCGCCTCCGACCATCACGAGCAGGCGCCCTTCGGCGGCCGCTCCGCCGCCGCCACTCACCGGCGCGTCGATCACGGAGACACCGTGAGCACGTGCCTTGTCGGCCAGGTCTTGGCAGGTGTCGGGGTGCACCGTGCTGTGCACGGCGATCACACCGCCCTCCTTCATGCCCGCCAGCACTCCGTTCTCGCCGGTGACGACCTCCCTCACGTCGGCGTCGCTCACCACGCAGATGCACACGAGATCGCTGGCCGCGCCCAGTTCGGCAGGTGACCCGGCGAACTGGGCCGCAGTATCGGCGAACGGCGCGAGTGCGTCCGGGCGGCGCGCCCAGAGGGTCAGTGGGTAACCGGCATGGACGATTCGCCGCGCCATGGGCGCACCCTGGCTACCGAGTCCGATGAATCCGACGCGCATCAGTGGTCCTCCGTTTCGGCCATGGTGATCATGCGGCGTGATCATGCGGCTACCGCGTCCTGAGGTTGCGGTCGCCAGAACAGGCCCAGCAGTCCGGCGGTCGCTGCCACCGCCACTCCCAGGGCGATTCCACCGCCCGCCCAGCCGACGACGGCGACGTCGGCGAGGTCGTCCAGTGACAGCTGTCCGGGTCCGAGCATCGCGAGCGCCAGCGCGGTGACCGCCAGTACCAGGACGTACTCGTAGCCTTCCTTGAAGACGAAGAATCCGTTGGGGCGGTGCGCGAGGATGCCCGCGACGAGCATCACCGAGATGACGGCCGCACATGCGAGGGGTGTGATCAGACCGATGATGAGCAGAACACCGGCACCGATCTCGGTCACCACGCTCATCCACGCCTGCCACGTGCCCTGCCGGAGACCGAGTCCGCTGAACCAGCGGGCTGTGCCCTCGATACGGCCGCCGCCTCGCCAATGGTTGTATCCGTGCGCAATCATGGTTGCTCCCACGACCAACCGTACGAGCAGCAGCGCAACATCCGTGGCGTCCATCAGCTCACCTCTCCTGCCGCTGCGTGCACGGCATTGTCGAATTCAGTTCTTCGGGACGGTAATTCCTCATCGGCACGGGCGCGGATACATTCCTCGACAAAGGACAGGACCTTTGCGTGATACGCGGTCGCCGTGTACCCGAGGCTGAGATTGTGCCCGCTGTCGGCCTGGTGGTTGAGCTCGACCCGTGGAGCGGCGGTGAACATGGCCGCGACGTCGTTCAGCGCCTCGTGATCGTTCCGCCAAACCTTTTCATGATCGCCGGCGGTGAAGTGGACGGGTATGCGCACCGCGGCGGCGAGAGCCGGAAAGTTGTCCCGCGGCCATGCCGCCGTCACGCCGCCTTCGTAGGAGGGCGTGCGGGAGGCGATGGAGGCTCCTCCGACGAGCTCGGGCGGATACAGCTCCGTCGGGGTCCACAGCAGGTCGTAGACGTCACTCGGCGAAGCCTTCTGTCCCGTCGAACCCAGAATGGCCTGCGCCGCAGCGTGCTGTACGCGGCCGGTGCCGGCGAGTTCGATGCCCAGCAGTCCGGCGCCGCGCTCGTCTGCTGCCATCCGGGTGGCCAGCTCACAGCCGACCGAGTGTGCCCACAGGAAGACGCCTGCGCCGCGCGGGCGTGACCCGAGATGGCGTTCGACCGCCGCGTAGGCCAGGTCGAGCCGGCGCTGGGGAGCAGCCAGCTCGTCTCGGTACGGCATGGAACTGCCGTAGCCCGGACGGTCGAGGGCGAGGACGGTGTATCCGAGCCCCGCGGCGGTCCGTAGCAATGACAGCCGGGGGTGGCCCGGACAGTCGAAATAGGCTGAATCGGTCGCTCCGCCATGAAGAGCGACGATGACGGCACGGGGTTGCCGAGCTTCGGCCAGCAATGCGGACATCGGAATGCCGTCGACCTCGACGATCTGCGAAACAGGTGCGTAATCCGCGGGGGCGTCGGAGTGGACGGTCACGAGTCCACCCGGAGGAGCATCGCACCGCCGGGAGCGAGGCCGCCGGTAGCGGCGACGGCGAGCCGGGCGCCGGGAATCTGCCGTGCCCCGGCTTCGCCCCGCAGTTGAGTGACGGCTTCGTGGATCAGGCCCATGCCGTGGGTGCGGCCGTGGGAGAGCTGACCGCCATGGGTATTGAGGGGGAGCACGCCGTCTCGGGCGATGTTCTTACCGCCGTCGAGGAAGTCCTTGGCCTCGCCGATGCCGCAGAACCCCAGGGCTTCGATCCAGGACAGGCAGTTGAACGAGAACCCGTCGTAGAGTTCGGCCAGATCGACATCGGCGGGACGCAGTGAGGTACGCGACCACATGTGGGCCGACGGCCCGAGGACGTGAGGTTCGTGGGTCAGTGTGCTCTGATCCCATTCCATGCGCTCGATGATCTGCGTGCCGACGGCCTCCACCAGGACGGGAGGTTTGGCCAGATCGCGGGCGGCGTCCACTGCGGAGACGATGACGGCAACCGCGCCGTCGCAGGGCACGTCGCAGTCGTAGAGCCCGAACGGAGTGGTGATGGGCCGGGCCGACAGATAGTCGTCCATCGTCAGCGGGTCGCGATAGATCGCCGTCGGATTCAGCGCGGCGTTGGCTCGCTGGTTCAGTGCGATCCATCCGAGCGTCTCACGGCTGGTTCCGTAGCGGTGGAAATGTCGTTGCGCGTTCTGGGCGAGGGTGTGTGCGGCCGAGGTGGCACCGAACGGCACCATCCAGCTCGCTGTGCGACCGCCCCCGGGCGGGGTGATCTCGCCGTTGCGGATGAGCTCGCTGTACGTGGACTCCCAGAGGGTCCGGTAACACAGGACGTGGCGCGCCAGGCCACTGGCGACCGCGAGCATTGCCGCGATCACCGAGCCTCCGGGACCGAAGGTTTCGATACCGCCGTTGTACCAGGTCGGTTTCAGACCCAGCGCAGCCTCGACGGCGTTCACTCCACCTTCGCCGAACCCGCCGACCGGGCCGGCCCCGGGATACGAGGCCAGGCCGTCGATGTCGTCCATCGTGAGACCGGCGTCCGCGACCGCACGCTCGCAGGCCTGCAGGGTCAGCGACAGCGGCGGCATCATCAGCCGGCGCCCGATCTCGGACATGCCGATGCCGCTGAGCGCCACCTTGTCCTCGAACTTCTCCCGGGTAGCCATCGGGCGGACGTGCAACCGGATCTGTTCCGGATCGAGCTCGTCCTCGGGCAGCGCAGCGAGCTCCGGCTGCCCGGCCACCGGCCGGAACAGCGGGAGCCACACATCCCCGTCCTGCTGGAAGACGACCTCCATCTGCATGCCCAGTTCGAGCTGCTCGGGATCGCATTCGATCGCGTTGGTCGTCAGCCGAACCCGCGGATCCTCTTCGATCGCCACCTGGGCCACCACATAGGGTGCCGGCATCCCCGGCGGGCTGAAGCGGTGGTTGACCGTGAATCCGATGAGAGTGGCGTAGCCGGAGACGATGCGCACACCCATCTGATGTTCTCGGCAGTACCGGCAGACCGGCTGTGGCGGATGAATGAGAGCCGAGCACGACTCACACTCCTGCAGCCGTAGCCGGCCATCCGCGCCGGACGTCCAGTAGAAACGGTTCTGTCGGGTCACCTCGGGGAGGGGGCGCCCGGACGCTTCGGTCACCTTGTCCCCGCCCACCGAATCGACCACCGCGGAATCAGCCACTTACTTCAGCATCCTTACTTCTGTGCCGTGATCGGCTGGGCGAGTTGCTGCTCGTCGAGGATCAGCTGGAGCTTCTCGAGGGTCTCGTCGAGTCCGGCACCGATTCGCGGACCGGGAGTGAAGGTCGCCGGGAGGTGACGCATACCCTGGATGACCCCGATGGAGTCGTAGTGCACCGTGCCCTCCGGGTCGCAGACGAAGTCCGGCATCCGGTCGAGCACCGCGAGCAGCGTCCGCTTGAACACCGTGCGGGCCAGGTTCGAGCCGATGCAGCGATGTACTCCCAGCCCGAAACTGAAGTGCCGGTTTCCCGTTCGCTCGAGGTCGACGTTGTTCGGGTCCTCGAACAGCTTGGGATCCCGGTTGGCCATCGCCCAGGAGAGCCACAGACGTTCGCCCTCCTTGAACTGGATACCGTTGAGTTCGCCGTCGGCAGAGAAAGTGCGGCCGTCACCCGGTGTCGGGCAGAAGAACCGCAGGAACTCCTCGGTCGCCGAGTCCAGCACGGAATCGCGTTCGGTACTGAGGAACTCGCGCTGGTCGGGATTCTGTGACAACCACTCGAGTGCGTGTGAGGTGAGTGCGGTCGTCGTATCGAATCCACCGCCGATGACCAGGCTGAGCACGCCGAGCAGTTCCAGGTCGTCCGGTGTCTCGCCGTTGATGGTGGCTTGGGCGATCGCGCTGATCATGCCGGGGCGCGGATTGTTCCGGATCTCGTGGAGGGTGGCCATGAGGTCGAGTCCCATGTTTCGGTGAAGTTCCGCGACCCGATGGACGTCGGGTGAGTCCGGCGGGGTGTACATGGCGGCGTGGGCCGGCTCGCAGTACAGCTTCCATTTCTCAACCGGGATACCCAGCATGGCCAGCGTGATCACCGCCGGGGCGATGTTCGCGAGATCGTCGATGAAGTCGATCTTGCCCGACTCGATCTTCTCGTCGAGGCTCGCGCGGATCACCTCGTCGATGAGTGGAATCCACTTCTTGATGGCGGCGGGTGAGAGGAACGGATTGAGGACCGCACGGAACTCGCGATGCTCGGGATCATCCATTTCCAGGATGCCGCCCCGAACACCGGACGCCCTGATCGCGGTCGGGATCATGATTCCCTTGTAGCCGCGACGCACGCCCCTGACATCGTGATCGTTCGAGATATCAGCCGACCGCGCGAGCGCGAAGACCTCGTCGCTGCCAGCCGCGACCCAGTGGCCGCCGTGGGTGTCGGACCAGGCCATCGGGCACTTCGACTGCATTTCCTGGGTTATGTCCAGGAATCGGTCGCGGTAGTCCGGCGCGTGCCGGTCGAACTGGAATACGGGTTTTCTGTGATTATCGTCAGCGACAACATCGTCAATGCTCATGTCGTTGTCCTCTCTTATGCTTCGAGTCTTATGCGTCGAGGTGAATAGCGATCCGGATGGTCGGCCGCGTCAGAAGATGGAGATTGCCTGTTCGGGACAGGAGCGGGCTGCTTCGCGCACGTTCTCTTCGAGGTCGGCAGGGACATCTCCGTCGATGGCGGATGCGTGGCCATCGATTTCGCTCAGCTCGAATACCTGTGGGGCTGCCATTGCACACAGTGTGTGCCCTTGGCAGCGATCGGGGTCTACCTTCACCTTCACGTTGTTCCTCCTGGTCGCCGGTGAATTCGTCTCGTATGCAGATTTTTTCGATGTCGTCGGGTCGCGGGTGGTCCGCGGGGACGTGGATCAGGCGTGGTAGTCGTACCACTTGAGGTAGCCGCCACCGTCGACGCGCATCTGCATGCCGGTGACGTAGCGGGCTTCGTCGGAGGCGAGGAAGAGGATGGTGTTACTGACGTCCTCGGGCTCGACATAGGGGATCTTCATGGCCTGCTGCACCCCGAATGCGGGCTCGGCGTCCGCCCGCGTCGGGTGCTCGAGGTCGGGACGGAAGGATCGGTACATCGGCTCACTCTGCAGCATGTCGGTGTTGCAGTTCGTCGGGTGCACCACGTTGGCGCGGATACCGCGCGGAGCGAGGTGCGTCGCGAGTTCGTGAATGTACTGGGAGAGTGCCCGTTTGGAGAATACATACGCGACTCCGCCGAGGTCTTTGCCCGGGACGTCCACCTTGGAGATGTCCATGAGTGCGGCGGTGGAGCCGGTGGCGATGATCGAGGCGCCCTCGGTCAGATACGGCAACGCGACCTGAACGGCGTTCATGGTTCCGATGAGGTTGGTGTCGACCACGGCGCACCAGGCATCGATCTGGGGTTCGCCCTTCATTCCGGCGACACCGGCCTGCGCGACCACGATGTCGAGCTTCCCCAGTTCGGCGACACCGCGTTCGACGGCCGAGCGCAGCTGATGGGGATCACGGACGTCACCCTGCACGGCGACGATCCGCCGACTGTGCTTTTCCACCAGCCGGACGGTCTCGGCGAGATCCTCCGGTGTGGCCATCGGGTACCCGATGCCACTGATATCACTGCAGAGATCGATCGCGATGATGTCGGCACCCTCTTCGGCCAACCGCACCGCATGACTGCGGCCCTGGCCGCGGGCGGCGCCCGTGACGAACGCGACCTTTCCTTCTACACGCCCCACTGAAATTCCTTTCGCTGGTGTCGATTTCGGCTCAGCTCGCGCACGTTCGTCCGTCAGTGCGATGCGGTGTGGCGAGCCCCGGCCTCAGGTGTTCCGTCCGCCGCTGACGGGGAGTATCTGGCCGGTGATGTATCCCGCCTCCTCGGAGATGAAGAAGGAGCAGGCGGCGGCGATGTCCTCGGGCCGGCCGACCCGGCGAACCGGGGTCCGCTGGATGTGCTCCTCGACGGTGCCGCCGAGCATGCCCTTCTCCTCGGACCTGCGCAGCATGGGGGTGTCGACGAAACCGGGCGGCACCGCATTGACGGTGATGCCGCTGGGGCCGTACTCCAGGGCGAGCGACTTGGTCAGTCCGTTCACCGCCGACTTCGCCGCGACATAGGCCGACATGAACGGCTGGCCCGAGTGTGTGCTGGACGAGGAGATATTGACGATCCGGCCCCAGCCCGCCTCGAGCATGTCGGGCAGCACGGCCTGGGTGCAGTGGTAGACGCCGTGGAGATTGACGTCGATCACCCGCTGCCAGGTATCGAAATCGATGTTCGTGAAACGCTTGTGCAGCTCGAGTCCGGCCCCGTTGACCAGGATCGTGACCGGGCCCAACTCGGTCCGGACCTTGGTTAGTGCGGCATCGATCTGAGCCCGATCCGTGACGTCGACCTTGTATTCGTACTCGGAGTCGGTCGGGCTGAGGTCGAATACGGCGACCTGGTAACCGTCCTTGCGCAGGCGCTCCGCGATACCGCGGCCGATGCCCGAACTGCCCCCGGTGACTACGGCTGTCTTCACGCCCACGCCTCGTCACCGGCGATCGTGGTGCGCCGCATGAGGCGTTCCGAGGACGGGTCGTAGGGCAGGGCGCGGTGCAGCATGCCGGTGTTGTCCCACATCACGACATCGCCGACCGCCCACTCGTGGGCGTAGCAGAAGCGCTCCTGCGTGGTCCAGGCCAGGAGCTCGTCGAGGAGCGCGCGGCTCTCGGCAGGGTCCATGCCCACGATGTGGTCGGCCGTGGCACCGATGACGAGGGACTTGCGTCCGTCCCGGCGGTCCCAGACCAACGACGACTCGTGGGTGGGCAGCCGGCGCCACATTGCGAGCTGCTCGTCGGTGGGATCGGGATTCACCGTCCGCTGTGCGGCCTCGAAGCTGTGCAACACGCGCAGGCCCTCGTAGCGCTTGCGCTCCTGCTCGGGCAGGTTCTCGTAGGCCGCGTAGGTACTGGCGAATTCGGTGCCACCGCCGACCATCGCCACGTGCCGGGCGGTGAGCACGGTCGCCTTGGCGGGTACGTCATTGCAGGTGTCGTCGATGTGCCAGCTGAAGGTGCCCTTCAGGTACTCGGCCGACGGCGTCTTTGCCGGGTCGAGGGAGACGGTGAAGATCTCCTGACCGGGTGCCGGTGTCACCACCTGGCCGAGTTTGCGGCTGAAGGCGAGTTGGGCCTCGTCGTCGAGGTTCAGTCCGCGGATCAGCAGAACGCCCCGCCACTTCAGTGCTTCCACCAACCGGCTGATCACCGCGTCGTCGTCGAGGCTTTCGACGCCGGTGACCTCGACACCGAGGGCTGGGCTGAGTGCTGTTGTCTCAATCACAAGAATCTCCTTTCCGGATGCGAGAACCATACTCTCAGATTTCTCTGGCCCGCAAGGTCGGTTCCGTCGACATTTCCGGTGGCTATCAAGGGGAACCTGCTCGCCCGTCCGGTCTCGCATGTCGATTCGGGGTATGCGTTCCACCGTGGAATTGCTACAGTTCTCGCAGAACGAATTTGAATTCTCTTATCAGAGAATGAGATTTTCAACACTCAGCGAGGAGACCGAATGTCATCTCAGGACACCGTGCTGGCCGAGGGCGACGCAACAGCACTGGACGTTCACAAGCGACTGCTCATCGACGGGCAGCTCGTCACGACCGAGCGGACGTTCCCTTCGTACAACCCCGCCACCGGTGACCTCGTCGGTTACGCACCGGACGCCGGCGTCGCGGAGGCCGAAGCAGCGATCGCGGCCGCGCGCCGGGCATTCGACGACACGACCTGGTCCACCGACGTGGAGTTCCGCATCAAGTGCCTCGACCAGCTTCACCAGGCGCTGCTCGACAACATCGAGGAGTTGCGGGAGCTGACGATCGCCGAGGTCGGCGCCCCGCGTGTCCTCACGCACGGCAATCAGCTCGACGCGCCCATCGAGATCGTCAAGTTCTACGCGGACCTGCTCCGGACCACACCGTTGACCGAAGACCTCGGTGAGATCGAAAGTCGTGGTCAACGCCATCAGCGCTGGGTGGAACGCGAGGCCGCGGGCGTGGTCAGCGCGATCGTCGCCTACAACTATCCGACCCAGCTCGCGCTGGCCAAGCTCGGTCCCTCCCTCGCCGCGGGATGCACGGTGGTACTCAAGGGCGCACCCGATACTCCACTGGTCACGCTGGCGCTGGGTGAGATCATCGCCAACCACACCGATATCCCGGCCGGCGTGGTGAACATCCTGTCCTCGACCGAGATCGCCCCCGGCGAGGTGATGACCACCCATCCCGATGTCGACGTGGTGACATTCACCGGCTCCACCCCGGTGGGCAAGAAGATCATGGCGGCGGCCTCCGACTCCCTGAAGAAGGTGTTCCTCGAGCTCGGCGGCAAGTCTGCGCTGATCGTGCTCGACGACGCCGACCTCGCCACCGTCGCGCAGTTCGCCGCGTTCAGCATCTGTTCCCATGCGGGACAGGGCTGCGCACTCACCACGCGTCTTCTCGTGCCGCGGGCGCAGCACGACGAGATCGTCGCTCGCGTGGCGGGGATGATGGCCCACGTGCCGTTCGGCGATCCGAGTGATCCCAAGATCTACATGGGGCCGGTCATCAACGAGCGTCAGCGCGACAAGATCGACGGCATGGTCCAGCGGGCTGTCGCAGCGGGTGCGACCCTGGCGACCGGCGGCGAGCGCGTGGATCCCGGCTGGTTCTACAAGCCGACCCTGCTGGCAAATGTCGATCCGGACAGCGAGATCGCGCAGGAGGAAGTGTTCGGTCCGGTACTCGCGGTCATTCCCTTCGACGACGACGACGATGCCGTACGCATTGCCAACAACTCCAAGTACGGTCTTTCCGGCGGTGTGCTCAGCGCCGACGAGGATCGCGCGATCGCAATCGGACGCCGGATCCGCACCGGGACCTTCAGCGTCAACGGCGGCAACTACTTCAATCCCGATGTCCCGTTCGGCGGCTACAAGCAGTCGGGCATCGGCCGGGAGATGGGCCTCGCCGGTCTGCACGAGTTCCAGCAGCTCAAGGCGTACGCGAAGGTGGTCCGATGAAGCCTCTGGAAGGGGTCCGCGTCCTCGAGGTGGCGATGTACGGGTTCGTCCCGTCGGCGGGCGCCGTGCTCGCCGAGTGGGGAGCGGAGGTCGTCAAGGTGGAACACGCTACCACCGGTGATCCGCAGCGCGGACTTCGTCAGATCGGCACGATGCGCGTCGAGGGCGACCCCAATCCCAATGTCGAGCATGCCAACCGGGGTAAGCGCAGCATCGGTCTGGATATGTCGCGGCCGGAGGGCCGGGAGGTGCTCGAGGAACTGATTCGTCGATCGGACGTCTTCCTGACCAGCTTCCTGCCCCAGGCCCGGACCAAGTTCGGAATCGACGTGGACGATGTCCGCGCCTTGAATCCGAAGATCATCTATGCGCGCGGCAGTGCGCTCGGTCCCCGCGGTGCCGAGGCGGACAAGGGCGGATACGACATGACCGCTTTCTGGGCGCGGGGAGGCATCGCCGCGACGCTGACCCCGCCGGGTGTCGAGGGGATGATCACCCCGCCGGGCCCCGCCTTCGGAGACACCATTTCGGGCACCAATCTCGCCGGTGGCGTCGCGGCGGCACTGTTCAGACGCGAGCGCACGGGTGAACCGTCGATCGTCGATGTCTCCCTGCTCGGCAGCGGCGTGTGGGCGATGGGACACGGGATCGCGCTGTCCGCACATCTGGGAGAGGCCATGGTGGCACCCGTGCCGGGTGCCCATGGTGCGCCGACCAACCCACTGTCCGGGCTGTACGTCACGGCGGACGGGCGGTACCTGTCGTTCGTCATGCTGCAGCCCGCCAAGTTCTGGGCCGACGTGTGTAAGCACATCGACCGCCCCGAACTCGCGGACGATCCCCGCTTCATCGGTGCCGAGCAGATCGCCGCCCACACGGGTGAGGCCGTCGCGATACTCCGCGAGGTGATCGCCACCCGCACCCTCCGGGAGTGGACCGACCGCTTCGTCACGCTCGCCGGACCCTGGGCCCCGGTACAGGATTCGCTGCAGGTCACCGATGACCCGCAGGTTCGCGCCAACGAATATCTGGTTCGCGCAGGCGAACTCGAATTGGTTGCCAACCCGGTGCAGTTCGATGTCACGGCACCCGAGACGGGTCCGGGTCCGGAGTTCGCCGCGCAGACCGAGGAGATCCTGATGGAACTCGGCGTGGACTGGGACCGGATCATCGCGCTCAAGACCGCGGGCGCAGTTACCTAGATCCACACAGATTGCTGGGAGAGTGCAATGCCATACATCGCTTCGATGGGGACCTACCTGCCGTGCTGGGGTAGTGCCGAGTGCCGCGTGCCGGGTGACGACGAGGATGCGATCACGCTTGCCGTCGAAGCGGGCCGGGCCGCTCTCGGTGCGGGGACCCCGGTGGAATTCGTGGTCATCGTCAGCCGTGACCTGCCGCTGCTGGAAAGCAGCAACGCCGCGGTACTGCTCGCAGGCCTCGGACTCGACCCCGAGTTGGAGGTGACGGAGCGACTCGGCGGCGCGCCCGCCACACTCGACGCTCTCAGCTCTGCCCGTCCTCGGACGTTGATCATCGGTGTGGATCTCGAGGCTGCCGGCGCGGCGGCGGCACTGACAGCCGACCGCGGGTTGCAGGTCCGCACGGCTGGTCGTGTCGCCCGCAGCCTGCCGGTCCGCACCCGCAATGCGTCCGGCGGGGTGCACGACTACGGTGATCCGCGGCTTCTCGAGAAACGCGGTTTCGTGGCGTCCCTTGCGGCGGCGTGGGTGGACAAGCCGGTCACCGTGGCCGGTGTCGACAACAAGCAAGCCGCCGCGTTGTGCTCCGGCCCCCCGTTGCCCCTGCCGACCACCGGGGCAAGCTCCGGCCTGTTCGCGCTGGCGGCGATGGCGGAGTCGGGCACCACCGGCCCGCTGGTGGGAATGGAGCAGGGCTGCCTCTCGGCGATCACGGTCGCCGATGGCGACGTCCAGGTCCACCGCCGGGAACCGGCGGCGCGGCCACCGACCCGGTGCACCCACGTACCGGGTGCGGACATCCCGATCTCGCTGGCCGCCTACGAGCGGGCTTTCGAGGCGAAAGTCCGTTGGGAGGCAGGCCGATACGCCGACAGTGACGAACTGGACTTCCCACCCCGTTACCGGGTCAACGGTGACGGCACGCTCAGCACCGACTACGCGTTCGTCCCGCTTCCCCGCACCGGCACCGTCTACACCGAGGTGACGGTGCACGTGCCGGTACCCGGGCTGAAGACGCCGTATTCGCTGGTCATCGTCGAACTCGACGAGGTGGGTGTGCGCGCTCTGGCGAAGGTGACCGGCACCGATCCCGGCACGATCGATATCGGCGACCGTGGCCGCATGGTGCTGCGCCGAGTGGCTGTGCGGTCGGGTGTGCCGGACTACGGCTATGCGTTCCAACCAGATCCGGAGGAGGCAGCATGAGGAAAGTAGCCATTGTCGGCGCGGGGATGACTCCGTTCGCGGAGCATTTCGCACTGGGCATCAAAGATCTGCTTCCCATGGCGTTCTCCGAATGCGCGGGCAGTATCGACAAGGGTCTGGCCAAGTCCGACCTGAAGGCCGCCTGGTTCGGCTCGATGGGCACGACCGACGGCTTCCCCTCGGGCATTCTCGCCGACACGCTCGGTCTGCCGGACATCCCGGTGACCCGCGTCGAGAATTCCTGTGCCACCGGGCACGACGCGATCCGTAACGCGCTGTTCGGCATCGCCTCCGGAGCGTTCGACGTCGCACTCGTCGTGGGCGCCGACAAACTGCGTGAGACCGCGTCGAAGGACATGCTGTGGGAATGGGAGGCGATGACGCGGGATATGGCCTGGGACTATCCCCTCGGCCTCGTGGCCCCGGCCGGCTTCGCATTGCACGTCCAGCGGTACCTGCACGAATCTCCCGCCACCCGTGAGCACATGGCCATGGTGGCGGTGAAGAACCACCACAACGGAATCAACAATCCCAAGGCGCGTCTGCGCTTCGAGATCACCGTCGAGCAGGCCCTGAACGCGCCGACGGTGGTCGACCCGTTCGGTGTCTACGATTGCGCACCGCAGAGCGACGGTGCGGCCGCGCTCGTGCTCGCCGCAGAGGATGTGGTAGACCGATACACCGAGCGCCCGGTGTGGATTCGCGGGGTCGGGCTCGGCCTGGATTCTGTGATGCACCAGCACAAGCGGGACATGACTTCCTTCCCGGCAACGGTTCGGGCCGCGAAGCAGGCGTTCACCATGGCGGGACTGTCCCCCTCGGATATTCAGGTCGCCGAAGTTCACGACTACTTCACCGGTATCGAGTTGATGAGCTACGAGGATCTCGGGTTCGCGGAACGATTCGAGGCTTTCAAACTCGTCGAGGCGGGCATCACCAGCATCGGCGGATCGCTCCCGGTGAATCCGAGCGGTGGATTGATCGCGAAGGGGCACCCGCCGGGCGCGACGGGCGTGGCGCAGTGTGTGGAGCTGTTCGAGCAGCTTCGCGGCAACGCTGCCAACCAGGTCGACGGAGCCCGGATCGGACTGGCGCACAACGTCGGCGGACCCACCGCAGTGGCGGCTGTCACGATTCTGGAGGGACCGGGAGACTGAGACGCTGTCGGACGCGTCCGACAGGATCCGATTCACGGCGCATTTCCTCACCACCGATCTTTCCAGGCCCAGGCGGCGTATCCGCCTCCGGTTGCACGATGAAAGTTGAATTGGATGATTCTCACTGTCACGAAGCGCGTGGCCCGCAGCATTGTGGTTGTTCTCCTGGTGACCGTCGCGGTGGTGGCGTTGCTGAGCCTGGCGCCGGGCTCCGCGTCGCAGGTGATCCTGGGGGAGAACGCAACCCCGCAAGCGCTGGCCGACATGGACGCGAAGCTGGGACTCGACAACAGCGTCTTGGTGCAGTACGCGAACTGGCTCGGCGAAGCGGTCCGGGGAGATCTGGGAACCTCGCCGTTGACGAGCCAGTCGGTCAGCGAGGCGATCGTGGAACGTCTGCCGGTGACCCTGCAGCTCGCCGCCATGGGTCTGACGATCTCGTTGCTGGCCGCTCTTGCCATGGGCATCGCCTCGGCATCCCGGCCGGGTAGCGCGCTCGACCGGGGCATCAATGCCGTGTCCGCGGTGTTCTTGTCGGTGCCGGCCTTCATCGCGGGTCCGGTGTTGATCTACTACTTCGCAATTCAGTTCCAGATGTTCCCCGTGACGGGGTGGGCGCGAATAGGTGAGGACGGCCTCGCCGAGAACCTGCGAAGTGCGCTGCTGCCGGCGATCGCGATCGCCTTGACGGAGATCGCCGCGTTCCACCGGTTGCTACGCACCGACCTGATAGGCACCCTGCGTGAAGATTTCATCGCGTCGGCGCGGGCCAAGGGCATGCCCGCGGGATACGTGATGTTCCGGCACGCACTGCGACCGTCGTCGTTCTCGTTGATCACCCTGGCCGGTATCAACCTCGGGCGCCTCATCGGTGGAACCGTGATCGTCGAGACCCTGTTCGGCCTGCCCGGTCTGGGCCAGCTGATCGCGTCGTCGATCGCCTCCCGCGACGTCGTCATGGTGCAGGGAATCGTCGTCTTCATCGCCGTTGTGTACGTGGTCATCAATACCGCGGTCGACCTCAGTTACGGACTGATCGACCCCCGGATCAGGAAGGTAGCCGGAGCATGACCGATACAGTGCTGGAGAACCCGGTCGGTGCCCGTCAGCACGAGAAGACCGGGTCGACCCCGACTGTCCCGGTCGTCCGCAAGACGCGGCCGATCCTCGTGTACCTGTCGGTCGCGTGGCTTGTGACGTTGATACTGGCAGCCCTGCTGGCGGACGTGCTTCCGCTCGCGCCGTACGCCACGCCCGTCGCCATCCCGCGTACCCCGCCCGAATTCGGTTCGCTCGACCTGTTGCTGGGTACGGATTCTCTCGGGCGCTCGATGCTCTCGCGAATCATCTACGGTGCCCGCGTCTCGCTGGTGACAGGAACCGTCGCGGGGCTGGCGGGCTTCGCGATCGGGTCGTTCATCGGGATGCTCGGCGGGTACTTCCGGAAGCGGACCGATTCGGTCGTGACGCTGGTGACCGACGCGATGCTGGCGTTCCCCCCGCTGATCCTGCTGCTCGCTCTGGCGTCCGTTCTGACGCCCAGCGTCCGGACGATCCTGATCGGACTCACCCTGCTGGTGATCCCCTCGTTCGTCAGGCTCTCACGGGCGAGCACGATGTCGTGGTCGTCCCGGGAATTCGTTCGTGCGGCACGGAACATGGGTGCCGGGCATCGGCGGATCCTGTCCCGGGAGATCCTCCCGAATCTCGTTGCGCCGCTGGCGTCTTACCTGCCGATCGTGATGGCAGCGATGATCGTGGCCGAGGGATCACTGAGCTTCCTCGGATTGGGAATCCCTCCGCCCACTCCGAGCTGGGGCGGAATGATCAGTGACGGCAAGGACCACATCGCAGACAGCCCGCACCTGGTATTCGTCCCTTCGATGGCGATCTTCTTCACCGTGTTCGCCCTCAACCAGGTCGGCGACTACCTGCGCACGAAATATGACCGGACCCTTCACGACTGACACTTCCGTCTGCTCACCGTTCTCGGTGAATTCCCTTTTCACACACTTTCGTCCGAAAGGTCACAATGTTCCGACTGAGACGCTCCCTCACCGCGGCGGCCGCCGCGGCGTGCAGTGCCGCCCTCTTCCTGACCGCCTGCGGCGGTTCGAACTCCGACTCCGGCACCCCCGGCGGAAGTTCGGTCGAGGCCGGCGACCCCGTGGCCGGTGGCACGTTGCGCGTCATCCAGATCACCGAACCGCGAAGCCTCGACCCGGCGAAGCTCAGCAACACGTGGATCCACCAGAATCTCCTGGGCAACGGCCTGTACGGGGCGTTGCTGACCAACAACGAGGCGCTCGAGATCCAGGGCGAGCTGGCCGAGGGCTTCTCGACTACCGACGGCGGGTCCACCTTCACCCTGAAACTTCGCCCGAGTTTGACGTTCACCGACGGCACTCCACTGGACGCCGCGGCGGTCAAGTTCAATTGGGACCGGTTGCGCGATCCCGCTACGGCGTCGGAGGCGATCCGGCAGGCTTCACAGATCTCCGCCGTCGACGTGGTCGACCCCACCACGCTGAAGGTCACGATGGTCGCGCCGACCCCACACTTCGACCAGGCACTCATCGCCAGTTCGATGAACTGGATCGCATCGCCGACCGCCCTGCAGAAGGGTCCGGCAGTGTTCGACGAGGCGCCGGTGGGTGCCGGCCCGTTCACCCTGGTCAAGTGGACCCGCGGGGACACGATCGAGCTCACGAAGAACCCCGCCTATTACGACCCGCCGAAGCCCTATCTGGACGGCATCACGATCCGTACCGTGGCCGACCTCAACCAGCGGATCAACACCATGACCACCGGCGGCGCCGACCTTTCCTCGGAAACCAGCCTGGCGAACGTGGACAAGGCGGAGGACGCCGGGTTGTACACCGAGGTCGTCCCGACCGGTGGTGGGCAGTACGTGGCAATGAACTTCCGCCGTGCCCCGTTCCAGGACGAGCGTGCCCGTGAAGCGGTTGCGCTCGCCGTGGACCTCGACGCGGTGAACATGGTCGCCTACAACGGCAAGGGTGAGGTACCGAAGACCCTGTTCCAGGACTCCTCGCCGTTCTTCGCCGACGTCGCGCTGCCCACACCCGACAAGGAGGCCGCGCAGAAGTTGTTCGACGAGTTGGCCGCCGAGGGTAAGCCCGTCTCGTTCACGTTCGTCTCCTACCCGACGACCGAGAGCAAGATGGTCGGCGAGGCTCTGCAGGCTCAGCTGAGCGCCTTCAAGAATGTCGAGGTGAAGGTCGAGGTCCTGGAATTCGCGCAAGCCGCTGCCCGGGCCTCCGCGAAGGACTTCGACATGATTCTGTCCTCCGCGGTGATCCAGGACCCGGACTTCGCGCTCCGGACCCCATTCCACTCCGCCTCCCAGGTGGGCAACATCGCGGGCGTCAAGGACAAGGAACTCGACGCGGCTCTGGACACAGGTCGCACCTCCCAGTTGGCCGACGAGCGCAAGGCAGCCTACGAGACCGCGCAGGAGCGGCTGATCGAGCTGAATCCGGGTCTCTGGTACATCCGGGCCACTCCCTCGGTCACTGCGGCCGAGAACGTGCACGGGATCCAGGTTTACACCCTCGCTTCGATTCTGCCCGAAGAGCTCTGGATCACGAAGTAGCCGACAGCGGCGGAAAGGCCCGGCTCATCATGAACACCCAACCACTCCTCCAGGTGAGGAACCTACGTGCCTACATCGGCACACCGAGGGGAACCGTCCATGCCGTGGACGACGTGTCCTTCGATCTGGATGCCGGTCAGGCGCTGGGGATCGTCGGTGAGTCGGGCTCCGGCAAGTCCGTGATGGCCCGGGCCGTCATGGGCCTCATGCCGCCGCGCTCGGATCGTTCCGGCGAAGTGTTGTTTCAGGGCCGCGATCTGCTGGCGCTGAACAAGAAGGAGAATCTCGAGGTCTGGGGCAAGCAGATCGCCATGGTCTTCCAGGATCCCGGGCGTTCCCTGAACCCGGTGGTGCGGGTGGATCGGCAGCTCACCGAGGGTATGCGGCGGCATCTCGGAGTCGGTCGCTCCGAGGCCCGTGGCCGGGCACTGGGCCTCCTTCAGGAGGTCGGGGTGCCCGACCCGGAACGGCGACTTCGCAACTATCCGCATGAGATGTCCGGTGGTATGCGTCAGCGCGTGATGATCGCGATCGCGCTGGCGTGCGAGCCGGACCTGTTGATCGCCGACGAGCCGACCACCGCGCTGGACGTGACGATCCAGCGGCAGATCCTGGATCTCTTGCGCCGCATTCAGCGTGAACGCGGAATGTCCATGATGCTGATCAGCCACGATCTTGCGGTGGTTGCCGGACGTACGGATCGTGTGTCGGTCATGTATGCGGGCCGTCTCGTCGAGATCGGCTCGACCCGGGAGATTTTCGAGGAGCCCAGGCATCGCTACACACATGCGCTGCTGGGCGCCACACCCTCCATCGACCATGCGCGACACGCGCCGCTGCGACTGATCGCGGGTTCCTTGCCGGATCCCACCCAGCCGCCGGAGGGTTGCCGGTTCGCTCCCCGGTGCGAGCACGCCCATGAGCGGTGCCGGAGTTCCGATCCGGCGGTGGCCTCGGTGGGCGTGGACCATGACGTGTTCTGTTTCGATCCGGTCGCCGTTCCGGCATCGGCACTGACCGGAGGTGGATCCCATGGCTGGTAGCGGTAGCGTTCACCTGCGCGGCGAGCAGGCACTGCTGAGCGTGCAGGATCTCGTCGTGGAGTATCCGACGGGCGCGGGCACGGTGCAGGCGGTCTCGGGGATCAGCTTCGATGTCATGCCCGGGGAAACCCTCGGCATCGTCGGGGAGTCGGGTTGCGGGAAGTCCACCACGGGACGGGCCGTGCTGCGGCTGGATCACGTGACGGCGGGACGAATCCGGTTCGGCGAGGAATGGATCGAGGATGCCGACGAGCGGCACATGCGGTCGCTGCGACGCGACATGCAGATGATCTTCCAGGATCCGGTCGGGTCGCTCAATCCGCGCCGGGCCGTCAAGGACATCGTGGTCGAGGGGCTCGCGGTGGCCGGCGCACCGGCATCGGAGCGGGCCGAGACCTCGGCTGCGGTGCTGGAACAGGTCGGTCTGCCGGGGGACCGGTTCGCCGACCTGCTTCCCCGTCAACTGTCGGGAGGTCAGGCGCAGCGGGTTGCCATCGCCAGGGCGTTGGCGTTGAACCCGCGCCTGCTGATCTGCGACGAGCCGGTCTCGGCGCTCGACGTGTCCGTCCAGGCCCAGATCCTCAACCTGATCGAGGAACTCAAGGCCGAGTTCGACCTGACCGTGGTATTCATCGCGCACGATCTCGGTGTCGTGCGCACCGTCAGTGACAACGTCATGGTCATGTATCTGGGTAAGGTCTGCGAGTTCGGCGATTCGATCGAGGTCTACGACGATCCCGCGCATCCCTATACCCGGGCACTTCTCGACTCGGTGCCGCTGACCGATCCGGAGAAGGCGTTCGCCGGGCCGGCGTTGGAGGGCGATGTTCCGTCGCCTCTTTCGCCGCCGACGGGCTGCCGATTCCGTACCCGCTGCCCCCACGCGCAGGAAGTGTGCGCGGCGGAGGAACCCGAGATGCGCGAAGTCCGTCCGGGGCAGTTCGCCGCATGTCACCATCCCCTCCCCGCGCGCCCCTCCCCGCGCGCATCGACAAGCAAGTAAAGGAAGTAGCAGTCGTATGAGTGGACGCGTTTCAGGCAAGGTCGCCCTGATCACGGGCGCGGCACGCGGTCAGGGACGGGCGCATGCCGTCCGGCTGGCCGAGGAGGGGGCGGATGTCATCGTCGTCGACGTGTGCGCACCGCTGCCGAGTGTGCCGTACGAGCCGGCCACGCCCGAGGATCTGCAGGAGACCGTACGTCTGGTGGAGAAGACCGGCCGACAAGCCGTGTCGGGCATCGTCGACGTCCGGGACCTGGCGGCCCTCCGCCGCATCGTCGACGATGCGGTGGGGCAACTCGGACGTCTCGACACGGTGATCGCGAACGCAGGAATCTGCACCGCCGCCCCGTGGAGCGAGATCACCCCGCAGATCTACGAGGACGTGATCGGTACCAACGTGACCGGTGTGTGGAACACGGTCATGGCCGGAGCCCCGCATCTCGTCGAGGCCGGTGGCGGTTCGATCATCCTGATCAGTTCGGCGGCCGGACTGAAGGTACAGCCCTTCATGGTTCCCTACACCACAAGCAAATTCGCGGTCCGTGGCATGGCGAAGGCATTTGCGGCAGAACTGAGCCAGCACCATATCCGGGTCAACAGCGTCCACCCCACCGGGGTCAACACCCCGATGGTGAACGGGGGCGGCGTGGGTGCGCAGATCAGCAAAGCAGTGGAGGGCTACCCGCGTCTCGGCGCGATGATGATCAACATGTTGCCGGTCGAGATCACCGAACCCGAAGACGTGGCGGAGACGGTGTTGTTCCTGGCGTCCGACGAGTCGAAGTACATCACGGCGCACGAGCTGGCGCCCGATGCCGGTGTCACGGAATTCTGAGCCTTCAGCAGTGCCCACGAAAGGGGCAGGTCGATGACCACCGAGAACATCGTCGGAAACCAGAAGCGGGGCCGGTCCATCGCCATGACGGCGGAGGAGGTCGATACCTTCCTGTCAGGAGAGAAGACGTGCCGGGTTGCGACCGTGGGCGGTGACGGCAGCCCGCATGTCGCGCCGTTGTGGTTCGTCTGGGATGGCATGTATCTGTGGCTCAACTCGATCGTGCGGAGTCAGCGCTGGACCGATCTGCAACGCAACCCGCGTGTCGCCGTCGTCGTCGATGGGGGAGAGAATTTCACCGAGTTACGCGGGGTCGAGATCCGGGGCGCCGTGAAGATCGTCGGTGACGTTCCTCGCGGATCGAACCGGGACGAGTTGCTCGACGATGTCGAGCTGACGTTCGCCCGCAAGTACACGGGGAGAGATACATTCGTCGCCGACGGTCGTCACGCGTGGCTGCGGATCGCTCCCGAATCGATCGTGAGCTGGGACTTCCGGAAGAACCCGGCGTTCTCCCGGAAGTCGGGACAGGGCCTTCCCCGGTAGATGTCCGCTCGGTAGGCCGCGTCATGGGAGGCCGGTGCCGGTGAGACGTGGCACGATGGGCAGGTGACCAGCAGACCCACCGCGGCGCAGCACCTGCGCGACCTTGCGCAGCTGCGCAGGGTCCGCGACCGGATCGACCGGGAGTACGCGCAGCCGCTGGACGTCGAGGCGCTCGCCCGCGACGCGCACATGTCGGCCGGTCACCTCAGCCGCCAGTTCCGGCGCGCCTACGGCGAGTCGCCGTACTCCTATCTGATGACGCGGCGCATCGAGCGCGCGATGGCGTTGCTGCGTCGTGGTGACCTCAGCGTCACCGAGGTCTGTTTCACGGTCGGCTGCTCGTCGCTGGGCACCTTCAGCACGCGCTTCACCGAGTTGGTCGGTGTGCCGCCCAGCGTCTATCGGAGCCAGGCGGCGAACGCGACGGCGGGGATGCCGTCGTGCGTCGTGAAACAGGTGACCAGACCGATCAGGAATCGAGAAGCGCCGATCACGACCTCCACCTAACGTAACCGTCATGAACATCACCATTCATTCGGCATTCCTTCCACACGACGACCGCGACGCCGCCCTGGCCTTCTACCGCGACATCCTCGGCTTCGAGGTGCGCAAAGAGGTGGGCTACAACGGGATGCACTGGATCACGGTCGGCCACCCCGACCAGCCCGATACGTCCCTCGTCCTGCACCCGCCGGCCGCTGACCCCGGTGTCACCGAGGACGAGCGTCGCATGATCACCGAGATGATGGCCAAGGGCACGTACGCGATCCTCACCCTGGCCACCCCCGACCTCGACGAAACCTTTGCCAAACTGGAGGCTGGTGGCGCGGACATCATCCAGGAGCCGATCGACCAGCCGTACGGCATACGCGACTGCGCTGTACGGGATCCCGCAGGCAACCTTCTCCGAATCAACGAGGTGCGTTGAGATGACCACCATCACGTCCCTGACCCTCGATGTGCCGGACCCCACGGCCGCCGAGGACTTCTACGCAGGTTTCGGCGTCGGCACTCATGTGGGGGTACGCGCCGCGGAGACACCGACGACGGGATTTCGTGGATACACGCTCTCGCTCGTGGTGTCCCAGCCGAACATCGTCGATGCCTTCGTCGGGGCTGCGCTCGACGGCGGCGCCACGGCGCTGAAGCCGGCCAAGAAGGGGTTCTGGGGGTACGGCGGCGTCGTGCAGGCACCGGACGGCGCGATCTGGAAGGTCGCCACGTCGTCGAAGAAGAACACCGGCCCGGCGACCCGGCAGATCGACGACATCGTGTTGTTGCTCGGTGTCGAGGACGTCAAGGCGAGCAGGCAGTTCTACGTCGACCGCGGGCTCGAGGTGGCGAAGAGCTTCGGCCGCAAGTACGTCGAGTTCGCCTCGCCGTCGACGAACCTCAAGCTGGCGCTCTACGGGCGCAAGGCTCTCGCGAAGGACGCCGGCGTCTCCCCGGAGGGATCCGGATCGCACCGGATCGTCATCGGCAGCGATGCCGGGGCCTTCTCGGACCCGGACGGGTTCGGGTGGGAGCCCGCGTCCGTATGAAGGGTGATCGGGTAGGCACAGAAACCGTAGGCCGCGAAGGCGGCCCCGCTCAACGGATGGAGACACCATGAGCATGGCCACGAGAACGGATTCGACGGGGCCCGCGGAGCGGCGGGAGGCGTTGCAGTCCCCAGCGCTGCACGTTGCCGACAGGCACGATCTGATCCGCGTCCACGGCGCGCGCGTGAACAACCTGAAGGACATCAGCGTCGAGATCCCGAAGCGCCGGCTGACGGCGTTCACCGGTGTCTCCGGTTCCGGAAAGAGCTCGCTGGTGTTCGCCACGATCGCCGCGGAGTCGCAGCGGCTGATCAACGAGACGTACAGCGCCTTCGTGCAGGGTTTCATGCCGACGCTGGCCCGGCCCGACGTCGACGTACTGGAAGGCCTGACGACGGCGATCATCGTCGACCAGGAGCGGCTGGGCTCGAATCCCCGATCCACGGTCGGCACCGTCACCGATGCGAATGCGATGCTGCGCATTCTGTTCAGCCGGCTCGGGCGGCCGCACATCGGCTCGCCCAACGCGTACTCGTTCAACGTTCCCTCGGTGAAGGCCAGCGGTGCAATCACCGTCGAGCGCGGCGCCGGCAGGACGAAGACCGAGAAGGCAACCTTCCACCGCCTCGGCGGCATGTGTCCCCGCTGTGAGGGCATGGGTTCGGTCACCGATTTCGACCTGTCGGCGCTCTACGACGACAGCTTGTCACTGAACGCGGACGCGCTCACCATCCCCGGCTACAGCATGGACGGCTGGTTCGGCCGCATCTTCCGCGGCTGCGGCTTCTTCGACCCGGACAAGCCGATCCGTAAGTACACCAAGAGGGAACTGCGGGACCTGCTCTACAAGGAGCCGACCAAGATCAAGGTCGACGGGATCAACCTGACGTACGAGGGGCTGATTCCGAAGATCCAGAAGTCGTTCCTGTCCAAGGACGTCGATGCGATGCAGCCGCACATCCGGGCGTTCGTGGAGCGGGCCGTGACGTTCACGACCTGTCCCGAGTGTGACGGGACGCGACTCGCCAAGGAGGCCCTGTCGTCGAAGATCGACGGGAAGAACATCGCCGACGCCTGCGCGATGCAGATCAGCGACCTGGCCGACTGGGTCCGGGGCCTCGACGAACCGTCGGTTGCCCCGCTGCTCGCCGGGCTGCAACACCTCCTCGACTCGTTCGCGGAGATCGGGTTGGGATACCTCTCACTCGACCGGCCGTCGGGCACCCTGTCCGGGGGAGAGGCCCAGCGCACCAAGATGATCCGCCACCTCGGCTCGTCGCT
>NZ_JBAQEO010000155.1:0-11562 GCF_049286785.1 Rhodococcus sp. (in: high G+C Gram-positive bacteria) | reverse complement strand
GCGACCCACTGACCGGCCTTGTTGTCCTCCGAGGTGATGAGCGCGACGCGCACGCCGCCGACAGGTCCGGAGAACGGCAGGCCTGCGATCTGAGTGGACGCGGAGGCAGCGTTGATGGCGACGACGTCGTACAGGTCCTGCGGGTTGAGGCTCATCACCGTCACCACGACCTGAATTTCGTTCCGGAGACCGTCGACGAAGGACGGGCGCAACGGCCGGTCGATCAGGCGGCAGGTGAGGATCGCGTCCGTGGACGGACGACCCTCACGACGGAAGAAGGAGCCCGGGATGCGGCCCGCGGCGTACATGCGCTCTTCGACGTCCACCGTGAGCGGGAAGAAATCGAAGTTCTCTTTGGGGTGCTTGCCGGCGGTGGTGGCGGACAGCAACATGGTCTCGTCGTCGAGATAGGCCACGACTGCGCCTGCGGCCTGCTGGGCCAGGCGTCCGGTCTCGAACCGAATGGTGCGGGTGCCGAAGGACCCGTTGTCGATGACGGCGGTGGATTCGAACACACCCTCATCGATCTCTACTGCGGAATTCTCTGTCATCTCTTCTTTCACTTCCCTCTCGTCTTCGCCGTACCCGCGTGGGCGTTCTCACCCTCCTGGCGAGAACTGCGCACCTGAGGAACATCCCCCTCTCGAGTCCTCGGGATGTTTCTGTGCGGAGGCGGCCATCGATCGAAGTCCGCCGGATCATGTCCGGAAGACCACTACCGAAGACCGTCACCACATTCTCTGGTGCATACGGTAGTGCTGCCCTCGGCAGCGATACGCCGATAGCCAGCGAGGCCCAGTCTAAGCAAGGCCCCGCTGGCTAACGGAGTGTTTGGCGATCGAAATGATTGCCGTGTTGCGAATGATCAGCGCCGGATCGAGACTCTAGCGGCGCAGGCCGAGACGCTCGATCAGCGAGCGGTAACGCTCGATGTCGACCTTCTGAACGTACTTGAGCAGGCGACGACGGCGTCCGACCAGCAGCAGCAGGCCGCGGCGGGAGTGGTGGTCGTGCTTGTGCGTCTTGAGGTGTTCGGTGAGATCGACGATGCGCTTGGTGAGCATGGCCACCTGCGCCTCCGGCGAACCGGTATCGGTCTCGTGCAGGCCGTACTCGCTCAGGACCTGCTTCTTCTCTTCGGTGGTCAATGCCACTGTTCACTCCTGGTGATGACGTTCGCGTGAAAGGATCCAGACTTTGGCAGGCCACCGCGAACCGCAGCACATGCCAGCGGATCACTTTACCAGCAGAAATGGAACCCGTTTACCGCGCGTCTTCGAAGGCCGACAGGATCTTGCGGGCGCGCTCGGCGTCCCGGCCCATCGCCGCGATCAGTTCGTCAACGGAATCGAATTTCTCCATGCCCCGCAACCGTTCGACGAAATCGACGGCGACGTGCTGCCCGTACAGGTCCGCCTCGCGATCGAGAACGAACGCCTCGACCGTTCTCGTCCGGCCCGAGAACGTGGGGTTGGTCCCCACCGAGACCGCAGCCATGTACCGCTCGCCCGACGTGACCGTTCCCAGATCGACTCCGTGCCCGAGCACCGTGAACCAGGCGGCGTACACACCGTCCGCGGGTATCGCCGCATACATCGGCGGTGCGACGTTCGCGGTGGGGTACCCGAGTTGCCGACCCCGGCCGTCACCGTGCACCACCACTCCCTCGACGCGATGAGGACGGCCGAGTGCATCCATGGCCGCCGCCATGTCGCCGGCGTCGACGCACGAACGGATGTAGGTGGACGAGAAGGTCACGGCATGCTCGGCGAGCAACTTGACGCCGTCCACCGCAAAACCGAAACGCTCGCCGATCTGACGGAGAAGGTCGACGTTGCCCGCCGCCTTCTTCCCGAAGGTGAAGTTCTCACCGACGACCACCTCGGCCACATGCAGTCGCTCCACGAGGATTTCGTGCGCGTACCGCTCGGGGGTGAGCTTCATGAACTCCGCGGTGAACGGCATGACACAGAACACGTCGATGCCGAGATCCTCGGCGAGTTCCGCCCGGCGAGCCAAGGTCGTGAGCTGGGCCGGATGGCTACCCGGACGAACAACTTCCATCGGATGCGGATCGAAAGTCATGAGGACGCTGGGTATTCCACGTTCGTGTGCAGCCGCCACAGCCCGGCTGATCAGTTGGGCGTGACCTCGGTGCACGCCATCGAATACGCCGATCGTGAGAACACAACGACCCCAGTCGGCAGGAACCTCGTCGAGACCACGCCATCTCAGCACGACTGGCAGCCTACGGGGCGACGCCCGGACGGTCATCTCCGGACCGCCCGGCCGGCCACACGCCTCGCCCGATGGACAGCACCCTCACTGTTCGGGTACAAATTTCGTCATGCCGAAACTCTGGATTCGCCGGTGCGAAACCCGCGGACGGGTGGTCGCGCTGCTCGCCGCCGCTCTGGTCGTCGTCTCCGGTTGCAGTGCGCAAGCCGACGCCGACGATCCACGGCCTCTGGTTCTCACCACCTTCACGGTGCTCGCCGACATCGCACGCAACGTCGGCGGGGAACACGTGCGGGTCGAGTCGATCACCAAAGCCGGCGCGGAGATTCACGGCTATGAACCCACGCCGACAGATGTCCGGCACGCCGCCGACGCCGACCTGATCCTCGACAACGGACTGGGACTCGAGCAGTGGTTCGAAAAGTTCGTCGCCGAGGTCGACGCCCCGCACGTGGTGGTCAGCGACGGAATCGAAACGCTCTCGATCACGGAGGACGCGTACGCGGGCAAGCCGAATCCGCACGCGTGGATGTCACCTCGTGCCGCCCGGGTCTACGTCGACAACATCGCGGCCGCATTCGCCGAACTCTCCCCCGATCACGCCGCCGAGTTCCGCACCGCGGCCGAGGCATACAAGCTCGAACTCCAGACGGTGCAGGACGAGTTGTCCGCCGGGCTCGCCGCGCTGCCCGCGCACCAGCGTGCCCTCGTGACGTGCGAAGGAGCGTTCAGCTACCTGGCCCGGGACGCCGGGCTCTCCGAGGCGTACCTGTGGGCAGTCAATGCCGACCAACAAGACACCCCGCAGCAGATCAAGCGCACCATCGACTACGTGCGCGCCAACGCCGTTCCCGCAGTCTTCTGCGAATCCACGGTCTCCGACAAATCGCAGAAGCAGGTAGCGGTCGACACCGGCGCCCGCTTCGGCGGAGTGTTGTACGTCGATTCGCTGTCCGAGGAGGACGGTCCGGTCCCCACCTATCTGGACCTCCTGCGACACGACACGAAGACCATCGTCGACGGATTGCTCGGGTCATCATGATCGCGCCGGCCGTCCGGGTGGAGTCGCTGTCGGTGCGTTATCGCGACGTCGTCGCGCTCGACGGGGCGTCACTGACCCTCGAGGCCGGCAACGTGTGCGGACTCGTGGGCATGAACGGTTCGGGGAAATCGACACTCTTCAAAGCCGTCATGGGAATGGTCAAGCCGGCGTCGGGCACCGTCACCATCGAGGGCGATTCGCCAGCGGTGGCGCGTCGCCGGGGTGCCGTGAGCTATGTACCGCAAAGCGAAGACGTCGACTGGGCGTTCCCCGTGAGCGTGCGCGACGTGGTGATGACCGGCCGCTACGGAAAACAGAACTGGTACCGCCGTCCGAGACCTGTGGATCATGCCGTGGTCGCGGATGCGCTCGAGCAGGTGGAACTCACCGATCTGGCGGACCGGCAGATCGGCCGCCTGTCGGGCGGACAACGCAAGCGCGCCTTCGTGGCCCGCGGGATCGCGCAGGGGGCGTCGGTGCTGCTGCTCGACGAACCGTTCGCCGGGGTCGACAAGAAGACCGAGGCCACGATCATCCGGCTGCTGCGGGATCTGGCGGCACAGGGCCGGTCCATTCTCGTCGCCACCCATGACCTGCACGGGCTTCCCGCGCTCTGCGACGACGCTCTTCTGCTGCATCGACGGGTCCTCGTCCACGGCAGTCCCGAGGAGGTCCTCAGACCCGAGAACCTCGCACTCGCATTCGGTGTCGACCCCCTTCGACCCGCCCCGGACAACGGAAAGGCGCCGCGGTGAACCTCATCGACGTGCTGGTGGAACCTTTGGGCTACAGCTTCATCCAACGGGCACTGGTGGTCTCCGTCGCCGCATCGGTGGTGTGTGCGCTGCTCAGCTGCTGGCTCGTCCTCATCGGCTGGTCCCTGATGGGCGACGCCGTATCGCACTCGGTTCTTCCGGGGGTCGCCCTCGCCTATCTCGTAGGCGCACCCTTCGCTGTGGGCGCCCTGGTGTTCGCGGTCGCCGCGGTCACCATGATCGGTGTCGTCCGCACCACCACCAAGATCAGGGAGGACGCGGCTATCGGGGTCGTCTTCACCACCCTGTTCGCGCTCGGCCTCGTCATCATCTCGAAGCATCCCAGCCAGATCGATCTAGGACACATCCTGTTCGGCAACGTGCTCGGTGTGACGAACGCAGATCTCTGGCAGGTCCTCGGCCTCGGCGGCCTCGCCCTCGCCGTCCTGATCTCGAAGCGGCGGGATCTGATGCTCTTCGCCTTCGACCGAACCCAGGCGCACGCGCTCGGTATCTCGCCTGCGAGATTGTCCGCTCTTCTCCTCGCCTTGCTGGCCGTGACGATCGTGGTCGCGATCCAGGCAGTGGGCGTGATTCTCGTCGTCGCCATGCTGATCATTCCGGGCAGCAGCGCCTATCTGATGACCGAGCGTTTCTCTCGCATGCTGGTGATCGCGCCGGCGCTGGGCATCGGGTGCGCGGTGGCCGGGGTGTACGCGAGTTACTATTTCGATGCGTCCACCGGGGGGATCATCGTGCTGGCCCAGAGTTCGGTGTTCGTCGTCGCCTACCTGTTCGGGCCCAGCCAGGGCGTGCTCACGTCGTGGTTCGCAGCGCGTACCGCCATCCGATCGTCGGCGCCGAGTGTGTCCGATGTGTCCGCGGAGTAATCCTTGCCTAAGCTCGTCACGTGGCCGTCAACAAGAATGACCCGACCGTGACAGAGGACCTCCCATCCGACACCGGCTCCCTGTCGGCAGTGGCCCAGGACTACCTCAAGGTCATCTGGACCATTCAGGAGTGGTCCCCGGAACGGGTGTCCACGAAACTGCTCTCCGAGAAGATCGGTGTCTCTGCGTCCACGGTGTCCGAAGCGATCCGGAAACTGTCCGATCAGGGGCTCGTCGATCACGCACGCTACGGGTCCATCGCCCTCACCGAAGCCGGCCGTATCGCCGCGATCGGAATGGTCCGCCGGCACCGTCTCATCGAGACGTATCTGGTCAACGAACTGGGGTACGGCTGGGACGAGGTACACGACGAGGCCGAGATACTCGAGCACGCGGTCTCGGATCTCATGATCGCCCGGATGGACGCCAAATTGGGACATCCCCAGCGCGACCCGCACGGGGATCCGATTCCCACGGTGGACGGATCGGTGCCGACTCCCCCGGCCCGGCAGCTCAGTGACTTCACGAACGGTGAGAGCGGCCGGATCGCGCGGATCTCGGATTCGGATCCTGCGATGTTGCGGTACTTCGACTCGGTCGGCGTGGCACTCGATGTCTCCGTCACGCTGCTCGAGCGCCGAGACTACGCGGGAACCGTCTCGGTTCGACTGGGAACGAGCGAAGACTCCGTGGAACTGGGCCACCCGGCCGCACATGCCATCTGGCTGGTCTGACGCCCTACCTGAGTGTCGCCGGACGAACCACCATCACGGATCCGGCGCGCTTTCCCCGTTCCTGGAGCAGCGCGATCGTGTGACCTTCCGGATCGATGGCTGCGTACACGCCCTCGAGCCCGATCGGCTCGAGCCACCGACCCTGACTGATCGCCTCCGCCTCGTCGGCGTTGATCAGACGGTGCGGGAACGCCGTCCGCGCGGCGGCGTCGATGTCGAGGCTGACCCCGGGATTCTCGGCGAGTTCCTCGAGGGTGCGGGCGTGCTCGAGCGTGAACGGTCCTACCCGCGTCCGGCGGAGTGCAGTGAGATGGCCGCCCACACCGAGTGCCGTCCCGAGATCGCGGGCAAGCGCCCGAATGTAGGTGCCCGAGGAGCACTCCACGTCGACGTCCAGATCCACGAAGGTTCCCTCGTCGCGGCGTGCCACCACATCGAACCGGGACACGGTCACCGGCCGTGCCTCGAGTTCCACACTCTCCCCCGCCCGGATCCGGGCGTGAGCACGCTGACCGTCCACCTTGATGGCACTCACACTCGCCGGCACCTGGGAGATGTCGCCGGTGAGAGCTGCCACGTGCTCGGCGATCTCCGCATCCGTCACGCCGGAGGCGTCCGCTTCCGTCAGCACCTCACCCTCGGCGTCGTCGGTGGTGGTGGCCTGACCCAACCGGATCGTGGCCGTGTACGCCTTGGTGGTCAGTGCGAGCAGTCCGAGCAGTTTGGTGGCCCGCTCGACACCGAGAACGAGAACGCCCGTCGCCATCGGATCGAGAGTGCCCGCATGCCCGACCTTCCGCGTTCTCAGCAACTTGCGGCATCGGGCCACCACATCGTGGCTGGTGATCCCCGCGTCCTTGTCGACGATGAGCAGACCGGCGCCGACCAGACCGGAAGAGGGCTTTTCACGTACCGACACGTCTACCGATTCTGCCAGCAGGGTTACCACCGCCGAAATCGCCCATGCTCACTGCACCGTGATAGCAGTGATGATCAGGCCGTCCGACACCATCCACCGGCCGTCGAACGACGCCAGCGGCGGGCCGTCGAGGGTTTCACCGGAGACGAGCAGCTCCGAATGGAACGTGCCCGTCCCGTCGCCCGAAGAGTCGAGGGTGATGTGTGCGTCCTCGAAACCGAGCCACCTTTCGGTGAGCGGGAACCATGCCTTGTACGTTGCCTCCTTGGCGCAGAACAACAGCCGATCCCGGTGCACCGGGTGACCGGTGCCCGAGCGCCAGTCCGCCGAATTCGCGGTGCTTGCGAGCCATTCGCGTTCGGACTCGAGACTCACCGCGTCCAGCACCCCGTCGGGCAGGGTGTCGTGCGGTTCGGCATCAATTCCGACGGAGCGCACCTGCATCGAATATCCGAGCACCGCCCCGCGGTATCCGTCGCAATGGGTGAGACTGCCGACCACCCCGCGCGGCCAGCGCGGCGCACCCTTCTCCCCACGCAGGATCGGGGCCGGATCCACGCCGAGTTTGCTCATCGCCAGGCGGGCACAGTGCCGGGCGGTGACGAACTCCCGGCGACGTTTCTCCACCGCCCTGCCTATCAGCGGTTCCTCCTGTGGCATCGGGCGCAGGTCCGGCGGATCGTCGAACAGTTCGGCAGACACCACACCGGACGGCAGAATTCGCTCGATCACCGGCCGCCCCTCGCCCTCATCTTCTCCACTTCGGCTTCCTGTTCCGGTGTCACCTTGAAATGCCCGCCCCACTTGTTGAGCGATCCCGGCGGATACTCCGGCACCGGAAGGATCTGGCGCAGAAGCCTGTCCGGGAGACCCCGCTTCTGCCACTCCCGCGGATAGCCCAGGGACACTTCTTCGAATCGCACGCCGTCGTAGTAGGTGGTGCGCGGGATGTGCAGGTGCCCGTACACGGCGCACACGGCGTTGTAACGCGTATGCCAATCCTTCGTCAGCTCGGTACCGCACCAGAGCGAGAACTCCGGATACCAGAGCACCCGCGTCGGTTCGCGCACCAGCGGGAAGTGGTTGATCAGGACGGTCCGGGTGCCGGCGGGTAACGCATCCAGGCGCGCCCTCGTCGTTTCGACCCGGCTGCGACACCACGCATCCCGGGTGCCGAACGGCTCGCTGGAGAGCAGGAACTCGTCCGTGGCCACCACATTCTTGTCCCGCGCGATGCGCAGGCCCTCGTCCTTGGTGGTGGCCCCCGCAGGAAGGAACGTGTAGTCGTACAGCAGGAACATCGGGACGAGAGTGACGGGACCGTCCTCCGCCTCCCAGACCGGGTACGGATCCTCGGGCGTGACGACACCGATCTCCCGGCACATGTTCACCAGGTAGTCGTAGCGTGCAACCCCGTGCATCTGCACCGGATCCTTTGCCGTCGTCCAGAGTTCGTGGTTGCCGGGGACCCAGATGACGTTGGCGAATCGGCTGCGGAGCAGACTCAGTGCCCACCGGATGTCGTCGGTCCTCTCCGAGACGTCGCCGGCGACGATCAGCCAGTCGTCGGGCGAATCCGGATAGATGTCCTCGGTGATGGGCCGATTTCCCTTGTGCCCCACATGGGTATCGCTCACCGCCATCAGTTTGGCTGCCACGTGCACTACCTTTCCCGATCGTGTTCCCGCGCCGGACCGCCGTCGAATCCGGGTCGAGCCTGCCGGTCGGCACCGACCACCGCCCAGTGTCCCGATGCGACGCGCCACACCACCGCGAGCATCCGAAGGATTATGAACACCGTAAGTCCTGTCCAGATTCCCGCGAGCCCCCAGTCGATGAACAGCGACAACCAGATCAGGGGCAGGAATCCGACGAGCGCGCAGGCCAGCGTCGCGTTGCGCAGAAACGCAGCGTCTCCCGCACCGAGAAGCACACCGTCCAGAGCGAACACCACGCCGGCGAACGGCATGAGCGCCACGAAGAACCACCAGGCCACCGCAATCTCGTCCAGCACCCCCGGATCAGTGGTGAACAACTCGGGGATCACCCCGTGGCCGAGGGCGAACACCACCGCCAGCATTGCCGCGAAAACAGCGGACCAGCGGGTGATGCGCCACGACAACCGGGTGGCTCCACTCGCATATCCGGCGCCGAGGGCGGCCCCTACCAAGGCCTGCGCCGCTATCGCCAGCGAGTCGAGGGTCAGCGCCACCAGATTCCACAGCTGCAACACCACCTGATGCGCCGCCACCGCTGCAGCGCCGAACCGGGCCGCCACTGCGGCTGCCGACAGAAAGCAAGCCTGGAACGCGAGGCTCCGCATGATCAGGTCACGTCCGAGCACCATCTGGGCTCGTATCACCCGCCACTCCGGACGCAGCGGGACGCGTTCTACCACCAGCGCTCCGACGAACAGACTTGCCGAGACAGCCTGGCCGGTCACGTTGGCGACCGCAGAACCTTCGAGCGCCCAACGCGGCGCACCCCACAACCCGTGCACGAGCACCGGGCAGGTCACCGCGGAGACCAGCAATCCGATGACGACGAAACGCAGAGGCCGCACAGTGTTCTGCACACCGCGCATCCAGCCGTTGCCCGCCATCGAGATCAGAATCAGCGGCGCACCGAACACCGCTATCCGCAGCCAGCTCTCAGCAGCCTCCGCTATCTCCGATCCACCCGCGATCACGGAGGTGACCGGGCCGGCACACAGCTGAACGACGACTGCCACGAGTGAACCGATACCGATCGCCAGCCAGGTCGCCTGAACACCCTCACGGACCGCACCGCGCTCGTCGCCCGATCCATGCATCCTCGATGCCCGCGCCGTCGTGCCATACGACAGAAACGTCAGCTGCGTGCTCACCTGAGCCAGGATCAGGCCGCCGACGGCAAGTCCGGCCAGGGCCAGAGCGCCCAGCCGCCCGACGACGGCGAGGTCGAAAAGCAGATAGAGCGGTTCGGCGGCCAGTACTCCCAGCGCCGGCAATGCCAATCCGAACACCCGACGCGCGGTGGCGTCCCCGGTCACTCCCTCGGCGACGTCAGCCAAGCGACACGCACCTCAGCCGAACGATGCGACGAGGACCGAGGCTATCTCGCCCACGTCCGCGACCGCCGTGTAGCCCGCCGCGAAATGGTGTCCCCCACCGCCGAGACGTTCCGCGACAGCAGACACGTCGACGTCGGACTTCGACCGCAGCGATACCGACCACGTACCGTCCGCGGCCTCCTTGAACACCGCCGCGACCTCCGCCTCGGATGTGGTTCGGACGATGTCGATGATGCTTTCGATCTCCTCGGACCGCAGATCTCCGATGTCGGACCGGGTGACGACCGCGTAGACGAGGCCTCTTCCGCCGACTGCGTCCGGAACCAGGGTTGCCGAACCGAGGACCGAGGAAAGCATCCGCAACCAGCCGAAGGGGTGCGTGTCGAGCAACTGGCGGGCGATGCGTGCGCCGTCGATTCCCGTCGCGAGGAGCTTCTCGGCGAAGGTGTGCGTACCGGGCTGTATCCAGCGGAACGATCCGGTGTCGGTGACGAGACCGGCGTACAGGCAGTGCGCGAGGTCCGTGTCGATGTCCACGTTCCACAGGTCGAAGATCTGCGCCACGACCGCGGTGGTGGACTCGGCGGTCTCATCGATGAGATTCATGCTCCCGAAGCGCGTGTTGGACCGATGATGGTCGATGACCAGCGTGTGCGCAGCGGTCTCGAGGCGGTCCCTGAGCTTGCCGAGCCGCCCTGCACTGCCGCAATCCACGGTCACGACGAGGTCGACGTTGCGCCGCACGTGATCGGCCGGAACCAGCAGATGGGTGCCCGGCAATTCCCGCATCGATTCCGGCAACTCCTCCGGGGCGGAAAAAGCAACCTGCACCGGAATTCCCTTGCGTTCGAGCACCAGAGCGAGCGCCAGTCCACTGCCGATGGTGTCGGCGTCGGGCTGGACGTGGCACAGAACCGTCACCGACGTCGCGTCCTCGAGAACAGCGACCGCTTCCGGCAGGTACACCTCGTGGCGATCGACATCAGGCAGTGCCGTGTGTGTATGGGTCATGTTGTGGGCGTCAGTCCGCCTGACGGGAACTGGTGGGCTCGTCGACATCGCTGTCGCCCGCGTCTTCCGATCGTGGTTCCTTGTACGGATCGGGGTCACCGGCAGGTTTCGCGGCCGCTGCTACCCGTGCCACCTCGTCATCGGCGGCACGTGCCCGAGCAAGTAGCTCTTCCATGTGCCGCGCGGTGTCCGGAACGGTATCCGCGACGAACGTCAGTGTGGGCGTGAACCGAACCCCGGTACCTGCCCCGACCTTCGAGCGGAGGACGCCCTTGGCCTTCTCGAGGCCCGCGGCGGCGGACGCGAGATCGGGCTCCGATTCGAGATCGGCACCCATCACGGTGTAGTAGACGGTGGCGTCGTGCAGATCGGCCGTCACCTTGGTGTCGGTGATGGTCACGAAAGCCAGGCGAGGATCCTTGATTTCGTGATCGATTGCCGTCGCAACGATGGTGCCGATTCGCTTGGCGAGCTTGCGTGCCCGGGCTGGATCCACCATGACAATCAGACTCCTTCCCCTGGCCGCTCGTGAGTAGTCGTGTTTTCGTTACTTGCTGTACTTCATTCTGCACTGATCGGTTCTTCGTGCAGAGTCGGGGCTGGTGCCCGTCGTCAGTCCTCAGGGCCGAAGATTCGCCGTCGCACCGCGAGCAGTTGCAGTTCCGGTAGGTCGGCCACGTGCCGCTCACACGTGTCCAGAACTTCGTGAACATGGTCGACCGCCGAGCTCGCCATGGTGACGCCGAGCATCGACCGGCGGTACCGGTCCAGTTCACCGGTTTCGGCCGCCGAGACGCCGAAGCGCCGAAGTTCGGCGAGTACCGGTTTGACCATTGCACGCTTCTCTTTCAGAGATCGCACGTCACCGAGCAAGATGTCGAGCTCGAGCGCACCGACGTACAAATTTTTCCTCCTTCGGGG
>NZ_JBAQEO010000154.1:0-6556 GCF_049286785.1 Rhodococcus sp. (in: high G+C Gram-positive bacteria) | reverse complement strand
TCGAGTCCGCGGGGTCCGGACTGCGGGTGCGCACCAACGCCGATTAGTTCTCGGTTCTTCCGTTTGCCCGGTATTCGCTTCTCGCGGATACCGGGCAAACGTGTTTCTCCGCCGGGTTACCTCGCGTGACCGGACGGGGCGAGGATGTGCAGGGTCCCCGGCGGGTGTCACGTCACATTCATGGCGGTCGCGGTGGACGGATTCCCGGCCCTGTCCGAAGAACAGCAGTCCACCCCTTGTGACCGGCCGAACGACTGGCATCGTCGAGATGTGGAACGACGAGGAGGGATGGGGAGTTGTCGAGTCCCCCCAGACGCCGGGTGGCTGTTGGGCGTTCTACAGCAACATCGTCGGAGACGGGTTTCGCACCTTGGCTGTGGGGGCGACCGTCACGCTCGACTGGGAACAGGTAACCGATCAGGACGGCTATCGATATCGGGCCACACGCGTGGAGCAGCACGACGGCTGATACCTCGATAGTGGTGTCGCCGAGTCTTACGGCAGACCCGCTGCGCTTCGCCGCCAGAGTGAGAACGTTCATCTCGTGCGTGAGAATGTTATTCTGATTTCGCGTCCCCGAACTGCTTACTCCGAATGGAGCACGAACTATGGAATTGTCCTCGGCCCGGCACGCATTCGTCACCGGCGGTGCGAGCGGTATCGGCCTCGGCATCGCCGATTCTCTTGCCGCCCGCGGGATTTCCGTCACCCTTGCCGACGTCGATCGCGATGCGCTGAATACGGTGACCTCGGAGCGACCCCACGGTTTCCTCGGGATTGCGCTGGACATACGCGACCGTGCGGCCTGGATCGATGCCAAGAAGGAATCCGAGGCAGCCTTCGGGCCGGTGGACATCCTGGTGAACAATGCGGGGATCGGTTTCAACGGGCGCGATGTCGTCGATACGGATCCGGATACATTCGACAAGATCATCGCGATCGACTTGACCGGGGCGTTCAACGGCGTCTCCGCCTTCGGTCCGGACATGCGCACCCGCGGCTCAGGGCACATCGTCAACACGGCTTCGGTGATGGGGCTGACGTCGGGCGCGCCCGGCCGGGGCGCCTACAGTGCGGCGAAGAGCGCCGTTATCGCGATGTCCGAGGCTCTACGCACGGAAATGGCGCCGCACGGCATCGGAGTCTCCGTGCTCTGCCCGGGTTTGGTGATGTCGAATCTGGACGAGAACACTGCCAGACTCGGTGGTCAGGTCGAGGACGCCAGCCACATCAAGGGGGACGGAAATATCGGCATGAAACCCGCGGACGCGGGCGAATACGTGATCCGGGGAATTGCCCGGAATCTTCCCTACATCATCACGCACCCGCACTATCTCGATCACATCGAGAAGCGGATGGACACTATTCGGGAGAGCTTCGCCGCTGCGACGCCACCCATCCGGTCCGGTGGCCTTCCGGTCGCCGATCCTCGGTGACTCAAAGCGGTTGGCGCCGTTCGCGAGCGATCAGGAAGAGCGGAAACATCACGCTGATCGCGATCGCGAACGACAGGACGACATACACCCACACGTACTTGATACCGAGCCTGCGGGCTTCGACGAGCATGAACACGACGGCCGCGAGCGTGAGAAGCAACAGGTCGTTCGTGAGCGAGCTGCTTGCATAGTTCGCGTAACCGTCGCGGAAGAATCCCCAGAGGTCACCACCATCCGCGACGTACGCGATGTTGTTCCACCAGGTCGCGATCAACGCAACGAACGCGATCACGCCGTACACGACGCAGAGATTCCGGCGGGCAGGGGTCATAGGCGAAGGTTAGCCTCAGTGCCGCTCGGACATTCGGGGTTCATTCGAACCGGTACGACCGGCCCTCGTCGTCGAGTTGTGCGCGCAATGCAGCAAGAACCGGCCGCTGGCCTTTGACGAGTTTGATCTCCGCCGCGGGCAGGGTCAGCCACTGCGCGTCGTCAACCTCCGGGAAGCTCTGCATCTTGCCGGACCGCGGTGGCCACTCGAGTTCGAATGTGTTGCTGGAAACGAACGTGAGATCGTCCGAGGTTTCCCCGACATATACGGTGACGGCCTTCCCGGACGGTTGCTTGAACAATCCCAGCATCGCCAACGGCACCGACGGGGCCGGAATACCGCACTCCTCCTCGAACTCACGTAGCGCAACGGCGAGCGGATCCTCGTCGGCGTCGTACACGCCCTTCGGGACGGACCACGCCGCCTCGTCCTTTCCCTTCCAATAAGGACCGCCCGGATGAACGAGCCACACGGCGAGCAGGCCCGCGCTGTCGATGCGGTACAGCAGCAGACCTGCGCTCGTCAGGGCCATCGTTCGCCTTTCATCGTCTCTTTACCGGGGTTGGGCCTGATCCGGCAATCACCAGAAACGGCTTCCGGGACCACCCTTGAAAGGGCCGACCACCCGATCAGTGATCCACCCGCCGTAGAAGCCGCCCAGCTGGGGACGGACCCGCTCTCCGTCGACGAAACACTCGTCCATCGCACCCGGCATGACGGCCACGTGCCCGACGAGTGTTTCGTATCCGGCAACCGGCCGCGGATAGTGCCACGCCGCACGCTCGGCGACGCGCCCGCCTGCCAGGACGTCGAAATAGTCGGCGCGTCCCTTCCACTCGCACACCGTGCTCCCGGGCGCCGGGCGCAGGACCCCCTCGGTGAAGCAGCCGCGGGGAAGGTAGTAGGTCGGCGGGTGGCTCGTCTCGAGCAGCCGCAACGGTTTCCGTGTGCGCGCGACGAGTTGCCCGCCGAACCACACCTCGACCAACTCGGCGCTTCGTTCGACGACGGGCGGCCGCGGGTAGTCCCACACCGACTCTTGCCCCGGACCGACGGGGTCCGGCACCGGGTGGCCGCTCGTCACGGGACGCCTGCCGACTTCGTCATACCTCCATACAACCCTGCCCTGCTTACAACCGCGAGGGCTCGACGCGCGCCCGGGGATCCGCGGCGATCTCGGCCAGGGCAATGGTCTCGTCGGCCAGCATGTCGCGGTCGAGCACCGAGCCTGTTCCGACCAGTTCCCGGACGGTGCGAATGTCCTTGGGCCGTCCCACCGCAACGGCCCCGACGAGGTGTTCGTCGCGGAGCGCGAGGGCAATGAAATCGCGTTCGGAGATCGAGCCGCGCACCACAAACTCGTCGTCCGGCCGCGCCCACCCGGCGAACTGGAGATTGTGCCCGTACTGCATCGACCATCCCCACGGCACCTCTGCGGGAGGGAGCGGTTGTCCGAGCATCGATTTGGCGGCCGCGATCCCCTGTGCCTGCGCGCTGTTCCAGTGCTCGGCGCGTTCCCGTCCGCCGAGCAGGGTATTCGGCTGGTTGGCGACGTCTCCCGCAGCGAACACCCCGGACGCCGGGGTTCGGAAATGCTCGTCGATCACGATTCCGTTGTCCACATCGAGTCCGGCGGCGAGGGCCAGGGAAGTCTCCGGGATCGACCCGATTGCGACGAGGGCCGTCCCCGCGCTCCAGGTGCGGCCGTCGGCGGCGGTGGCGCACACCGTTCCGTCGACGTCGGCGAGGCTCGTCAGCGACACGTCGGGGACGATGTCGACGCCTTGTTCGGCATGCAACTGCAGGTACATCGCCGAGACGTCCGGTGGCACGATGCGCTCGAGCGGTGAGGTGTCCGCGTGGAGAACGGTGACCTCGGCGCCGAGCGCCCGGGCGGTGGCGGCGACCTCGCAGCCGATCAATCCCGCCCCGATGACGAGCAGCGAACCGGTCTGTTCGATCGCCGCACGCAGCGGTGCGACGTCCTCCATCGTGCGCAGGGTGTGCACCCGCGGACCGGCGTCGTGATCCCACTGGCGGGCGCGCCCACCGGTCGCCAGAAGCACGGCGTCGTAGGCGATGATCTCGTCGTCCCACAGCCGGATGCGCCGGGCGTCGGTGTCGAGACCGACAACCCTTGTCCCCGAACGCAACTCGATCTGATTGTCGGACCAGAAAGCGGCCGGTTTCAACAGCGCCTTCTCCGGTGTCGTCTTGCCGGCGAGCAGATCCTTCGACAACACCGGCCTACGGTACGGCAGGGAGCACTCGTCCCCGATCAGAACGATTCGTCCGGTGAATCCCTCGCCGCGAAGGGTCTGCGCCGCGCTCGCGCCCGCCACACCGGTGCCGACGATGACGAAGGTGGACGTCATGCTCGGCTGACCTCGACCATCTCGAAGTCGCTCTTCGCGGCGCCGCAGTCGGGGCACGACCAGTCGTCGGGAATGTCGTCCCACCGGGTGCCCGGTTCGATGCCGTCCTCGGGCCAGCCCTCGGCCTCGTCGTACTCGAATCCGCACTGCAGACAGCGGAACAGCTTGAAATCGGTGCTCATTCTCGGTGTCCTTTCCCTGCGTCGATCGGCTCGAAGTCGACCTTCTCGCGCACTCCGCAGTCGGGGCAGCACCAGCCGTCGGGAACCAGTTCCCACCCGGTGCCGGGCGGAAATCCTTCCCGCGGGGCGCCTTTGATCTCGCTGTAGATGTAGTCACAAACGGGGCAACGGTAGTCGGCCATCACTTCGCTCCATACTCCGCGAGCACCTTCGCCCGCTTGCCGGGTGCAATGTTCACTCGGGTGATGTCGCCGTTGTAGTGGTCGAGGACCCGGTGGTCCATCACCTTGCGCCAGAGCGGGGTGATGTAGGCGAGCCCGATCATGCTGGCGTAGCCACTCGGCAGGTTCGGTGCCCCCTCCATGCTGCGCAGCGTCTGGTACCGGCGGGTCGGGTTGGCGTGGTGGTCACTGTGCCGCTGGAGGTGGTACAGGAAGATGTTGGTCACGATGTGGTCGGAGTTCCAGCTGTGCGCGGGGGCGCAGCGCTCGTAGCGGCCGTTGGCGTTCTTCTGCCGCAGCAATCCGTAGTGCTCGAGGTAGTTGACCGCCTCCAACAGGGAGAAGCCGAACACGGCCTGGATGATCAGGAACGGAACGACGACCGGTCCGAACACCGCGATGAGCACGCCGAACAGGACCACCGACATCAACCAGGCATTGAGCACGTCGTTGTGAATGGTCCACGGGCTCTTGCCGAGTCGCTGCAACCGAGTCTTCTCCAGTTCCCACGAGGACTTGAAGCTGCCCCACACACTGCGCGGGAGGAAGGTCCAGAACGATTCGCCGAACCGGGCGCTGGCCGGATCCTCCGGGGTGGAGACGCGGACATGGTGGCCGCGGTTGTGTTCGATGTAGAAGTGACCGTAGAACGTCTGCGCCAGCGTGATCTTCGACAGCCAGCGTTCGAGGCTGTCCTTCTTGTGCCCCAGTTCGTGCGCGGTGTTGATCCCGACGCCGCCCATCACACCGATGCTCAGGGCCAGTCCGATCTTGGACACCGGACCCAGACCGTTGTCGAGGCCGAGCCACGACACGCTGTCGGCCGACCACAGGTAGCAGGCGAAGACCAGGCTCGCCAACTGGAACGGGATGTAGATGTAGGTGCAGTACCGGTAGTACTTGTCGTTCTCGAGGCGTTCCATCGCCTCGTCCGGCGGATTCTGCCCGTCCGGTCCGAAGAACACGTCGAGGAGCGGCAGCAGCACGTACAGCAGCAGCGGTCCGATCCACCACCACACCGGGGCGACGGCGGTCCACCCGAGTTCGTTGAACCCCCACACGAGGGCCGCGCCGAAAAATACCGCCGTCGGTGGGACCAAACCCACCAACCACAGGTATCTCTTGCGGTCCCGCCACTCGTCCGTGGGCGCTGCCGCATACCTGCCGATGTCTGACGTCGTCATCGTCGGACCTCCTCCTCGAATCGTGACCACCGAATGTGACTCAGGTCTATGAGCCACTTCACGTTATGAGTGGACATTACCGAACTCGCCATCCATTTACTAGACATTGGTGGCATATTTGTACAACTGCGACGATGACACAACCGTTCGTATGCGCAAACGCCTGAACGAACTGATCAACGCGACCCTCCGCGCGACTTTCGGCCAGTAGTCATCCCACTAGCGGATCCCCCTACGGAATCGAGCTGGAGCGATGACGCGGGGTATTGGCCCGCCACCCCCTGCGGGTCAGGGCGAGTTGAGTCCAGCGGTTCACAGCATCAATCGAGAATCGGGTCCTGACTACCTACTCGTCGTCCGTGACGAGTTCGACGCAGTCCCACGTCGCGGTCCTGTCGGGCGGTGCGTCGCCGCACTCGGTGAGAAGAGGCGGGCCTGACGGGTTCACCGAGTAGCCCCCGTGTGGGGTCAGGGTGCGGTTTGCTTCTCGAGTGATGAGAGCGCGGCGAAGAATGCGGCCACTCGTCGTCGGCACAGTCTGGTGAAACAAGTGCAGGTACCTGTCGTACATCAGGCAGCCAGAGATCGTGGCGGGGCCCTCTGATTCCTTCCGGGCCGGGAGCAGCGCTGCCACGTGGTCGTCAATGTGGGCTATCCAGTCGTACTCACCGGGGCGGTTCGCGGCGACGCGTTCGACATGGACCGGGACGTCCCAGCTCACCAATTCTGCTGGCAGCATCTCCGGCTGACACCACCCAGTGGTGGCATCGATTCGATCTCCTACATGCAGGCGCTCGTATCCGGGTTCGAGGTCCACCAGCATCCAG
>NZ_JBAQEO010000153.1:0-10112 GCF_049286785.1 Rhodococcus sp. (in: high G+C Gram-positive bacteria) | reverse complement strand
TCATCGAACCTCGCGGAGGCGATGGGGCGGGTATGAGATAGTTGCACCTACGAGATGCCCTTCGGGATGGTTGAAAAGGTTCTGTGAGAAGTCCAATTCTTCCACCACGACAGGGCATTTCGCCGTGGCGGAAACCGGCATGACCGGATGGTCGGTTGACCCTGCACTGCACCCGCAACAGCTCTTACGACACCCTGGTGGGCGAATCGTCGACGACACGATTCGTTCGACAATCGTCGGACATCGACTCTCCACTAGAGTCGTGAATACTATACTGCATAAAGGATTTCGATTCTGAGCAAATCTCAGCGAGGAAGATCCGACGTGACTGTCAGATCAGGCCTTGCTTGTTGGCCTCGTACACTGCCTCCGCACGCCCGGCGACGCCAAGCTTGCGCAGGATGTTCTTGACATGAAACTTGACCGTCGTGGAAGAGATGAACAACCGCTCGCCGATCTTCGCGTTTGACTGCCCGACCGCTAGCAAGCGAAGGACCTCCTGCTCGCGGGGAGTAAGGCGCTCGGGGGGCGCCGTATGGCTATTCATCGAGCGAACCAGTGCTGCAGCACTGTGCGCGTCGAACGCGCTCTCGCCAACCGAAATTGCCCGGATTGCCCGCACCAATTCGGTGGTGTCAACATCCTTGACCACGTAACCCCGCGCACCGGCGTGCACGGCACGCACCACTAGTTCGTCATTGAGAAATGTAGTCAGCACGAGTAGGCCGATTCCGTCGTGCGCAGCGGACAGCTTGGCGCACAGCGTAAGACCATCGTAATCCGAGCTGGACGACAGCTTAAGATCCAAAACCACGACATCCGGTTCGACAGCCCGAACCACCGCTTCGGCTTCCGCCTGCGACGCCGCTTCACCGACTACCGTCAGATCCTCCTCACGTTCGAGGACGGAACGTAATCCTTGCCGGAGCATTGCGTGATCATCAACCAACACCATTCGCACCACGGCGGGCGATCGATGACTCCGCCGAAGACTCGCCCCCGCACCCATACCCGTTGGACTCATCATGTTCGGATTCCCTTTCGCTCAGGTTCCGCAGTATGCTGCTCACTGTCCGGAGCATCCGGCCGTGGAATCGTAGCCGCTATCAGAACACCACCGATTCGTGACCGTCGTACCTCGAGCACGCCACCGTGGTCGCGAGCACGTGCCGTCATATTCGCGAGTCCCCGATGATGCCCGTCTACGTCTCCGGCACTTGCCATACGCACCATCAACCGCAGCTTCGCCGGATCGCCGTCGCCATCGTCGGCGACCGATAGCGACACACTGTCCGATCGATAAGCAAGTCGCACAATCGCTCGAGTTGCGTTGCCGTGCATCGCAGCGTTGAACAGGGCCTCCCCTGCGATTCGCAACAACGCGTGCTCGGTTTCATTCGGCAACTCGACCACCGCGCCATCGATGCGCAACGTGACACGCAAGTCTTCCGGCATGTGTAAGGTGCAGAGTTGCTCGAGCAGTTCAGGCAGCGTCGAATGAGTCGAATCTCCTGGACGATTCAGAGCATAAATAGCTGATCGAAGCTGCTCGACAGCGGCGCGGGTCAGATGTTTTGCGAGTTCCAGCCGTTGTCCGCGTTCCTCCTCGGCAATCGCGGTGCGACACACTTCGATCTGCATCCCGGCCGACAACACGCATTGAGTGACGCTATCGTGTAGTTCCCTGGCGATCCGATGTCGCTCCGAGTTGAGCACCTGATGCTGTTGAGCAGCGCCGAGTTGGCGTTGGGCGGCAAGCAGTTCGGCGTTCCGCTCGGCGAGGTCCAGAGCATGCCGACTGGCTTCGGAGAAGCCTTGTTCAGCCCGCTCCAGCAGGCGCTGTGACTCTTGAAACAATGCCGAGTTCTGCAATGCGACGGCCGTCTGACTAGCCAATATTTGCATCACCGATTCATCGGTGCTGTCTAGAGTCCGCTGCGGCGGCGTCCACGCGGCGAACGCACCGATCACGCCGCCGTCTAGTTTCATCGGAACGTGCGCTCGGTGATCCTCGATCACGGGGTGAATGCACTGCGCGAATTGCCCGCGCAGGATGTCGTTCAACCGGTTCAGTACGGCAGACGGCAGATTAGTACCAGGGTACTCAGCGTTCGGCAAACCCTCGAAGGCGTAAGCACGACCAGCCTCGTCGAGTATCAGGTGTCGGGGCAGAGCTTCCGGCAGCGCGCCGTCTGCCAGGGCTATCAGCACCCATTCGGCGCCGAGATGTGAGCGGGCCGCTTCTGCTACCGCACGGACCAGCTGCTCAGGGCCTTCGACCGTTTGCACCAGCGCCCGAGAGATCGTATCGAGAGCGTGAACTGCGCGTTCGAGCCGCTCAGCTGCACCTCGAAACTCCGAGTAGAAGGTACTTTTTCCTGTTCGGACGCCTGTGAGGAGTTCGATCTCACGGGACTCAGTCGTGCTTGGGACATTCGAAGGCAAGATCATGACGCGCCCCATAATGAGGCCTGTATCCCACCAACAGCTGAGTTGGTGGACGACGCACACGTGTACTGCGTGGTGAGGAGTGACGGCCATGGTCTTCCGGCGGTCTGCTGACTGACGCTATACAAGCTGTGCGGGTGAAGGCCTCCGCGGGCTGACCTATCGACCTGATCCGGCCCGGCAGTCGCGGAAGGCAGAAATGGTGCGCGGAAAAACCGGAGATCAGTTGAGGTCGGCTCCGGCAAGGAATTCAACCTGAGGCCACCATCTCCCAGCAGATCTGAAATCACCGTCAACTCACCCACCTACCGTGCGTAACTCCACCGATACCACACTCGTGGCTCATAGTTGTCGCACTATTGACGGTACTGAACTGCAACGCGTCGGCCAACCTGCTCCCGGGTAGGCCCCAACCTGGTCAACCGGGTAGGGCGGGATCTCGTAGAAACGTGGTAGCAATGCTCGACGGCCACACGTTCACCGGGAACGGTACGAAAACGTACGAAATCACTCCTTCGGGCTACGTCACGTAGTCGACGGCGTTTCGCGTATCGATGCCATGCTTGCGACTGCAGGACCGTACAACCGGTCTACACCCGCTCCCACTCTAAGTGAGCATTTGAAAACTCGGTGATTGTCGGCGTGTGACGGATGGGAAACAGGTGAACTCCTGGTAGGTCAGTGAGTGCTTTCGTCCCAGCCCTACCAGGAGTTCACTTGCCATCATCGCTCATCGAACTGTGCCCGTCATGCCCGACCCCGGACCGGTCGAGCGGGCACCGCTGCGCGGTGGATCCCTCGTCGTCGGTGCACGATGCACGGTGGGGTTCCTCGAACCCCTGCTCTCACCCGCCGGTTACACCGGAGGCCGTGGTGGCCGACCCGAAAGAACATTGTCGCCGTCTGGTGCTCGATGCCATCTTCTACGTCGTGCGGGGTGGCATCGCGTGGCGGCAGTTGGCGGCGGAGTTCCCGCCCGCCACCACGGTGTACGCGATCTTCGTCCGCTGGGTCCGCGCGGGAGTATGGCGGCGGATCCACGACGCATCGCGTGATCGCGCCCCGTGTGCGAGGTGGCCGCGATCCGCAGCCGTCGGCGGCGATCATCGACTCCCAATCGGTGCAGGGTCCCGACACCGTGCCCGGGTCGAGTCGTGGATGCGATGCGGTAAAGAAAACGAACGGGCGCAAACGCCACATCGCCGTGGACTCGAGCGGGCTGTTGCTGGCGGGCGTGGTGACGATGGCGGGGACCGGGATGGCGCGTGCCGACTCCTGGCTGCGCTGCGCGCTCACTTCTCAACGATCAGTTTGGTGGGCCGACGGCGGCTACGCCGGCAGGCTGATCGAGTGGGCGAAAAATGTTCTGTCGCTGACTGTTCAGGTCGTCAAACGCACCGACGATGCCAAGGGAATCAAGGTTCTTCCCCGACGGTGGTGGTCGAGAGAACGTTCGCGTGGATCTGCAAACACCGGCGCTGCGTCCGCGCCTACGAAACGTGGCCCGACCATCATGAAGCGATGGTCTACATCGCCATGATCGCGACCACGTCGACGACGAACCGGAGACCGTAGACGCATTGCGGTTCCGCAGGGTGCGGGCGCACCCCTTCGAGGAGCTGTCCGGGCTGCGGGAGCTGCGTGCGACGCTGCTCGCCGGCACCGGCGGCGCATCGACCGGACGCAGATCGCGCGGTCGCGGTGGTGCAGGGAGCGGGCTGAGGTACACACTGCCGTCTTCGTGTGGCTGGGGCTTTGTCTCACGTCGTCACTCATCCCGGCGGGGGTTTGGCTCGGCCGACGCCACTGGGGTAGGGGTGCCACAGTCATTTCCATGCCCGACACGCCGAAGGAGAACCGTGGCCCGATCGTGCCGGGGGCACGGGTCCGGGTTCGGGCGGGCGGCGCCCGTTCGGCGTGGGTGCTCGGTGTGGTGGTCGACGACTACGCCGCCGAGGCGGGCGTGAGTGCCGGTCACGAGTGGGCGCCGGTGCGCCGGTGGGCCGTCGCGACGGATGACGGCACTTTGGTTTTCCGACCTACCGAATCCGCAGGTCAGAGGCTGTGACGAAAAGGGATCGATTCTCGACATCTTCTTGATGAAATGGAGTGGGGACTGCGCCGGCTTACGGAAGTGTCGCTGACCAGGGGAGAATGGCTCCCCATATGGCCTGTGTTGCAACGACTATGAGAATCCGCCGTCCCGGCATGGGAATGTCACCGGACGGGGCTATCGGGTTCGTGCTGGTCAGCGAGTTTCGGTCAGGCGCCGGCTTCCGGGACGAGCCGGTCAATGTTCTATTATCGGCGGGCCCCGCGTCGACCTTCCGATGATTGGTGTGCCAAGCCGCTTTCCTGGTTAACCACCGACCGGGACGGGCAGTCTGGATCCATGAGCACGGCGCAGCAAGAACGGGAAGACAAGTACGACGTCGGCGCCGACTTCGCGGTACCGGACCTGAACGACCTGGTTCCGCCGGGAGGTCGGCTCGACGAGCAGACCGTCACCCTCGACAACGAATACTTCGACACCATGGACCGGGACCTGCTCCGCCACCACGTCACGTTGCGGCGCCGATCCGGCGACACCGACGCGGGCTGGCAGCTGAAGGTGCCCGACCGCAAGGCGCGCACCGAAATCCGAGTGCCACTCGGCGCGGACGATTCGGTGCCCGATGAGCTGGCCACACTGGTCTCGGGGGTGGCCCTGGGCAAACCGGTGCATCCGGTGGCGTCTATCTCGACCGTCCGGCGCCGGCGCCGGATGCTCGACCCGGATGGAAACCTGCTCACCGAGGTCGCCGACGACACGGTGCACGCCACCGCGGTCGCCGCGGCGTCTGGCGGGGACGGCGCGGTTGCCAGTGAATGGCGCGAGGTGGAGGTCGAACTGGGCGAGAGCGGCGACGGGAAACTACTCGAGGCGATCGGTAAACGGCTGACCCGGGACGACGCCCGCCCGTTCCGGTATCCGTCGAAACTGTCCCGGGCGCTGAACCCGAACGGTCCGGGCCCCGCCGACGACGACTCCGGCGCCGACGACTCCGGTGTGGAGGGGGTTCGGGAGTTGTTGACCGACTATCTCGACACCCAGGTGCAGGCGATCGTCGCCGGGGATGTGTGGCTGCGCCGCGGGTTGGACCCGGTCCATGCCACCCGGGTCGGGATCCGCCGGTTCCGCAGCACCCTGCGGGTGTTCAAGAAAATGCTGGACCCCGCCGCCCGGTCCCGGCTCGACGAGGAACTGTCCTGGTACGCGGGGGTGCTCGGTGAGGTGCGGGACCGGCAGGTCCAACGCGCCCGGTTCGCCGCCGCGGTCACCGACCTGCCCGAGGAGCTGGTGCTCGGTCCGGTCGCCGCCCGCATCGAGAATGATCTGCTCGCCGAGCAACTCCGGTACCGGGCCGAGGTGATGGAAACCGTCGACGGCGACCGGTACCGGGCGGTGCTCGCCGGGCTGGCGCGGTGGCGCACCGCACCGCCGCTGACCGAGGACGCAGCCTCCGGTGAGCGGGTGCTGAAGAAGGCCGCGCGGAAGGCGCGTCGCAAGGCGGACAAGAGGTTGGCTGCCGCCCTCGACGACGGCGACGACGAGGCCCTGCACCGGGCTCGGAAGGCCGCGAAGCGGGCCCGCTACGCCGGCGAACTCACCCGCGGGCTGGTCGGGAAGAAGAAGGGCAAGAAGCGGGTCGCCGAATACAAGAAGGTCCAGAAGGTTCTCGGGGAGCACCAGGACAGCGTGGTGGCCCTGGGCACCCTCCGCACCCTCGGTGCCCGCGCCGGGAGCACCGGCGGCGAGAACGGGTTCACCTTCGGGTTGCTCTACGGGCTCGAGCTGCAGGCCGCGCGCCGCGCCCGCGAGGATGCAGCCCGGCTCGCCACCTGACCCTTCGAGCACGGCGGGTTGGACATGCCAGATAGCAGTGACGAGCGGGCGGACGAAGAGTGGAACTACCGCGCACGCCACGAGACGGAAACCCAACGGCTCGACCGCAACTGGTCGGCGCTGCTCCAGGAACTGCGGGTCGTGCAGACCGGAGTGCAACTGCTCACCGGGTTCTTGCTGACGTTGCCGTTCCAGCAGCGCTTCGAGGACCTGACGGACTTCGAGGTCGGTGTCTACCTCGTCACGGTCGCCCTGTCGGTCCTGTCGACGATGCTGCTGATCGCGCCGGTCGGAATCCATCGCGCCCTGTTCCGCCAGCATGCCCTTCCCGTGCTGGTGTCCACCTCGCACAAGCTCGCGGTCTGCGGTATCGCTACCCTCGGGGCGGCGCTCGTGGGGGTCGTGCTTCTCATCTTCAGCTTCGTCGTGTCGCCGACGGTCGGCCTCGTCGCGGCCGCGGTAGCAGCGGCCATCTTCTGCGGGCTGTCCCTGCTGGCGACAATCCTGCGACTGCGGCACCGCATCGACGACGATCCCCCCACGCGTGACTAGGGAGTGGCCGCAGATCGGGCTACCCGCGAGCGTGACCACCATGAATTTTCCCCTGGTCGCGCCGCCGTCGACATACCGCAGCACCTGATCCCTCCAGGACGGCCGTCATTGTCCGGCGAGCCGGCCGGTACTGCGCAGTTCCGGGTACCGGGCAGTCAGCCGGGCCACCAGCTGATGTGCCTCGGCGAGTTGCGTGTGCAGACGTGCACCCAGCTCCCGGTCCTCGGTGCCGCCTCGATCAATGTGTCCTCGGGCGGTCTCGATCCGGGACGTGAGTGCTGCGATCTCCTCGTGCAGCAGGTCGCGGAATACCCGCGCCTGGGCGGTATCGGGGTCGTTCTGGGTCGGTGTCATCCGGTGCTCTCTTGCTTGGTGCGGCCGGAATCCAGATGGGTAGCGCCGCGGAGGTGACGAGACTGCGCCGCTGCAATCCAACGAGCCATCGTTGCCGAGTCGGACGCCCGACGTCAACCCGCCCCGGTCTCCGCAACGGTCCGAAAATGGGTGGGTGTTCGAGCTGGTGAACTCAGGAAAACCCTTCCCGACCGCCGTCGACGGGACCACAATTTCTGTCATGGACGTCACCGAAGAACAGCACATCGACGCGGTGCGCGCACATCTGATCCAGCGATATCAGTTCCTCGACACCGACCGGGTCGACAATGCGATTCAGACCGCCCACCACCGATTCGACGGATGCCAGATCCGGGACTTCGTGCCCCTGCTTGTCGAACGCGCCGCCACCCGCGCCCTCGACGAATCCCTGACCATCACACCGTCCACGGCGTACCCGACAGTGCCCGAGGCGCGCCATGACCCCCCGGGCCCCCGATACATCACCAAACGGGGAGGCTAGGGGTCCCAAGCTCATGCTCGTCTACGGCATCTCCTCCGAACGCGCCTTCGGCATCCTCACGCGCACGAGCATCCCGACACACCGCGTGGGGCACAGGACCGACCGGCGGTCAGATCTGGCCGAGAGTGGAATGCCTCCTTCTGGTGTTGTATTGCGTGATCCAGCGGAAGACGACGGCGCGGCCTCACCCGCACTGTTCCAGCGCTTCCGCCCCTTCAGCGTCTCCCGTTTCAACGTCGCGTTCAGCGACTCGGCGGCCGCGTTGTCCGCCGACGTTCCGACCGCACCCCGCGACGGGGTCACCCCCATCGCGGCAGAGGTCGGCGAACTCGGCCGATGCATACTGGGCGCCATTGTCGGAGTGGAAAATTGAGCCGTTCAGGCCGGACGCGCCACGTACGGCGGCCGCCGTCCGCAGTGCATCGGTGACCAGTCCGGTGCGCATGTTATCGGCGATCGACCACCCCGCCAACCGTCGCGAACTCAGGTCCAACACCGTCGCCAGATACAGAAATTCGCCGTCACCGACTGGGAGGTAGGTGGGGGTACCTCCCTGCACGGAGTGCTTGGGGGAATGTCGCCGACGTATCGGGTGTTCGGTGCGCTCGCGGTGAAACACTGCCGGATCAGGTCCGTCACCACGGCCGCATCGGGATCGGGGACGGTGGTGCGCACCGGTTTGCGCAGGTGCACCCCGACGATCCCGTTCTCACGCATCACCCGCTCGACCCGCTTGTGATTGACTTCGATTCCGGCCTCGCGCAGCTCGGCGGTCACCCGCGGAACACTGTAGGTGTCGTCGGAGTCGGCATGCATGGCGCGGATCCGCGCGGCCAGCTCCTCGTCGGCGCGGGCGCGGCGGCCCGGGCCGGCGCAGAGGTCCGCCACCGGTAGAAACCCGAGCGGGAGACTTCGAGAATCTGGCACAGCCACTTCACCGGAACGGTATCGCAGTGGTCGTCAACGAACTGGAAGCGGCTCACCAATTCGTCTCGCCCGCGAAATACCTCGCCGCCTTGCGCAGGATCTCCGGCATCGGCCTTGAACTCCGCCGAGTAAGCCTTCATCGCCACCAGTGACATCTCTTCCTCTGGGACCTTCACGACCCAGTGTTCACGATGTCCTTACTCAGGGGGAACCCCCGGTGGCCTCGGAGCGGTCGCTGGGGCGCATCAGGTGGTTGCGGCTCCACGGGCGCAGCCGCCACCACCGGATCGGTGCGGCTACCGGTACCGGCGCCGGCTCCTCCCGACGCATCGTCGCCTCCCGCAGGATCTCTGCTTCCCTCCCTTCGATTGTGCAACGGAATCCGCGGTGGTGTTTCGGCAGGTTTCTCCGCGAGCGTCGGGTGTTTCAGTTCAGGCGGAGATGTATTCCTCGACTTTCTCGCGCTTGAGTTCGCTGGGCTTGCGGTGCTGGCGCTGCCCGAGCTTCAGTGGCTGTGGCAGTCTGACTTGGCGTTTTTGGGGCGCCGCTGATGCCCGCGTCCTGCGGCCGGGACGGGCGGCAGCCGTTGACCCTCTCGAGCAGTGCACGCCGACGTCGGCGTCGTTGCCGCGCATGGCGGTGGCCGAGTCCGTAGTCAGCGTTGTGTCCTGCTCCTCCTGCGATCAGTGGCTGCTCCTTCGCAGTTGCCGCTCGAATGGGAAACAGGGGGTACAGGTAGCGAACACCGACCGCCGATGACAGCCGACTGCTCCGGCGGCGTTCCCGATCGCGGATGGTGTTCGTGCAGGTCGGGTCGCGTACCGGGCCGGGTGGTGCTTATGCTCGATCTCCGAGTTTCGCCGAGCGAAGAGGTGCATCAGCATGGCCCGAAACAGTAGCAATCGGCCGGTCGGTGGCCCGGAGTTGGCGGTCGGTGTCCGGGTGCTGGTCCGTAGGTGCTCCGGGGCCGATCTCACCGGTGAGGTGGTCGAGGACTATGCGGCGGTGACCGACCCTGGCGGTGGTGGGCACGAGTGGGCGCCGGTGCATCGGTGGGCGGTCGCGCTCGACGACGGGCGGCTAATTTTTGCCGACACCGAAGACCTGACGATCGATCCGGGCTCTTACCGCTCCGCCCCGGACCCGAGCTCGGACCCGGATTCGGCCGTGCGGACACCCGGGCGTCACCGGGGAGAATGATCGGCGGTAGCCGCTTCGTGGCCGGTTCTGGGCGGCGTCAAACATCGTGCACACGAATTGTGCTAGCAGTCAGTCGATTACATGACTGACGCGGATGAGGTCCTGCAGGGGCTACGTCGATCTCACCGGAGATCTGTCGGGGTATGTCTGAGTCGTGGCAAAGCCGCACCGGAGGTGTCTTGCGCTGTGGTGTTGTTCGGAACTGACGTTGCAGGCTTACCGTGTCCTGTATGAGGGGTGATG
>NZ_JBAQEO010000152.1:0-2483 GCF_049286785.1 Rhodococcus sp. (in: high G+C Gram-positive bacteria) | reverse complement strand
AAACCGGGCCGCGTGCCATAGGTACTCACACTGATGACGGCCGGCCACCAAGTAGCTGCGACCAACCCGCTACAGGTCTCCGGCACCACGAGCGCCGCACCGTTTCGGGAGCGAAAAGCGATACGCGCACGCTATCGGACATAGTGCGCAGATATCGGCCACATGACTCCTCATCAACTCCAGCCACCCTGACCGCTCAGTCAGTCAATCCCGGCATGAGTATCAAAGAGATCGACGATCCATGTTGTCGAGCCGACAGCGAAAACCACCTGAGGCCGCCAATTTGCCGCACGTCGTCGACACGAACCGTTCGAAACGTCTTCACGAATACTTCTCAGCAACTAACACTCTCAGAGCTGATCACGGCAAATGGGCCAGAATCCATTTGCGCGTCAGGCAACAGGTAACAGTTTCCTTACTGCCACAGCATTCATCGATCATCTAGCAGCCGAGTAGCGCTGCGACCCGGAAGGACTCACCGATGGCCGACCCCTCCACCTACTTGGCGAAGTCGGACGCGATGTCGCATCCGATGATCTCTTTCTTGATCTCAGTGGTGCCACCGCAAATTGTCTGGATGCGGCGATCCACGTAAACGCGGCCGATGGGATACTCCATCATGAACCCGTATCCGCCATGCAACTGCACGTACCGATCGACGACGCGCTTCTGCAGTTCACTAGCCCACCACTTGCCCTTCGACGCGTCGACGGCGGTGAGTTCGCCTGCATTCACTGCGAGTACGCACCGATCGATGTGTGACTCGGTCACCTCGATCTCCGTGAGCATCTCCACCAGCGCGAACCGGGTGTTCTGCAGGTCTCCGATCGGCTTGATGAATGCCTTGCGATCAAACACGTAATTCTTGGTCAATTCGTAGGCGGCCTTCGACACCGCAATCGCGTTGACCGCGATCGAACTGCGGTCAAGCGACTGGCTTTCCATGAGGTGGATATAGCCGCGCCCCTCGATACCGAGCAGACTGGTCGCGCGCACCCTCGCATCCTCGAACACCAGTTCCGCAGTGTCCTGGCCGGCGAGTCCCACCTTGCACCCACGGCTGAATCCGGGCATGTCCCGCTCCACTACGAAGAGCGACAATCCCTTCGATCCGGCGCTAGAATCAGTACGGGCTGCGACGATGACGAGATCGGAGTGGATACCGTTCGTGATGAACGTCCTCTGCCCGTTGATCATCCAGTCTTTCCGTTTCCGGACCGCAGTGGTCTTGAGGCCCCTGCAGGTCACTGCCAGCGCCCGGCTCGGTCATCGCGATCGCACCGATCAGTTCGCCAGCGGCTATGCCGGGCAGCCACCGCTGCTTCTATTCGTCGGTACCGAGCCCGACGATGTTCGGAATCGCAACGTCCTCCTGGCGGCTGATTCCGGAGCAGAACGACGTTGTAGCGCTCCGTGCGACCTCCGCTGCCACGACGTATCGAAACCGGTAATCGGTCACTCCCGATCCGCCGAACTCCTCCGGTGCGCCGAGCCCGACGATCCCGGCTTTGCTGGCAGCCAGCCAAGCCGAGCGGTCGATCAGCCGGTCTGCCTCCCACTGCTCATAGTTCGACTCGACCTCATGGGCGAGGAACTCGCGCACTGTCTCCCGATATACTTCGTGGTCCTTCTCGAAGATATTGCGCTCCATGGCTTCTCTCCTGCAGATAACTCACGCGTCGACGGAGGACAGGAGGCCGGCGAGGCGCTCAGAAATCAGCGCCTCTGCCCCGGTGACAATGCGTTCGACGAGTTCACCAGCGGTCGGGATGTCGTGGATGATGCCCTGGACGGTCCCGACGGTCCAGATGCCGGCCTCGGGATCGCCGTTCTCGTAGACGAGGCGACCGCGAGCGCCCGCGACGAGTTCTTGGACGTCCGGGAACTGGCCGCCGCGGTTCAGGATCTCGACGACCTCCCGGCTGACGGTGTTGCTAGCGACGCGCGCGGTGTTGCGCAGTGGCCGGAAGATCAGCTCGGTGTCGGTCTCCTTGGCCGCGACGATTGCTTCCTTGATGTTCTGGTGGGTAGGCGATTCAGCGGTGCACATGAAACGGGTGCCCATGTTGATACCGTCGGCGCCGAGAGCGAGCGCCGCGACCAACCCGCGTGCGTCCGCGAAGCCTCCCGAGGCGACCATAGGGATGGTGATCTGCTCGGCCGCGGCGGCGATCAGCACCAGACCTGGGATGTCATCCTCACCTGGGTGGCCGGCGCATTCGAAGCCGTCGATACTGATGCCGTCGACACCCGTGTCCTGTGCTTTGATCGCGTGCCGCACGCTGGTGCACTTGTGCAGCACCTTGACCCCGGCGGAATGGAAGTCGGGCAGGTGCGGTGCGGGGTTGGAACCGGCGGTCTCAACGATCTTGATCCCAGATTCGATGATGACCTGCCTGTATTCGTCGTACGGCGGTGGCGTGATCGCCGGCAGGATTGTCAGGGGCCTTACCCCCGGCTTGTGGACACGGGTGGTGGATTAC
>NZ_JBAQEO010000151.1:0-1554 GCF_049286785.1 Rhodococcus sp. (in: high G+C Gram-positive bacteria) | reverse complement strand
TGCCGTACTTCCGTGTCGATGCTTACCGGGTCGTTCAGTGGAACCCGGCTCGGTCCGATTACGCGGTCGTGGAGTACGCGATGCTCAAGGAGAGCGGCACAGGCTGGATCTCCACGCCGATGGAATTGCTCTGGCGCGGCGGGGACTGGCAGATCAAGCTCACCGCGGATCTCTACGGCGGGCAGAAGGAGATCAGCAACATCGGGGGGTGGACCCAGTGGCCCGCCACCTGATCCGCGTAGTGACCGCACTCGCGGTCAGCCTTGCCATACTCCTCGGTGTCGCGAATACCGCTGTCGCACAGGAACCTGAACCGAAGCCGGGTGAGGACCGTTCCCTGGTGTGCCAGGGGGCGGAAGCACTCGGCGAGGGACTCGGCGGATTGATCCCGGGTTTCGGCGGAGTCAACGTGCCCGGACTACCCAGTAGCGGCGACGTCGTCGGGAACTGGTCCGGGAACATGTGCGACAACCACGGCAACCCCGTCGAAACGGTCAAAGACTTTGCCAGCGAACAACTCCAGGAGCAGTGGGATTCGCAGTTCGGCAAGATCGTCAACTCGATGCTGGACGGGATGTCGCAGGCGATGGTCATGGCGACCATCTGGTGGATCAAGATCCCCAACGCCGACCTCGAATCGTTCGCCCCGCTTGCCCAGATCAACGAGTACACGATCTGGATCCAGTCTTTCCTATTGATCATCTCGATCGGGTTCATGTCACTGCGGTTGGCCGCGGCGCGGCGGCAGTTGATGGTCGACCAGGCCGAAGAAACCTTCCGGACCCTGGTTCGGGTGGTCGTGACGGCCGCGATGATGTCGGTGGTGGTCACCCTTGCGACCGCTGCGGGCGACGCCTTCGCGACCGAGGTCGTGGGCGCGACATCGAACAACGATCCCGCCGGGACCGTGCAGTCGATGATGATCCTGAACGCCTACTCCGGGCTGGCACCGGGCCTGATGCTGATCATCGGCCTGTTCGGCACTTTCGGTGCCCTCGCCCAGGCGTTCCTCATGCCGATCCGGCAAGGATTCCTCATCGTCGCTGTCGCCGCGCTGCCCGTCGCGGCCGCGGCCGGGGGGACGAAGACCGGATCGCAGTCCTACGAGAAACTTCTCGCCTGGGTAGTCGGGTTCTGCCTGTTCAAGCCGGTCGCATCGCTGGTGTACGCGATGGCGTTCCTGACCACCCAGTCCTCCGCACTCGACGTCCCCGAAGGACAAACCCCGACCCTCGAGCAGTTCCAGTACTCGCTGATCGGGATCTCGCTGCTCGCCGCTGCGGCACTCGTGCTTCCCGCTCTGATGCGGCTGATCACCCCCGCCGTGTCCGCCGTCGGCAACGGCGGATCCGGTGCCGGTGCCGGCGGCGCCGCGCTCATGGCCGGCGCGGCACTCATGACCGGCGGAAAGGCCCTCGCGGGCAAGCTCGCCGGTGGCAAGGCGGTCCCCCCGGGTGGTGGGTTCTCCGGTGCCGGTGGCGGCGGTACACCCGGCCTCGTCGGCGGTGGCGGCAACGGCGGCGGCGGTGGCGGCGGCAATGGTCGTGGCGGCGG
>NZ_JBAQEO010000150.1:0-2299 GCF_049286785.1 Rhodococcus sp. (in: high G+C Gram-positive bacteria) | reverse complement strand
GGCGAAGGGCTGCCCGTCTACGGCGTGGGTTTACACGATCTACAACTCATGTCTGTGGTTCGCATCCAAGCTCCCGGCCGCGATTCAAGAAACCGTGTTCGCCGATGGTATCCCTCGGATCTGCTCTCCCCAGAACGGGATGGGACAGCTCGTGCCGGACGGCGATGGGTTCAAGCTGACCGGACGCTGGAGTTACGCCACGGGATCGCACCATGCGCAGTTCACTATGGTCCCTGCAATCCTGCCCGACCAGCAACCGATGCTGGTCGTGCTGCCCATGAGTTCTGTCGAACTCGACTACACATGGCAGGTCACCGGAATGAAAGGCACCGGATCCGACACCGTCGTTGCACATGACGTAACGGTCGACTCGGCGAGCATCTGTTCATTCGCGGACATTTCGGCCACACCTCCGGCTGCCGTGGACAGCGCTCTACTCGAACCCTCCGACTACTGGGTGAACTACCCACTGCTGCGCGCAAAGTCGCTCGGCGTTCTTGTCGGCAGTGTGGAGGGGCTCCTCGAAGTCATCATGGCCAAGAGTGGCGGACCGATCATCTACAGCAGCCTCGCTCACAAGAGTGACTCGCCCGCCTATCAAGCCGCTCTTGGTAAAGCTGCAACAAAGATTCGAGCAGCACGTCGCCTGGTGGAAGGTTCATGCTCCCGGATCGATGACGCTGCGACTGAACGCTGGGTGCTCTCCATCGAGGAGCGCACGGAGTGCCGCGGAGAGGGTGCTCTCGTCGTGCAGATCCTGACCGAGGCGGCTGATGAGTTGATGGATCTCGGGGGCTCCTCGGCATTCGGAACGACAGGGCCGGCGCAGCGTTACTGGCGTGATTTCAGCACCGCGGCACGGCATGTGCTGTTCAATGCGCAGGTTAGCTACGAGACTGTCGGACGCCATATCCTCGGGATCGAGCCCGGAATCGTCCAACCGGACATGCTGTAATCGCTGTACCCGGCCGGCCCGGCACGGTACGGTCCCACAGAATCTCGGTTCGGGGTGTGGTCGTGCTCTATCATGTCGGGCCGGTAGCAACGCCGCGTCGTATGTCGCGAGGTTTGGGCGGATCGGCTTCGTCGCCAACGCCTACCGCTCAAACGGCGTCGTTTCCGGCAGCATTGTGGACGGCGCCGACGCCGCAAGATTCGTCACCCGCCGGCAAGATCGGGGGTGGACATGTTCGCCGCCCCCGATCTCACTTGTAAGTACCAAGGTATCCGGAGGAGGGTCCAAATGACCCACGAGGACCGCGCAATGCTGGTTTTCGCCACGAAATGGTTCCGTTTCGGTGGGGGAGACGAATACATTCTTCCCGAGTTCGGGCTCACGCCCACCGAGTTCTACCAACGTATTCTGTTGATGGTCACGAGCACACTGATCGATGAACTCGATTTCGCAACCCGCACTCAACTGCGTGAGTTCTGCTCATTCAAGCTCTCTCGATCGGCATCGGAGAGCATCTCGCATGTGCGGCTTCCAAGGTAGGCGGGTTGAGATGCGGTTGCAGCCGGCGCGCGCAGGGAAGTGGCTGGGGTAGGTCGGCCCCGATCATGTGCCGGGCGCAGACACCTCTCCACGTCGAATACCGAGATGTAGTGGAGGCTGCGAGACGATCTGGGTGCCGCAGTCCGCGCACGCGCCACACGGTCCGGTGACGTGAGTAACGCGATGCCCAATGGCCGTGAGCCTGCCGCCGGCGCGTCCGCCAAGTGGGTATCTCGAGCGCTATGCACTGGCGGGGCGATCATCGCTGCGGCAAGCTGCGTCTGTCCCCGCGCGTGGAATTCACAGATTCGCCTGAGTGTGACCGTCGGTGATGTCCTCGTCGAACAGGGGACGAATTCCCCTGGCAGCCATGATCTGATCGTTGCTCGCGTGTTTGGGCGATTACGGATTCGAAGTCGTCCTCCCGATCGCATCGCAGGGCGACGCGGCCGAGTGCGTCGACCAGCTTGATGAAGTCGGGGGTCCAGCGTGAGTGGGCGGCGAGGTCGATTCTCGAGTAGCGCCCGTCGTAGTGGAATCGGGACCGGCTGCCTCCAGACCGCCTCGATGACGAGTTGCGGTGACAGTTTGCGCGGGCAGTGTGGAGCCGGGTCGGTGCACTCACGAGAATCCTCTGATCAGAATCGGCTGTCGATTCGGCGGCCAACGACGCGTCGGGTTATCGAGTTGTCAGAATGCTTCCGATGGCTGCCGTCACGACTTGTCAGCGAGCTGTTGCAGGAGCGGGGTGAGGCGGTAGTCGACCAACTTGCGCATGACGAGCGCCGTGGTCGTCTGCTCGAC
>NZ_JBAQEO010000149.1:0-14771 GCF_049286785.1 Rhodococcus sp. (in: high G+C Gram-positive bacteria) | reverse complement strand
GTTGACCACTTCTTCGTGTTGAGCAATCTGTCCGTAATCGACCCCAAAACGACTCCATGACAGATCGGGCCTGGACCGTCAACACCCGGGGTGTGCGCACTGTCGCGGAAGCTGCTCTCGCAGTGGGTGTTCGGCGTATGGTGCACTGCAGTTCCGTGCATTCCTTCGACCAAGCGAACTGTGGCGGAAGGCTGGACGAGAACTCGCCGCGATCGGTCGACCCCACGATCCCGGTCTACGACAGGTCGAAGTGGGCCGGTGAGATCGAACTCCGTGAGGTGATCGATGCTGGACTCGATGCCGTCATCTGTAATCCGACGGGGGTGTACGGCCCGGCCGACTACGGGCTCTCCCGCGTCAATGCGTTGCTGCGCAACGCCGCTCGCGGTCGCGTGCCGGCGACGGTGCAGGGCGGGTTCGACTTCGTCGACGTCCGCGACGTGGGCGCCGGTCTGATGGCCGCCGCGCAGAAGGGGAGGGCCGGCGAGAACTATCTGATCTCCGGCCACATGCTCGGCATGCACGAGGTAGTGAAGAAGGCGGCGCATACGGCTGGACGGAGGGGGCCGCTGTACTCGTTCCCGCTGAGCGTCGTCGAACGTGTGCTGCCCATCGCGGAACCGATCGGGGCCAGATTCGGTTCGGATGTGCTGTCCCGGTCGGCGATGTCGGCGTTGCTCGCGGCACCGGTCATCGACGGGTCGAAGGCGCGGGCCGAACTCGGATACACCCCGAGGCCGGCCGAAGAGACGGTCCGGGACCTGGTTGCTTTTCTCGTGTCGTCCGGCCAGCTCGCCCGCTAGGGAGTCAGTTCTCCTCGCCGACCTCGGCGGGGGCGATCAACGCCGGGCCCGCGGCGCCGCTGTGAGCCAGCGCATCGAGGAACGACATCGCCCACCGATCGACGTCATGGGCGAGAACCTGCCTGCGCAGAGCCCGCATGCGGCGCCGGCCGTCCTCCCGTGGCTGTTTGAGGGCCGCCTCCATCGCGTCCTTGACTCCGTCGAGGTCGTGCGGATTGCACAGGAATGCCTGCCGCAGTTCTGCTGCGGCGCCGGTGAACTCACTGAGCAGCAGGGCTCCGCCGAGATCGCTCCTGCATGCGACGTACTCCTTGGCCACGAGGTTCATTCCGTCGCGCAACGGGGTCACCAGCATGACATCCGCGGCCACGAAGAACGCGATGAGTTCGTCTCGCGGGATGGGGCGGTGAATGTAGTGGACCACCGGACGCCCGACCTCGGCGTATTCGCCGTTGATGCGGGAAACTATCTGCTCGATCTCGCCACGCATGTGGACGTAGCTCTCCACGCGCTCGCGGCTCGGGGTGGCGAGCTGCACCATCACCGTGTCGGCGGGGTCCACCCGGTGCTCTTCGAGCAGTTCGTGCAACGCGGCCAGGCGCACGTCGATGCCCTTGGTGTAGTCGAGCCGGTCGACGCCGAGCATGATGTGCTTCGGATCGCCCAATTCCTTGCGGATCTGTTTGGCCCGGTCCCGGATGGCCTTGGACCGGGATTGTTCGTCGAGCTGGCTCGAGTCGATGGAGATGGGGAACGCACCCACCCGCACGGTGCGGAATCCCACCTGCACGACGCCCAGCTTCGAGCGAATGCCGACGGTTCCGCGGGAGGTCTGCTGGCCGGCGAGTCTGCGGGCGAGGAAGAGGAAGTTCTGTGCGCCGCCCGGAAGGTGGAACCCGATCAGGTCGGCACCGAGCAGTCCCTCGACGATCTCGGTCCGCCACGGCATCTGCATGAACAGTTCCACCGGCGGGAAAGGAATGTGCAGGAAGAACCCGATGGTGAGGTCGGGACGCAGCATGCGAAGCATCTTGGGAACCAGCTGCAACTGGTAGTCCTGGATCCACACGGTGGCACCGTGCGCGGCGGCCTTGGACGTGGCCTCGGCGAAGCGCCGGTTCACCTCGACGTACGCGTTCCACCAGCTGCGGTTGTATTCGGGCTTCACGATCACGTCGTGGTAGAGCGGCCAGAGCGTGGCGTTGGAGAACCCCTCGTAGTAATCGGCGATCTCCGCAGCGCTCAGCGGGACGGGATACAGCTCCAGGTCGTCTTCGACCACGGGATCGAGTTCAGCGTCCGCCACCCCCGCCCAGCCGACCCACGCACCTTTGTTGCGGCGGAGGATCGGCTCGAGCGCGGTGACGAGACCACCGGGGCTGCGTTTCCAGCGATTGGTGCCGTCCGGCAGACGTTCGAGGTCGACCGGAAGGCGGTTCGCTACGACGACGAAGTCGGCTTGCCCGGAGACTGGGTCAGATGTCGAGCTTGCTGACGATGCTGACGATTCCGAGCTGACAGCCACGGGTTTCCTTCGCGGTCGAAATGGATGAAATTCTCAGTCGAGCTTGCCGGCGGGTCCGATGCCCAACATCGAGAGCAGCATTCTGCACTCCTCGGCATCGGCGGCGTAGGCAGCGACAACGCGCTGTGCCTGCCGGGCGGTCTCGTCCGCTAAGGGTTCGAGATCCTCGTCCGCGATGTCGTTCTCGGCGGTGGTCTTCGCGGCCATCTTGTTCCTCTCGGGCTTGCTGCGCGCCACGCGCAGTAGTTCGTATCGGCGACTCTATGAGAACCGGGCCTGCCGACGCTAGTTGCCCACCGTGAGGGTTCACCGAATCAGGAGGATCAGCTTACTTCGGGTGGTTGGGTGGGGGAGGCGGATGGGGAGGCCAGATCAGATCGGGGCAGATCAGATCAGCTCGGCGCCGCGGCGCATCCGGCGTCGCAGATCCCAGAGCGCGAGGTGAAAGGGAAGCTGCCGGACGATGGGCGGGCTGAGTTTGTCGGCCACCGCCAGCGTCCGGGTCGCGGTATCGAACAGTTGCTGGTGACGCGGAGTCCAGGACATGTGCATCTGTTCCCGGAAATGCTGCGGAAGAAATCCGACCGTGAAGAACCTGTTGACGGGCCCGAAGAACACCCGCAGAGGCCAGGGCAGAAACGTCACGTCGGCGATTCCCCGGAGGTATTCGCGCACGGTGTCGTCGACGGTCGCCTCCGCCAGGGCGGTATTCCAATACTCCTCGAAGGCAGCGCGGTCGGCCGGCCACGACCCACTGGGAAGCTGCAGTGTGGTCCCGAACACGGCCCCCTGCTGGTAGAAGTCGTTCTCGAGTGGTCCGAGCGGTCCGTGGACGATCCGGTACACGTCCTCGAGACCACGGTAGAGGCAAGCCGCGACCCATAACTGCAGGTCTTTGTCGAATGCGTTGTAGTGGACGGGACTGTCGGGCCCCGACCGCACGTGCACGTGTGCACCGTTGACGGCCCGCCGGTACGCGCTTTTCTCCTCGGGGCTGCCGAGCACTGCGACGGCCAGGTAGGTGAGCGTGGTCCTGGCGCGCCGAATCGGATGTTTGTAGAGATTTCCGCGGTCGACCTTGCTTTCCACGACGCCGTATCCGACACCCGGGCGCGAGAGTTGCATGATGACGTTGGCTCCGCCGCTCAGCCCGCCCACCATGCTGATCCCGCGGACGAGAGTGGAGGTATCGGTCGCCGCGTCGCGATCTGCTGCCGTCATCGAAGGCCCCTGGTCGACTCATCTGAGAACGTATGTGTTCACATATGAAACGCCAGTCGGATGAGGCTGTCAACGAACGTGTCAGCCGAGGTAGCCGCCCCCGCGCGGGAAGAACTCCCTGCCGGATATCTCGGTGCCGTCGTCGAGTCGCACACGCTCGATTCGCAGACCCTTGTTGCGCCCCGTCCGGGCGTCCGGGCCTGCAACGATGACCATGCCGTCGCCCTCGTGGATGAAGACTCGACCGGGCGTTCCGCCGTAATTGCCCCGCGACACCGACGCCTTCAGGACCCGGATGCGCTGACCCCTGAAATGGGTGAACGCGTTGGGGTACGGGTCGGACTGGGCGCGGACGAGGCGCTCGATGGCATCGGCGGGCCACGTCCAGTCGATCCGGCTGTCCTCGGGCGCGCGCTTGTGGAAGAAGGTGGCCTGCGATCGGTCCTGTGGTGTCCAGTCGGTGCGGCCGGAGGCGATCAACTCAAGGGCGTCGAGGGTGATCGGTCCGATCATGTCGACGGTGCGGTGGAACAGGTCCGTGACCGTGTCCTGCGGCCCGACCGGAGTGGACCGCTGCAGAATGATGTCACCGGCGTCGAGTTCTTCGTCCATCAGGTGCGCGGTGAGTCCCACCTCTTCTTCACCGTTGATCAGCGCCCAGACGAGGGGGGAGAATCCGGTGTACTTGGGAAGCAGGGAATCGTGGATGTTCAGGGTGCCGTAGCGGGGGGCGTCGAAGACGTCGCGGGGAAGCCAGGTGCGCCAGTTGTTGGCGACCACGATGTCCGCGTCGGCCTTCTTCAGGGCTGCTGTGAAGTCGTGGTCCGGCTTGGTGGCGATGTGTACGGGAACGCCGTGCTCGGTGGCGAGATCCGCAACCGAATCGGCCCACATCTGCTCGTACACATGGTCACTCTTGGGATGCGTGATCGCGAGGACGACCTCGTGTTCGGACTCGAGCAGTGCCTGGAGGGTACGGTGACCCCAGGTTTGATATCCGAGTGTGGCGACTCTCAACGCGGTCCTCCTGGGCGAGCTTGCGGTCCTCACCACTCGTAGCGGCGACAGACGCAGCTTAGGCTATCCAATCCAGCTGATGACCACGTCCCATGAAAGGAAGGCAAGCATGACGATCGCCACGATCAACGGAATCCCCCTGAACTACCAGGTCAAGGGGTCCGGAGATCTGGTGGTGCTCATTATGGGAACCGGAAGTCCGGGACGGGTGTGGGATCTGCATCAGACCCCTGCCCTCATCGACGCCGGCTACCGCGTCTGCACATTCGACAACCGCGGCATCGCCCCGTCCGATGAGAGCGTCGGCGGAATCACCATCGAAGACCTCGTCGCCGACACGGCCGCACTGATCGATCATCTCGGCGGTGGCCCGGCGCGTGTCGTGGGCACGTCGATGGGTGCCCGCGTAGCCCAGGAACTCGCGCTGACCCGGCCGGATCTGGTGCACAAGGCGGCCTTTCTCGCGGGCCACGCCCGGATGGACTACTTCCAGCAGACCCTGACCGAAGGCGAGCGCGCCCTCCACGACAGCGGTATCGCACTTCCGCCCAAGTACCGGGCCGCCGTCACGGCCGTGATGAACCTGTCGCCGGCCTCTCTCGTCGACGAGCACGCCGCGCGCGACTGGCTCGACCTCTTCGAGTTCGGTGGCGGACGGACGTCGCCGGGTGTTCGGGCACAGATGGAGATGGACCGCACCTTCGATCGCAGGCAGGCGTACCGGGCCATCACCACTCCCTGCCTGTCGATCGGGTTTTCCGACGACCGCATGATTCCGCCGTACCTGTCCCGGGAAGTGGCCGAGGCGATCCCCACTGCCAGGTACTACGAGATTCCGGATGTAGGGCACTACGGCTATCTCGAGCAGCCCGAAGTAGTGAACAAGGTGCTGCTGGAGTTCCTCGCGAACTGAGGCGAGAAACGGGGTTCTTCGCAGCCGCCCGACAATCTTGTCGATCCGGCAGACACCGCCCTTTACGCCGCCGAACGTCGTGGCGGCAATACGGCGGTGTGGTGTCACGAAGCGTGAGCGAGTCCGTTGTCCGCCGGCGAGAGCCGGCTTGGTTTCAGTGGGAAGCCTAACCTAAGCTCCAACCGGTGCTCATCGCTCGGCGAGCACTCTGGACGGACGATCGGATCACCATGTCTCCGAAATCCTCGGCGGCGGCTCACGCCGACCTGCTCTCGTCGTGCTCGGCGTTCCCACTCACCGCAGCGCAGTCCGAGATCTGGGTGGGTCAGCGGCTCGACCCCGGAAGTTCGGTCTACAACCTGTCCCTGGTCGTCGAGGTGGCAGGTGCCATCGACGTGGACCGGACGGCGGCTGCGATCCGTGCCACCATCGAACGAGCCGAAGCGCTGCATGTGCGGTTCGAGGTGGACGGGGACGACAAGCTCGTCCAGGTGCCCACCCGTCCGGACGACTGGACGCTGGACTTCGTCGACCTGAGCGACGAGGACGATCCCCAGGCGAGTGCCCGGGCGTGGATGCACCGCGACATGCAGACCGTGGTCGATCTCGACGGCGGGGAACCGCTGTTCCGGCAGGCGCTGCTGCGTACCGCCGACGCATCACTGATGTGGTATCAGCGATATCACCACAGCATCATCGACGGTTACGGCATCACCCTGCTGGTGGCCGACGTCGTGGAGCGGTATGAAAGCGCGAATTTCGAGACGAAGGCCGGGCCCTGGTCACTGGACACCCTCGTCGAATCGGATCGTGCCTATCGGAGCTCGGACCGCTTCGCCGCCGACCGCGAATTCTGGATCGGCCGGATGCTGGACGCGCCCGAACCGCCGAGACTGCTGCCGGGCGTCGGCGACCAGTCGCGCCCGGCACTCTCGACCACCGTCGAGATCGCCGCCGACGATGCCGACGCCCTCTATGACTTCGCGTCCGCCGCAGGTATCCGCCGGACGCGACTTCCGCTCGCGGCCGTGGTGGCCTACATCCATCGCATCACCGGCCTGCGCGACCTCACGTTGTCGTTGCCGATGACGGCCCGGGTCGGCCGGGACCTGCGCCGCATCCCCGGGATGGCGTCCACGATCCTGCCGCTGCGCGTACAGGTGGATCCGGCGATGACGGTGGGCGAATTGGCCACCCGCATCGACACCACGCTCATCGCCTCGCTGCGACACGGCCGCTACCGCGGCGAAGACCTGGCCCGTGAATTCCGGGTCATCGATCCCGACCGGCGGGTGTTCGGTCCCGGCATCAATTCGATGATGTTCGAGCACGCGCTGACTTTCGGCGGTTTCCCCGCACTGGTACGTGGTTCGGCTACCGGCCCCGTGAGTGATCTCGATTTCGCGATCCGCGGCGGGCAGGATTCAGAGCCGATCCAGATCGACCTGCGTGCACCGTACGGTCTCGATGCCGAACTCGAGGAGCATCGCGTCCGCCTCGAATACTTCCTCGCCCAGTTCGTGGCCGACCCCGACCTTCCCGTCGCGTCGCTCGAACCGATGACCGACGCCGAGCGCAGGCAGGTGCTCGTCGAGTTCAACGACACCGCCGGCTCGCCACTCTCGACGAGTGTCCCCGGGCTTCTGTGGGAATCCATCGCCCGGACGCCGGACGCCGAGGCTGTGGTGGCAGGCGATCTCCGGCTCACCTACCGCGAACTCGGCGACAGGGTTGCGCAGCTGTCGCGTCACCTTCTCGGGCGCGGTCTGGGTGCAGAAGACGTTGTGGCGGTGGGTCTTCCACGTTCTGCCGAGATGGTGATCGGCCTGCTCGCCGTTGTCTGTGCGGGTGGGGCGTTCGTGCCGCTCGATCCGTCGTGGCCCGAGGACCGCCGCACCGCGGTGCTCGCGGACGCCGGCGCGCGTCTGGTGCTCACCGGGCGCGGCGGCGTCACCGACGCCGGTGAGCGGGGCGTCCCCGTCGACCTCGGGAACTGGGCCTACTCCGAGCAGCCCACCTCCGCGCCCGCGGTGACCGTGCAGGGTTCGCAACTCGCCTACGTGATCTTCACGTCGGGGTCGACCGGCCGCCCCAAGGGGGCGATGATCCGCCACGAGGCGGTGTGCGCCCGCATGCTCTGGCAACGCGACACCGTGCTGGGTTTCGGCCCCGGCGACGCGTCGCTGTTCAAGGCACCGCTGTCCTTCGACATCTCGGTGAACGAAATCCTCCTGCCACTGGCGTCGGGTGGACGTCTGGTGGTGGCCGAGGACGGCGGCGAACGTGATCCGCGCTACCTCCTCGATCTGATCGCGCGGGAGTCGGTGACGTTCGTCTATCTCGTCTCCTCGATGCTGGACGTCCTGCTCGACCTCGCGCGGGGCACCGAACTTCTGTCGAATCTGAAGCACGTGTGGTGTGGCGGTGAGGTTCTCACACCCGAACTGTTCGAACGCTTCCGATCGCAGTCGACTACCACGCTCTACCACGGATACGGGCCCGCCGAGGCCACCATCGGGGTCTCGCACGTCATCTACCGGGAGGACGCGGAGCGGATCGCGACGTCCATCGGACGGCCCAACCCCGACACCCAGCTCTACGTTCTGGACCCCCACCTGCGGCCGGTGCCCATCGGTACCGGCGGTGAGCTGTATGCGGGCGGGTTCCTGCTCGGCCGCGGTTACGTCGGCGCGCCGGACTTGACGGCGTCCCGGTTCGTCGCCAACCCGTTCGGCGACAACGGCTCCCGTCTCTACCGCACCGGTGACCTCGCCAGGTGGACACCGCAGGGGACCCTGGATTTCCTCGGTCGCGCCGACAACCAGGTGAAGATCCGGGGGATGCGTCTCGAACTCGAGGATGTGGAGGCGGGGCTGGTCTCGCATCCGGCGGTCCGGCACAGTGCCGTCCTCGTACGGACCACGCCCGCCGGCGCGAAGTACCTGTCCGGATACGTCGTGGCGCACGAGGGCGCGGAGCTCGACGGTGCGACGCTGCGGGCGTGGGCGGCGTCCAAGCTGCCCGACTACATGGTGCCTTCGGCGTTCGTCGTACTCGAACGCTTCCCGCTCACACCCAACGGCAAACTGGATCGACGGGCGCTTCCGGAACCGGAACTCGATGCCGCGAGTGAGAACGTGGCACCGCGGACCGCCGTCGAGCAGACACTGTGCTCCTTGATCGCCGGAGTGCTCGGTGTGGAATCGGTCGGCGTGACCGACGACTTCTTCGCCCTGGGGGGCGACAGTATCGTCGCCATCCAACTGGTGAATGCTGCGCGACGTGAGGGTCTTTCGATCAGCCCACGGGACATCTTCCAGCTGCGTACCGCCGAGGCGCTTGCGCGGGTGCAGGACGGGCGCGTCGCCCCGGCGATCGACCCCGACGACGAGGCGATCGGCGCCGTGCACAACACTCCGATCCTGCTCCGGGCCGGTGCCGGGCCGGACATCACCACCTTCCACCAGTCGGTGCTGGTGCAGACCCCCGACTCCTTCGGTGAGGCCGCTGCGCGCATCGCCCTGCACGCGGTGCTCGAGCGGCACGACGCCCTGCGGGCACGACGGGTACCGGATGAGCGGTCGATGCTGTCGGTGCCGCAATGGGACCCTGCAGCCGCGGAGGGTGTGCTGCGGGTGGTCGATCTCGGCGACGCGGACATCGACGGCGAGGCGGAGGCAGCGGTGTCACGACTCGATCCGGACTCGGGAATCATGCTGCAGGCCGTGCTCTTCCGAGGTGCCGGCGGTCCTGGTCGGCTCCTGCTGGTGGCACACCACCTCGTGGTCGACGGCGTCTCGTGGCGCATCATCCTGGAAGACCTCGCCACGGCAGCGACGGCGGCACAGGCGGGCGCGACTCCGCAACTCGCCCCGGTCGGCACCTCGCTGCGCCGGTGGTCCGAACTGCTGAACGAGCGGGTGCGGGCAGGCGCCTTCGATTCCGAACGTCCCTTCTGGAGGGGCGTGGCGGGCACTCCCGATCCGCTGATCGGTTCCCGAGCACTCGACCCCGCTCTCGACCTCGCCGGTGGCGCCGAGTCGCTCACGGTGACGTTGCCGCCGGAATTCACCCGGCCACTGCTCGGGGCCGTGCCGGCCGCCTTCCACGGCCGCGTGAACGACGCCCTCCTCACGGGATTCGCTGTGGCGCTCGGCAGGTGGCGCTCCGCACGGGGGACGGCGGAAGAATCCACCGCGGTGCTCGTCGACCTCGAGGGCCATGGCCGGGAAGAGGATCTGGTCCGCGGAGATGACGGACCCGCCGTGGACTTGTCCCGCACCGTCGGCTGGTTCACCACGGTGTACCCCGTGGCTCTCGACCCGGCATCGGTCTCCGGTCCCGCCGGACTGGCCGGCGCGCTGAAAACCGTCAAGGAACAGTTGCGGCGCATTCCCGGATCCGGGTTCGGTTACGGAGCATTGCGCTATCTGTCCCCGGACACAACGGAACCCGCGAAGGAACCCGCTCCGCAGGTGCTGTTCAACTACCTCGGCCGGGCCTCGGGCGGGAACGGTGGCGACTGGCTGCCGCTGGGCATGGACGGCGCCGAAGACCCGCGTATGCCCCTCGCTCACGCCCTCTCCGTCGACGTCATCACCAGGGACGGGGCCGACGGCCCGGCGCTGAGCACCACGCTCCGATGGGCGCCGGGAATCCTGACGCGGGACGCGGTGGAGTCGCTGGCTCGGGAGTGGACCGCGGCGCTGCGGGACCTGGCCGGCACCGAGGAGTTCGGCGGTCACACACCCTCGGACTTCCCGCTGGTGTCGCTCACACAGGCGGACGTCGACGCACTGGGGACCGTTTCCGACGTCCTCCCCCTGACCCCGCTGCAGGAGGGCATCTACTTCCAGTCCTCGTTCGAGGGCGGCGAGGCCGACCCGTACATCGTGCAACAGGTGATCGAGCTGACCGGTCCGGTGGATGCGTCGGCACTGCACCGAGCGCTGCAGGCGGTCGTCGATAGACATGCCGCCCTGAGGACGGGCGTGCAGACGCTGTCCGACGGCCGCCTCGCGCAGGTGGTTCGCGAGAACGTGCGCGTCCCCATGGAGGTGCTGGACCTGACCGGTGTGCCGGAACCGGACGGTCGGATCGAGCAGGTTCTGGCGGACGAACGCGCCCGCGGATTCGAATTCGAAAGGCCGCCGCTGCTGCGGTACATGCTGGTGCGTACCGGTTCCGACACGCATCTACTCTTGCAGTCGATCCATCACATCGTGGCCGACGGATGGTCGGTTCCGGTGATGCTGCGGGAAATGATGGCTCTCTACAGCGTCGACGCCAGCGCGCCGCAGTTGCCGACCCCCACCCCGTACGGCAGCTACGCCCGGTGGCTGGCGGGCCGAAACCGCGAGGCGTCGCTCGCGCTGTGGCGAGACTCCCTCGGGGACGCTCCGGATCCGGTGGAACTTCCCGCGTGCGCTGCGCCGGGTGAGACGGGAATCCGCAGTGTGCGAGTGCAGTTGCCGGCCACGGCTACCCGGGCGCTCATCTCCGCGGGACGGGCACGCGGTATGACCCTGAGCACGCTCGTGCACGGGACGTGGGGACTGGTGCTCGGACGCCTCACCGGCCGGGACGACGTGCTGTTCGGCTCCACCGTGTCGGGCCGCGGCGCCGAACTGCCGGGCATCGACACCATGGTGGGCCTGTTCATCAACACCGTTCCCGCTCGCCTCCGGTTCCGGGCGAAGGAGACTGTGGCACAGGCGCTCACGCGGTGGCAGCTCGAGCAGTCCGCTCTGCTTGACCATCAGTATCTCGGGCTTTCCGAACTTCGCAGGGACGGGGGACTGCAGAACCTGTTCGAGACACTCGTCGTCTTCGAGAACTATCCGCTCGGTGACGGCACCGTCGCAGACCCGTCGGGTGCCCTGCGCGTCACCGACATCCGATTCGACGAGCATCCGCAGTACCCGATGACGCTCATCGTCCTGCCCGGGGACGCGTTGACACTGGAGCTGAAATACGATGCGGCGCGCATCGACGCCGACGCGGCCCGGCGGTTCGCCGACACGATGATCACCTACCTCGGCGAGGTGTCCCGTGACGCGGACCAGCCCGTGGCCTCTGTCGCACTCGCTCCGCGCGACGGCATCGATGCCGCACTGCGTGAGGTGGGGGTGGCATTCCCCGAGACGACGCTGACCGCACTGCTCGAGGAACAGGCGGCCCGGACCCCCGACGCGGTGGCCGTGGTGTTCGAGGACGAACAGCTCACCTATGCCGAGCTGCATCAGCGGGCACACCGTCTGGCTCGGCTGCTCGCCGAGCGCGGTGTGGCACCGGAGTCGAAGGTGGCTGTCGCACTGCCGCGGTCAGCGGACCTCATGGTGGCGCTGCTCGCCGTCGGAAAGGCTGGTGGTGCCTACGTTCCCCTCGACGCCGGGTACCCGGCCGACCGGCTCGCCTACATGCTTCGCGACGCGGATCCCGTCTGTGTGCTCACCGACCACACCGTGTCGCTTCCCGACGTCGACGCACCCCGGATCGAGGTGTCCGACGCCGACCGGTACTCGCCCGAACCCCTCACCGGGGTTGCGCTGACGCCGGACCACCCCGCGTACGTGATCTACACCTCCGGATCCACAGGCAGGCCCAAGGGGGTGGTGGTGCCGCACAGGGGTGTGGTCAACCGGCTGCTGTGGATGCAGCGGTTCCGTCCGATCACCCCGTCGGACCGTGTACTGCAGAAGACCCCCTCCAGCTTCGACGTGTCGGTGCCGGAATTCTTCGGCCCTCTGCTGGCCGGTGCCACCCTCGTCCTGGCCCGTCCGGACGGTCATCAGGATCCCGGCTACCTCGCGGACGTCATCGCACGGCAGTCGATCACCCGCGCCCACTTCGTTCCCACGATGCTCGAGGCGTTCCTCGCCGAACCCGAGGCGGCTCGGTGCACCGGACTGCGTGTCCTCGCCTGCAGCGGTGAAGCACTGCCGGTGGCGTTCGCGCGGCGGGTTGCCGAACTCCTGCCCGGTGTGGAACTCGACAACCTGTACGGGCCCACCGAGGCTTCGGTGGAGGTCAGCTGTGCGCCTTCCGTCCAGCGGGTCGACGCCTCGGCGTCCTCGGTGCCGATCGGGCTGCCCACGTCCAACACCGGTCTGTACGTGCTGGACCACTACCTGCAGCCCGTGCCGGCGGGGACGTCCGGCGAGCTGTATCTGTCCGGACCGCAGCTGGCCCGCGGATACCTCGGCAGACCTGGAATGAGTGCAGCACGGTTTGTGGCCGACCCGTTCGGCCACAACGGTTCCCGTATGTATCGCACCGGTGACATCGCCCGCGTCGATGGGCAGGGCATGGTCGAGTACCTCGGCCGCGCGGACGGTCAGGTGAAACTGCGCGGTTTCCGCATCGAACTCGGTGAGATCGAGGCGCAGATGGCGGCGTGCCCCGGCGTCCGGCAGGCGGCCGCAGTGGTGCGGTCGGATCGTCCGGGACAGCAGCAGTTGGTCGGCTATCTGGTCGGGGACGTGAACACCGACGAGGTCCGGACCAGGCTGTCTGCCATGCTGCCCGAGTTCATGGTTCCCGTCGCGTTCGTGACGTTGGATGCGTTCCCACTGAGTCCGAGCGGCAAACTGGACCGCTCTTCGCTTCCCGCACCGGACTTCTCGGTCCGGGTATCGGTGGAACCCGCCGTCGTGAACGGCCCGCTTCCGGTACTCGCACGACAGTTCGCGGAGGTACTCGGCCTCGAGGCGGTGGGGGTCGACGACGACTTCTTCACCCTCGGCGGCGACAGCATCCTCGCCATTCGATTGGTGAATCTCGCACGCCGCGAAGGTATCACGATCACGCCGCGGCAGATCTTCGAGCAGCGGACGCCGTCGGCCCTCGCGCGACTGGTGGGGGAGGCGTCGGTCGTTGGCGAGGCGCCCGTCACCGTGGAACCGGCGACGGGAGTGCTGCTGCCGTTGCCCGTCGTTCACCGGTTGTCCGAGTGGAGTGGCGGAAAGAGCCGCTTCAACCAGGCGGTGCTGGTCCACACCCCCGCGGGCACCACGGTCGAGGTTCTCACGACCTCTCTGCAGTCGGTCGTCGACCACCACGACGGGTTGCGGCAGACACTCACCCGTCACGCTCCCGGGGTGTGGTCTCTCGAGGTCACCGAGACCGCGGATGTGGCCGTCCGGCGCGTCGACGTCCACGGACTGGGCGAATCCGATCTGCGGAGCATCATTTCCGCAGAGTCCGATGCCGCCGCCGACCGTCTCGATCCCGACCGCGGCGTCACGGTGGCCGCGGTGTGGTTCGATCCCGGACCGCAGGAACCGGGCAGATTGCTCGTCGTCGCGCACCATCTGGTGGTCGACGGGGTGTCCTGGCAGATCCTGCTCGAGGACCTCGCGATGGCGTGGGTCGCGGCAGACAGCGGTCAGAGTGCAGCCCTCGACCCCGTCGCCACCTCGCTGCGCACATTTTCCCGCATCGTCACCGAGCAGGCACAGCAACCGGCACGACTGGCGGAACTGGATCACTGGCTGCGCGTCACCGCACCGGGTGCCGAACTGGTGCCGGGTAACGGTGCCCACGCCGTGGTGGGCAGTGGTGCGCGCCGCACCGTCCGCCTCGACTCCGACCTGACTGCGGCGCTACTCACCACCGTTCCCGGTGTCGTCGGCGGCGACGTCACCGACGTTCTGCTGGCGGCTCTGCGCCTGGCCGTCGATCGCTGGACCGGGGGCCGGAAGGCCGACCTGCTGGTGGACCTCGAGCGGCACGGACGCGAGGAACTCGCCGCCGGTGTGGATCTGTCCCGCACCGTCGGATGGCTCACCAATGTGACACCCGTGCGACTGTGCAGCGGCGCAGACCGTCTGGGAACGCTGAAGGACGTCAAGGAGCAGTTGCGCGGAGCGCCGGACGGCGGTATCGGCTACGGCATGCTGCGGTACATCAACGCCCGCACGGCCGGACTCCTTGCAGTGCAACCGGAGTCACAGGTGCTGTTCAACTATCTGGGACGGGTGCCACGAGGTGTGTCCGCCCCGTGGACGCCGGCCGCCGAATCCGACTCGCTGGCCACCGAGCCGGATGCTGATCTCGGTGGCCCCTACCGGCTGGTGATCAACGCGCTCTGTGAGGATTTCACGACCGGACCCGAACTCCAGGCCGTGTTCGCCTGGTCGGCAGCCGATCTCACCGAGGACGACGCGATCGCCCTCAGTGACGGCTGGGCCCTGGCTCTGCGCGAACTCGCCGAAGAGGCCGCCGCGCACGAGGGTCCGGCCCTGCTCACCCCGTCGGACCTGCCGCTGGTCGACCTGACTCAAGGGGAGAT